>JACMNE010000056.1 GCA_014378715.1 Microbacteriaceae bacterium
CCAGACTCCCTCGAGGCGCCAGGGATCACCCTCGACCCCGAGAACCCGATCTTCGGCACCTACGGCGAGAACGTGCTCAAAAGCCGCCTGCGCGCGCACCCCGACGTCGCCGCGATCCACCACCCCGACCTGCTCCGCTAGTCGCCCGGAGGGGTCGGTGGTGGTGTCCGTCTACTGTGGCGCGATCAGCCGATGGCGAGGTCACCCTGGTGCAGGACACGGGGGTTGTAGTACGTGTCCTTGATGGCCTGGTGGGAGTTGTTGCCCTCGAGCTGCTCCGACCAGTGCATGAAATAGGTCCAGTCCGGCTGGCTTGAGAGCTGCCACTCGGCCGGCATCCGCCCGATCTCGCCGAGCGCGATGGGCTTCCCGGCCGCGATGCTCCGGAGGGAGTTGTACTCGCCCTGACTCGGGAAGTCCTTGTACCAGGCATCGAGAGTGACGACATCGGTGTATCCGGCTCCCGGGTAGTAGCCCGCGAGATCACCGTTCGGGTTGTCCTGCACGTTCCAGGCCCAGACGAGGTTGCCGAAACCCTTGCTGTGCACGAGGTAGTCGTAGGTGATCTGGTACAGGCGCGACGAGCCATCGGAGCCGGAGCGTCCGCCCCACCACGGCCAGTCCTCGTTCATCTCGTGCAGAGGACGGAAGATCGCCGGCACCCCGGCGTTCTCGAGCTGCTGGAGGAAGGGCGCGATCTCGTCGAGCCGCGACTTCCAGGCGTTGTTGAGGAAGGTGCCATCGGTAGTGAGCTGCGACCACTGCCAGTCGTCGAGGTCACCGTTGATCTGCTCCCAGGTGCAGGAGGAGCCGCCGGTCGGCGGGCAGACGTGCCAGCTGAGCACGACCAGGGAGCCGTTCTGCCACTCCGTCCTCGCCTGGTTGATCACACTCTGCCGGTTCCCGACGTCGTTCGCCCCAAAGAGGAAGTCACCGCCCCACAGTCCGGGGTAGACGCCCGTGATGTCGTGCACCCGCTGCGTGTACTGCCCCGGCAGGGCGGCCGGCTCCTTGTTGTGCTGCCCGCTCACCACCTTCGACCCGGTGATGGAGTGCAGGTAGTTCACCACCGTGCTCTTGTCAGCCGGCGAGAATGCCTCAGCCGCTGGGGTGGTAGTGGCGCCGACGGCGAACAGGCCGATCACCGCCACCGCCCCGACGATGGCGCGTGTGCGTGGAATTTTCAACCTCATTGTTGTTCCTGCTTTCCCATGGGTGTTACCGGATGCCGCGTCCCGAGGGTTCGGGGGGGCGGAAACGCGGTCGCATCGAGCAGCCAGGACCGGTGGACGAGGGCGGCGGCCCCGAGGAGCGGCCCGCGGCCGTTCAGCGCCGACGGCACCACGTCGACCCTGGCGTAGTCGAAAACAACACTGTCGGAGATCGCGGCGCGAACCAGGTCGAGGTAGTGGTCGGCGACGTTGACGAAACCGCCGCCCACAGCAACGACCTCGAGGTCGAGCAGGGTCGCGACACTCGCGATCGCCTCCCCGACGGCGGTCGCCGAACGGCGCACGGCCGCGACCGCGATGCGGTTCCCCTGGGCGTAGTCCGCGGCGAGGTCCTCGCCGGTGGCGCCTGGCCAGCCCTGGCGCCTGGCCCAGGCAACCGTGGCCGGACCGGAGGCGATGGCCTCGAGCGTCGAGGCATCGCGGGCGTCGCCCGCCACCCGTGATGCGATCTGGATCTGCCCGACATGCCCGGCGTTGCCGGTGGCGCCGGCGATGAGGGAGTCGTGCAGGATGATGCCGCCCCCGACCCCGGTCGAGACGACCATGCTCATCGAGTTCGATCGACCCCGGGTCGCGCCGAGCCAGTGCTCCGCGAGCGCGATGCAGGTGCCGTCGAGCCGCAGGGTCGCCCGCGCACCTGGCACCAGCGCCTCGAGGTGCTCCCGGACCGGGAACCCCGCGAGCTGCGGCAGGTTCTTGGGACTGACCGTTCCGGCACCCAGGTCCACCGGCCCGGCCGACCCGATCCCGATCACCTCGACCGTCCCTGCGGCGCCCGAGCGCCGCACCACGTCGTCGATCGCCGCGATCAGCTCCGCCCGCGAGGCCGCCTGCCCCGTCAGCGCGCGATGGATCCCGCCGACGATCTCCCCATCCGGGCCCACCAGCGCCGCCTCGACCTTGGTTCCCCCGAGATCGAGGGCGAGAACCATGCCACGAGCGGATGTCGGCGACCCCACCTCATCGCCCCCAGTCGGCGACAAGCTGGTTGGCGGTCCGCAATACGCGAGTCGAGACCAGCTTGTCCGCAGCCAGGGTGCGGGTCGTCGCAACGTCGAAGGTGACAGATTCGCCGGGAAGCAGGGTCACGAGCATGTCGGAGACGACCGCCTTCCGGTCGACCTTGTCGACGAGCAGGGCGATGTCGCGGACGAGGTTGTGCGCGGTGACCGTCACGGAGTATCCGGCCGCGGTCGTGCGCACCTCGGTGTCGAGCTGCGCCGGCGCCAGTTCGGAGTCGCGGTACTCGGAGTAGAACCAGTGCGTCGTCTCGGCCCCGAGCGAGGCCACCAGGACCTCTCCTGCGACGTTGGACGCCGCGGCGACGACATCCGCTATCGGAACGACGAGGGTTGAGCGTGCCGGAACGTCGACCAAGACGGTCTCGGAGGCGAGCTCCCCGCCGTCGAAGCGGCGACGCGCCAGCACGAGGGGTGCCGCCCAGTCCTCAGGCGAGTCGTTGACCACGACGGTGACGAGCGCGCCGGCGTGGGGCTGGATCGTGAGCAGGCGGTCGGCGTAGACGTGCTTGAGCGCGTAGAGCAGCGGCTTCGCGGTGCCGTCACCGTCGACGGCCGACCACGAGGTGACCGGCCAGCAATCGTTCAGCTGCCAGACGACAGTCCCCATGTTCTTGGGCGAAAGGGAGCGCCAGTAGGAGATGCCCACCGCGACGGCCGTCGCCTGGGTCAGCGACATCGCCCAGTGCCAGTCCTCGGTGTCGTCGGGCAGCGGCAGGTGCGCGACGAGACCGTCGGTGAGCTTGTCGTTGCCGTCCGCGGCCTTCTGGTGCAGCAGCATCCCCGGGGATTCCGGGGTGAGCGGATGATCGGAGATCGCGCGGGTGATGGTCGACCAGCTCGCCGGTCCCTGCCAGCCGAACTCGGCAACGAACCGCGGATCGACGTCGCGGTAGCCGGGGTAGTCCTCCCGGTTCCAGTGCTCCCAGAGGTGCACGGAGCCGTGCTCGACCGAGTTCGCGAAGACGGCCGGGTCGCCGGACCAGGGGCTGCCAGGAGTGTACGCGCGGGACGGGTCGAGCTCGGTGACAAGGTCCGGGAGGAGGTCGAGGTAGTAGCCGAGGCCCCAGGACTTGCCCTGCAGTCGCTTCTCCCAGCCCCACTCCTCGTAGCCCCAGATGTTCTCATTGTTGCCGTTCCAGAGCACGAGGCTCGAGTGGGGCATCAGGCGCTCCACGTTGTCGCGCACCTCCGCCTCGATCTCGCCCCGGAGAGGCTCCTCCTCCGAGTAGGAGGCGCAGGCGAAGAGAAAGTCCTGCCAGGTGAGGATCCCGCGCTCGTCGCAGAGGTCGAAGAAGTCGTCGGACTCGAACAGCCCACCACCCCAGACCCTGAGCAGGTTGATGTTCGCGAACTCGGCCTGGTCGAGCCGGTGTGCGTAGCGGGCGCGGTCGACCCGGTGGAAGAAGGCGTCGTCGGGGATCCAGTTGGCTCCGCGCGCCCAGACCGGCTGGCCGTTGACCACGAAGCGGAATGACGTGCCGTCGGCGTCGGGTTCGAGCTCGACGGCGACCGTGCGGAACCCGAGCCGGGCGGACCGGGTGTCTGTGGCCTGCGGGCCGCCGGCCGTGACTTCGAGCGCGTAGAGCGGCTGCTCGCCGAAGCCGCGCGGCCACCAGAGCTCGACATGGGGCACCTCGACGGTGAGTGTCGCCGAGGACTCCCCTGCTGGGACGGTGGCCGATGCCGCGGACCCCGCGATCGCGGCATCGAGGGCAACGGCGCCCCCCGCGACATCCGCTCTCTCGATCTCGACCTCGATGGTCACGAGGCCCGACGCTCCCCCGGGGAGGACGGTCGCGGTCGGTCGGACACCGGACAGCCTGGCACCGGACCAGGCGTGCAGCGACACGGGCTTCCAGATGCCGGAGGTGGCGACGTCGAGTCCCCAGTCCCAGCCGAAGTTGCAGGCGGCCTTGCGGATGGCGTTGTAGGGGTGCGTGTTGACGTGGGGGCGATATCCGAGCGCGAGGCTCTGCTCGTCGGCGTACTTGACCGGGGACGCGAAGTGCACGGTGAGCTCGTTGGCGCCGTCTCGCAGGTGCGCGTCGACCGCGACCCGGTAGGTGCGGTGCTGGTTGCGGGTGCTCGCGATCCACACCCCGTTGAGATGCACGGTCGCGACGGTGTCGAGCCCCTCGAAGACGAGGTCGTGCCTGTCCTCACCGTCCGGCGTCCACTCGAATCCCAGCGAGTACTCCCAGTCGGCTTGGCCGATCCAGGTGAGGAGCCTCTCGTTCTCGTCGAGGTACGGATCGGGGATCAGGCCGGCCGCCATCAGGTCGGTGTGCACGGTGCCCGGCACTGTCGCCGGAATGATGCTCTGTCGGATCTGGTCGGGCACGGCACCGGCCGTTGTGCGAAGGGTCCACCCGGTGGTCAGGGGGCGGATGCCGGGGGAGCGGCGGATGTCGGGGGCGGAGAGGGTCATTTGGTAGCTCCAGAGGTGAGTCCGTTGTAGATGAAGCGCTGCAGGAACAGAAACGCGACGAGGGTCGGGATGATGACGAGGAGTGTTCCGGCCGCGATGACCTCCCACTGGGCACCGAAGGGGCCCGTGAACCGGAAGAGGGAGGTGGAGATGACCCCAAGGTCGCGGGAGGGCATGTAGAGGAACGGGATGTAGAACTCGTTGTAGACCGCGATCCCCTTGATGATGACCACGGTCGCGATCGCGGGCTTGAGCAACGGCAGGATGATGCGCCAATAGATGGTCCAGCGGCTGGCGCCGTCGAGCATGGCCGCCTCGTCGAGCGACACCGGGATCGACTGCATGAACTGCAGGAAGATGTAGATCGCGATGATGTCGGTGCCCATGAACAGCAGTATCGCCGCACCGCGGGTGTTGAAGAGGTCGAGGGCGCTGATGACCTGGAACGTCGCGACCTGGGTCGTGACGGCCGGAACCAGCGTGGCAAGCAGGAACAGCCCGAGCACGAGCACCCGCCCGCGGAACCGGAACCGGTCGAGCGCGTACGCGGCCATCGTGCCGATCAGGATCGTTCCGGTGACAGAGACCACCAGGATGATCCCCGTGTTGAGGAAGCCCGTGATCATGCCGCCCTGGGTGAAGGCCGTCGCGAAGTTCTCCAGGTTGAACCAGTTGCCCGGGGCGTCGAGCGGCCCGGTGTCGCGGTACTCCTCGTTGGTCTTGAAGGCGAGCATCACGATGCTCACGATCGGCACGATGGCACACAGGCTCGCGAAGACGAGTGCGGTGTATTTGAGCAGGGTCCCGAGCCGGCTGGCCGGGCTGCGGGGCGAGCGGATGCGGCGACGGGCAGTGGTCTGGTCCACGGCGCGCTTCGTGGTGAGGGTCATACCGTTCCTGCCTTCTCGTCGGCCTTCTCGTCGGGGAAGATCATCCGCTGCACCGCCGTGATGATGAGCACGATCGCGAGCAGCACCACGGCCATCGCCGAGGCGAGGCCGACCTTGGCGAACCGGAACGCGGTGTCGACGGTCTGGATGACGAAGGTCTCCGAGCCGTTCGCGCCGCCGGTCATGATGTAGGGCATCTCGAACGCCGACAGGGCGCCGGCGATCGCGAGAATGAACGACAGGCCGAGGATGCGGCGGATGCTGGGCAGGATGATGAAGCGGAACTTGTGCCAGGAGTTCGCGCCGTCGATGTCGGCCGCCTCGTACTGCTCCTCGGGGACCGACTGGATAGCCCCGAGGAAGAGCACGAAGTTCAGTCCCATGTAGCGCCACACCGAGGTCGCGGCGAGCGAGCTGTTGACCACGGAGGAGTCGCCGAGCCACTGCGGGGTGTCGGAGACCCCGAGCGATCCGAGGATGGCGTCGAGGGTGCCGTCCGGGCGGAAGAAGTAGAGGAACATCAGCCCGATCGCGACCCCGTTGATGAGGTAGGGGAAGAAGATGATGCCCTTGAACAGGTTGCGGAACCGGGTCTTGAAGCTCAGCAGCGTCGCGAAGAAGAGCGCGAGCACGAGCTGGGCGATCGCCCCGACCAGGTAGTAGAGGCTCACGAAGAAGACCTGGAAGATCTCGGGCCGGGTGATGATCTCGACGTAGTTGCCCAGTCCCACGAACTCCTTGTCGGGGTCGAGCCCGTCCCACGACGTGACGCTGTACCAGAACATGTTCGCGACGGGGATGTAGGTGAGCACGATGAGGAATGCGAGCGGCACGACCAGGAAGAGCCACGGCGTCATCCGCCCGCCGAAGATCCCTGCTCGCCTGCTGCCGCGGGCCGGGAGCTTCGGCGAGCGGATGACGGTGGTCACAGTGATTCCTACTCGGCCAGGGTCACGCGGGCTGCTGCCCAGCGCTCGTTGAGGTCGGCGAAGAACGACTCCTTGGTGCCCGGCTGGGCTCCGCGGGCGACGTCGATGATCTCCTGGCGATACTCCGCCCCGAGGGTGATCTCGCTCTCGTTGGCGATGTCCTGGAAGAGGCTCTCCTCGCCGGCCAGGTCGGCGTCGAGTTCGACGTAGTTCACGCCGAGTTCGGCGAAGTCCGACAGGGTGTCTGGAGATGGGTCGCTGATCACCGGGCTGATCGCACCCTGGCTCGCGGCGAATCCGGACTCGTCGACGAACCAGGTGACCCAGGCGTTGGCGGCGTTCTTGTTGTCGGAGTTGCGGCTCACGGCGAGGAACTTGTCCGAGGCGGTGACCGAGGTGAACTCTCCGTCCGTCTGCCAGGGCATCGGCCAGAAGCCGATGGTGTCGCGCGGCTTGCCGGCCTTCTCCGCGGCGTCCTGCATCTGGGCGATCGCCCAGGAGCCGAGGATCATCGAGCCCACCTCGCCGCTGGCGAGGAGGTTCTTCGACTCCTCCCAATTGCTCGTGACCGGGTCGGCCTCGACGAGCCCCGCGGCCACCGTGTCGTAGAGCAGACCGTCGATCTTGTAGATGTCGTTGCCCTCCGTCCAGGGTGCGTCGTCCTGCGTCATGTCGATGCGGGCGGTCGGCCCGTCGGCAGTGCCGAGATTGCCGAGTAGCGAGGAGAGCGGCCAGCCGTCCTGGTAGTTCGTGTAGTTCGGGATGGCACCCGTGACGTCCTTGATCGCCTGGAGCGCGTCGAGGTACTCGGCCTCAGTGGTGGGCGGGGTGGTGACACCCGCCTCGGTCCAGACGTCGCGGTTGACGACGTAGCCCATGGCCGATCCGAACGTGGAGAGGCCGTATGCGGTGCCCTCGTAGCTGGCCTCGTTCATGAACCGGTAGGTCTCGCTCAGTTCGGCCGTGTCGCCGAGAGGCTCGAAGAACTGCGCGTACTGGTCCTTGCCGAGGTTGGTGCTCGGGATGAGGAGCACATCGCCGTAGTCGGTCGAGTTGAGCCGGATTCGGGTGTCTCCCTCGTAGTCGGTGAGGGCCTCGAATTTGACGCTCACGTCGGGGTAGGTCTTCTGGAACTCGATGACGTAGTCCTGGAAGACCGTGTCGACGATATCGGTGCGATTGGTCAGTACCGTGATCTCTCCCGACGGCTCACCAGTCTGGTTGCCGCCTGACCCTGCGGAGCAGCCGGTCAGGACGAGGGTGGATGCCGCGGCGATGGCGACGAGGACGGACAGCTTGGGTGATGCCACGGGTGAACTCCTGTGTTCGGTGCACGGGATGTGCGGTCGGTGCGGTGCGGTGCGGATGGGGGTTCTGGCTCAGCTGGCGGTGCCGGTCACCCGCCTCGGACGGGGGTGGCGCGTGCGGAGGCCTGCGCACACGGCGAGCAGGCCGAGCAGCATCAGGAGAACGGAGGCGGTGAGAGCTCCGCCGGCACCGGTGGTTCCGGTCGCCGCGAGGGAGTCGGCGCCGGACCCGGAAGGGGCCAGGGGGACGGCAGGTTCGAGCGGGGCGGGGTCTGTCGGGGCGGGGTCTGTCGGGGCGGGGACGGCCGCGAGCACTGTCTGGAGGTCGTCGACCACAAGGGTGCCAGAGCCGGCGCCGCCGAGGTAGAACGCGTGCTCGGTCACCGAGGAGAGGTTGAGGATCGCCTGCCCGGCCCACGGAGGGGTGGCGAAGTCGGCGAAGTCGAGCTCGACCTGCTGCCAGCCGCTCGTGGGCAGCACGGCGTTCGCCTCCCAGAATGCCCCGCTCGCCGCGAACTGCACGGAGAGGGTGTGCCCGGCGTCAGCGTCGACCCAGAACGTGAGTCCGGTGTAGCCCCACCAGTCCTGCGACTGGGCAAGGGTGCGCACGATCCCCGCATAGCCCTCTCCGCCGAGGTCGTAGTCGAAGCGGGCGGCCGTTCCATCTGCTGCGCCAGACGACTCGACCAGTGTCGACACCACCGCGCCACCTCCGCTGTTGGGGACATAGGCGTCCGTGAGCCCCTGGTCGTCGGAATAGCCCTCGAAGTCGTCGATCACGAGGGGAGCGGTCGGCAGGTCAGCCGTTGAGAACTGGGCGGCCTGCGGCGTCGAGGCCATCGATCCCCCGCCATTGAGCGCCTCGACGCTCCAGTGGTGGACGGTGCCGGGAGCGAGGGTGAGGCCGGGGGCGAACTCGGTCGCGGTGATCCCTGTTCTCGTGATGAGCGGCTCGGAGAGGTCGGGGTGGAGCGACAGCGTGAAGCGGTAGAACGCGGTCGCGTCGGCCGCCGTCCAGCTGAAGACGGGGGTGGAGCGCACACCGGTGGTACCGTCGGCTGGCAGTGCCAGGGCGAATGCGCCTGGCACGGCCACCGTGCCGCCCGCCGTGCCGCTCGAGATCGTGGCGCGGGAGACGGTGGTTCCGGTTGCCCACTCGAGGCGGAGGTGGTCGCCGGAGAGGCCCTCGGCGAGGAGCACGTGGCGTCCGTCACGGGTGGTGGTCGTTGTGCTGGATTCGACCCAGGTCAGTCCGTCCGCGCTGCTCGCGACCGACATTCCGTCGGCGTCTGCGACGAGGAACTCCGCGCGGGTGATCCCGCTGCGCTGCCAGCTGAGCCGGGAGGTCTGCCCGGCGACACCAGTGGCGAGAGCGCCAGAGGGGTCGGCCTCCAGGGTCACGTTCGAGTGGCCGGTGGTGAGAAGGAGGCTCTGCAGCGGGTCGACGAGAACACTCGACCGGCCAGTGGCCGTGACCGGGTCGGAGACCGACTCTGTTGCGCCGCCGACCGCGAGGACCCGGTAGGTCGTTCCCGGCGCCGACACGAAGTCCGTCACGGGTGACGCGCCGGCCGACACGGGGCCAGCCACGTCGGTCCAGCCCGCGCCACCGGAACTCTGGACCGTGTAGCTGTCCGCTCCGGCCGTGCCGCGCCAGGAGATGCGGTTGATACCGTTCTCGCGGTCGACCACGGTGACGAGGGGCGCCCCGAGGGCGGGGGAAGGCACGGCGTTCGAGCCGGCGATCGCATCGCCGTAGCCCACGATCGCGTCGACCTCGGCCCGGGACTGCGTGGTCTCGCCCGGGTAGTGCACGGTGAACCCGTCGTCGTGGGGCACGAAGCCGCCCCGGTCGTTGTTCGGGAACAGCGACCAGAAGAACATCCCGGAGACGTCGGTGTTCGCTGCGAGAGGCTCGAGTAGGGCGGTCGTGGCCGCGGGCGAGCCGTACTCGCCCGCGAGGTAGACCTTGCGAGCTGCGACGACCAGGGCCGCGTCGGCGGAGACGCGGTCGATCGTCGGTGGGTAGTAGTGGGCGTCGACGATGTCGAGGCCTGGAGCGAGGAGTGCCGGCTGGCTGACCCCGAAACGGCCGCCAGCCGCGACGAGCTGGTCGGGCGCGAGGGAGCCGATCAGCGCGACCCGCGCGTTGATCCAGTCGAGGGTCATCCCCTCGAGCTCGTTACCGAGCTCCCACGCCAGGATCGTGGGGTCGTCGACGTAGCGCACCCCCGTGATCGCATTGGTGCGGCCGACGACGTACTCGATGTACTCGTCGAAGGCGGCGATCGCGGTGGGGTCGGTGTAGAAGTCGGCCGATGCGAGCCCGAGCGGGGTCGTGAAGTCGCGGTGGCCCCCGTGGTAGTACTGCCACTCGTCGGTCAGCGGGAGCAGGAGCCGGATGCCGACCGAGCCGGCGTAGGCGATCGCGAAGTCGATCGTGGCGAACGCCTCCTCGTTGTACTCACCGAGGCTCGGCATGATCGCCAGCGGATTCTCGTTGTCCTGTCCTGTCGAGGTCATCATGTGGGAACGCACGACCGTGACTCCCAGGTGCGATGCGGTGTCGAGGGCGTCCTTGATCCGGAAGAGGGTCGGGTAGTCGACGCCGCCGACGTTCTCGTCCAGGCCGAGCCAGTAGGCGTTGGCGCCGCTCATGCGGAAGTCCGTCCCGCCGAGGGTGAGCGACGAGCCGTCGCGTGCGACGAACTCCGTGTTGAGGGTGCTCCAGTCCTGGGGGGCGGCGACGGCGGATGCCGGCGCTGAGGCCGCGACCAGCATTGTCGCGGCAAGGGCGGTGGTGACCGCTGCCCCCGTCATCCGCTTCGATCGGGAGAAACGGGGTGCTGCCGAGAGCGAGTGGTTCACGAGGTGTGGCTCCTTTGCCGACCTTCTGGCAGGGACTGACACCGCGGTTCCGGATGCTGCTGACTCCAGCCTGCGGGCAGAGAAGACACAAAGTCAAGAACTTAGATAAATAATTTATGATTTGAAGTCGTGCCACGCGACACGATCGAGACACGGGGGGCCTCGACCGCCTTGAGCGCCGAGCCGTCGAACACCGCGAGGAGGGTGTCCCCGGTAAGGCGACCGATCGCCTGCACATCATGGCTCACCGCAGACAGGGGCGGGGTGGACAACTGGCACTGTGCCGAGTCGTCCCAGGCGAGAAGCGACAGGTGCGCGGGGACCGCGACGTCCGCGACATCCGCTGCCTCGAGTCCCCCGAGGGCCATCAGGTCGTTGTCGAAGATGATGGCGGTAGGGCGATCCGTACGCGAGAGGAGGTCGGCCGTCGCGCGGGATCCGGAGCCCTGCGAGTAGTCGCCGGCGAGTGTGGAGGACGCCGCGCCCGCCGCAGCGCACTCGGCCGCGAAGGCGTGCGCGCGGCTGAGGGTGTGGGCCATCCGGAGTGGGCCGGAGACGTGCGCGAGGCGCCGGTGGCCGAGGGAGAGGAGGAAGGCGACCGCATCTCGCATCGCGCCGTCGTCATTGGTCCAGACGGCGGGGAACTCGGCGGCGATCGCGGGGTTGCCGACCACCACCACCGGCAGCTCGAGCTCGCGCAGCACGGGGAGGCGGGGGTCGTCGTGGGAAAGGTCGACGAGAACGATCGCTCCGACATCGCCCCCGGCCTTCCAACGCCGGAAGGTCGCGATCTCCTCCTCCACCGTCGGCAGGACCCGGGTGAGGACCGCGAAGCCGTGGGGCCGCAGGACGGACTCGAGCCCGGCGGAGAAGTCGTGGAAGTAGGGTTCGGCCCCCATGATCTCGGTCGCTCGCACCAGACTCATCCCGACCATCCTGGCGGTCGGCGCGGTGCTCGCGCTCACGATCCTCCTCGGTGGGGTGGTGCGCCTGGCCAGTCGCCCGCGCGGCCTCGACGATACCGGTCTTGCGGGCCGGGGTAGCCTTCGAACGTAGATCCGCGAAAGGACACCATGGCACGGCGCGAGTCGACACCGACGACCCCGGGCAGCCGCGCGGTCGTCGTCGACCTGATCCGGTCGCCAGGGCCGATCAGCCGGGTCGAGCTGACGGCGGCCACCGGGCTGACCCAGCCCTCCATCTCGCTGATCGTTCGCAAACTGCTCTCAGACGGGATCGTGCGGGAGACCGGGCTGACCGCCTCGACCGGCGGCAAGCCCCGGGTACTCCTGGAGATCAACGGGCGGGCCCTCTACGGGGTCGGGGTGCAGCTCGGCTTCGAATCGATCACCCTGGTCGCGACGGATGTCACGGGCGGGGTCATCGGCCGCGAACAGATCGACGGCGCCGGACTCGACAAGCCGGAGGTCGTCACCCAGCGGATCATCACCGCCTACCACGACTTCGTGCGTGTCCTGGGGATCGGGACAGGGACGATCGCGGGGGTCGCGGTCGTTGCACCGGGGCCAATCGACCAGCACGACGGAGTGGTCCTCGGGCCCCCGACGCTGCGCAGCTGGCTCGACTTCGGTCTCCGTGCCGCGCTGAGGGCCGGGATCGACGTTCCGGTGCTGGTCGACAACGACGCGGCGGCCGCCGCCGTCGGCGAGTTCTGGAGCCGGCGGATATCCCGCAGCTCGACCTTCGCCGGGATCTACCTAGGGTCGGGCATCGGCTCCGGGATCGTCATCGACGGGGCGCTCTACCGGGGGCACAGCTCCAATGCCGGCGAGATCGGGCACATCTCGATCGAGCAGGACGGTGTCCCCTGCTTCTGCGGCAACGTCGGGTGCCTCGAGCGATATGCGTCCCCCGGCGCTGTCGTCGAGTCGGCCAGGGCATCTGCCCCTGACTTCGCCGAACTCGGTCTTGCCTTCGAGCCGACATCCGTGATGCGTGACTTCGACCTGCTCTGCCGTGCCGCGGTGCGGGAAGTCGAGCCGGCCCGCGCGCTCATCGAGACCTCTGCGGCGCAGCTGGCCTCCGCCGCCGTGACCCTGAGCAACCTGTTCGATCTCGATCACATCGTGCTCGCGGGACCGGGGATGGCCTTCGCCGGCTCGATCTACGCGCGGGCTATGCGCGACCGTCTCGCGCGGTCGGCATTCTCCCGCCGCGCGCACCCAATCGTTGTGGAACTCTCCTCCAATCCGCGGGACTCGGCGGCGGTCGGCGCGTCGGCCCTGATCCTGCAGAGCACCGTCGCCCCTGGCCACGGCCCGCTCCTGTAGGCACCGTTCCTGTGCCGACCAATTTAGAGGCGGAGGGCCCGGGTCGCGGGGTCCGGGGTGCCGAAGCGGTGCGCAGTGATGCTGACGGCCTGCTCGCGCAGGTACGGCAGCAGCTCGACCCGGCCCTCGGCGGTCGGCGGCGCCGCGTAGATCGCGACATCGGGGCTGCCTCCGACTGCTGACGCCACCGCGAGCGGCGACCCGCCGATCAGGCGGATGCGCGTCACGCTTCCCGCGTCCACTCGCGGCTCCGGCACGATGCCGTCGACGCCCAGGTCCGCCGCCTCCGACGGCTGCGCGATTCCGTTGGCCAGGCGTGCGATGAACGCGGCGTCCGTCTCGACCATCGCCTCGTCGACGACCAGCGCGCTGTTGTCACTGCGGAACAGCCGCACCAGGCCGGCCGGCACCGGCACCGGCACGCTGATCGACACGACCGAGCCGGCGAGCGTCGCCGCGGCGAGCGCCCGCACGAGGTGCTCGATCGGCTGGCCCTCCGAGACGCGGATGAGCACGGGCACCGGCAGGTACCGGAACACGTTGCGCTCGGCATCGAGGCCTGACACGTCGCGGGCGACCCCGAACTCCGCTTTCCAGGCGACCTCGTCGCTCATCGCTGCGGTGCGCACCCGGTCGAAGCCGTCGAACTCGAGGCCACCCTGAGCCGCCTCGATCAGGCGCGTCACGCGGCCGCCGAT
Source organism: Microbacteriaceae bacterium (assembly GCA_014378715.1). Taxonomy (GTDB): domain Bacteria; phylum Actinomycetota; class Actinomycetes; order Actinomycetales; family Microbacteriaceae; genus Marisediminicola. Next base: position 13,666 of record JACMNE010000056.1, read on the forward strand.
CCCCTTCAGGGTGACGGATGACCGCTGCTCGCCGGTGATGGGCTCGATGCCGCCGAGGCCGAAGAGGTAGTTCGGGCCGCCGGCCTTCGTGCCGGTGCCGACGCTCGATCGCTTCCAGCCGCCGAAGGGCTGGCGCCGCACCACGGCCCCGGTGATGCCCCGGTTGACGTAGAGGTTGCCGGCCTGCACCGCTTCGATCCACTGGCCGATCTCGTCCGCGTCGAGCGAGTGCAGGCCGGCCGTCAGCCCGTAGGCCGGCGCGTTCTGGAGCTCGATCGCTTCTGCGAGAGTGTCGGCGTGCATGATCCCGAGGATCGGGCCGAAGTACTCGGTCAGGTGGAACTCGCTCCCCGCGTTCACACCGTCGCGCACTCCGGGCGACCAGAGCCGTTCGGTCGCATCCAGCGGCTCCGGCTTGACCAGCCAGGTCTCGCCGTCGCCGAGCTCGCTGAGGCCGCGGCGGAGCTTGCCGATCGCGGGCTCCACGATCGGGCCCATCTGCGTGGTCGGGTCGTACGCCCAGCCGACCCGCAGCGAGCGCACGGAGTCCTCGAGCTGGCGCAGGAAGCGCGGCGAGCGGGCCACCGATCCGACGAGGATCACGAGCGAGGCGGCTGAGCACTTCTGGCCCGCGTGCCCGAACGCGCTGCGCACAACATCCGCTACCGCAAGGTCGAGGTCGGCACTCGGGGTCACGATGACGGCGTTCTTGCCGCTCGTCTCGGCGAGCAGCGGCAGGTCGGGCCGCCAGCTGCGGAAGAGCGCCGCGGTGTCCCAGGCACCGGTGAGGATGACCCGCCCGACGCTGGGGTGGGAAACGAGCGTGCGCCCGAGCTCGCCCTCGTCGATGTCGACGAGAGAGAGCACGTCGCGGGGAACCCCGCCGTCCCAGAGCGCCTGCACCATGACGGCGGCACTGCGACGGGCCTGCGGCGCCGGCTTGATGATGACGGCGGCCCCGGTGGCCAGGGCGGCGAGCACACCGCCGGCCGGGATCGCGACCGGGAAGTTCCACGGAGGGGTGACCAGGATGAGCTTGCAGGGCACGAAGCGCGCGCCCGTGAGCGAGGCGAGCTCGCCAGCCCGCTCGGCGTAGTAGTGGGCGAAGTCGATCGCCTCACTGACCTCCACGTCGCCCTCGGCGAGCGTCTTGCCCGCCTCGCTCGCCATGACCTCAATGAGGTCGGCGCGCGCGGCCTCGAGCGCATCGCCCGCCCGGTGCAGCACCTCGGTGCGCGATGCGAGAGAGCGCCCGGCCCAGGCGGACCCGGCCGCGGCCGTCGAGCGGATGATGACCTCGAGCCCCGCCGCGTCGGCGACGCGGGCGGCCTCGATCGGGGCGAGCCCGAGCCGCGACGTCGCCGCCCGCTGCAGGATCGCGCGCCCCCAGGCGCGGTTGCCGACGATCGCGGGGTCGGTGTCGGCAGTGTTGGTGAAGTGCGCGGGAGTCGGCACGGGAACGGCCCGGTCCTGCACTCGATTCGAGGCCGGAACCACAGCGTCGAGCTGGGCGAGGGAGGCCGTGAACCGGGCGGACTCCCGATCGAAGACCTCTGGCGAGCTCGCGAGCTCGAAGACGCCGGACATGAAGTTCTCCGGGCTCGCATTCTCCTCGAGCCGGCGGATCAGGTACGAGATGGCGGAGTCGAATTCGGCCGGACGCACGACCGGCGTGTACAGCAGCAGCCCGCCGACGTCGCGGCGCACCGCATCTGCCTGACCCGTCGCCATGCCGAGCAGCATCTCGAAGTCGATCCGCTCCTCGACCCCGCGGCTCTGCGCGAGCAGCCAGGCGTAGGCGACATCGAAGAGGTTGTGTCCGGCGACACCGATGCGCACCGCGTCAGTGTGCTCCGGCGTGAGCGCCCAGTCAAGCACCCGCTTGTAGTTCGTGTCGGTCTCGAGCTTGGTCGAGTAGGTCGCGAGCGGCCAGTGGTGCAGTTCGGCGTCGACCCGCTCCATGGCAAGGTTCGCGCCCTTCACGACGCGCACCTTGATCGCGGCCCCGCCCGCCGCGCGCCGGGCGGTCGCCCACGCCGTCAGCCCCTGCAGCGCCGCGAGCGCGTCGGGCAGGTAGGCCTGCAGCACGATCCCGGCCTCGAGCCCAGCCAACTGCGGGTTCTCGAGGATCGCCTCGAAGACGGCGACCGTCAGGTCGAGGTCGCGGAATTCCTCCATGTCGAGGTTGATGAACTTGGTGTCAGCGGATGACGCGGCGAGCTCGTACAGCGGAGTGAGCCGCTCGACGACCCGTGCCACTGTCTCGTCGAACGCCCACATCGAGAGCTGGCTGGCCACGGACGACACCTTGATCGACACGTAATCGACATCGTCGCGCTCCAGCAGCTCGCGGGTGCCGGCCAGGCGCCGGTCGGCCTCGGCGTCGCCGAGCACCGCCTCGCCGAGCAGATTGAGGTTCAGCCGCACCCCTTGGCTGCGCAGGGCGGCGATCGAGGAGTCGAGCTTCGCGGGCGTGGCGTCGATGATCAGGTGCCCGACCATCCGCCGCAGCGCCGTCCGCGCGATCGGCACGATCGGCCAAGGCAGGATCGGCGCGAACCCTCCGCCGAGCTGGATCGCGATGCGCATCCACCACGGCAGGAACGCGGGGATCGCCCTGGACAGCTCCTCCAGGTTGCGCCCGGCGACCCGCAGGTCCTCCGGCCGCACCACGCGGTCGACGAAACCGATCGTGAAGTCGAGGCCGACCGGATCCTTGAGCACCCCGGCGAGGCGCTGCGCCGAGGCGTCGGGCACCACATCCGCGCTCTCGGCGAGCCATCTCCGCACCGTCGCGATCGTCGCCTCGGCGATGTCGTCGGGGCGAACCGGGGGCGCTGCGAGCTCGTTAGGCATGGTCACGAGGATAATCCTTCCGGCTGTGGCGACTGGGTCCTCCTAGTGTGTCGCCGCGGAAGAATAAGATGAAGCGAGCATTATCGACGCGTATACATCACATCAGCTTCATGATCGGGGCAGCGGATGTTGGACCTGCACCGTCTGCGCCTCCTGCGCGAGCTCAGCCTGCGCGGCACGATCGCTGCCGTCGCCGAGGCGCTGTCATACTCCCCCTCCGCGGTGTCCCAGCAGCTCGCGCTCCTCGAGACCGAGGCCGGCGTTCCCCTGACCACCCGGGTCGGCCGGCGACTGCAGCTCACCCCGCAAGGCCGGGTGCTCGTCGGGCACACAGCGCTGCTGCTCGAGCGCCTCGAGATCGCCGAGTCCGATCTGACCTCCTCGCTGTCATCGATCGGCGGCACGGTGCGCATCGCGGTCTTCCAGTCGGCCGCGCTCGCGATCGTCCCCTCCGCCCTCACGATGCTGGCCGAGGCGCACCCGGCACTGCGGATCGAGGTCGTGCAGCGCGAGCCGGAGGCTGCGCTCTCCGCCGTGTGGGCCCGCGACTTCGACCTCGTGATCGCCGAGCAGTACCCCGGTCATGCCGCCCCGATCATCGGCGACCTCGACCGGGTGGCGCTGTGCACGGACGCGCTGCGACTCGCGGTGCCGGCAAGGCGCGACATCCGCTCTCTGCAGGACTCCCGGGACACGGCCTGGGTGATGGAGCCGCGCGGCACGGCCTCGCGGCACTTCGCCGAGCAGGCCTGCCGTGCGGCCGGGTTCGAGCCCGACGTGCGGTTCGAGACGGCCGACCTGATGGCGCACATCCGGCTCGTGGAGTCTGGCAACGCGGTCGCGATCCTGCCCGACCTGGTCTGGGCCGGTGCCGCGCCGTCGGTCGAGGTCGTGGGGCTGGCCGATCATCCGCTGCGGACGATCTTCACGTCGGCGCGGTCGGCGAGCGCCGAGCGTCCGGCGATCGTCGCGGTGCGGGGGGTTCTCGAGAGGGTCGTCGCCTTCGCCGCCCCGGCTAGGCTCGCGCCATGAGCCATACGCCGCATGTCGTCATCGTCGGCGGCGGGCACAACGCGCTCGTCGCCGCCGCCTACCTCGCGCAGGCCGGCCGATCGGTCACCGTGCTCGAGCGGCTGGGCTCGGTCGGCGGCGCCGCCGTCTCCGCGCAGGCCTTCGACGGCCTCGACGCCCGCCTCTCCCGCTACTCGTACCTCGTCAGCCTGCTGCCCGAGCGCATCATCCGCGAACTGCGCCTCGACATCCGCCTCGCCTCGCGCCGCTACTCCTCCTACACACCCGACCCCGGCACCGCGCGCGGGCTCCTCGTCGACCACGGGGACCGGGCTGCGACCGAGGCCTCCTTCGCTTCGATCGGGGCGGCAGCGGATGTCGCGGCCTGGGACGAGTTCTACGCCGGCACGTCCCGGCTCGCGGCCTCCCTGTTCCCCACGGTCTGCGAACCGTTGCCGACCCGCTCTGAGGCGAGACGCGCGCTCGGCGACGACGATCTCTGGGCGGCGCTCATCGACGATGCGATCGGCCGGCACATCGAGGCGAGCTTCGGCAACGACCTCGTGCGCGGGGTCGCGCTCACCGACGGGCTGATCGGCACCTTCGCCGGCGCCCATGACCTCGCCGCCAACCGCTGCTTCCTCTATCACGTGATCGGAGGCGGCACCGGGGACTGGAAAGTGCCGGTCGGTGGCATGGGCGCCGTCACCCGGTCGCTCGAGAACGCCGCCCGCGGCGCGGGGGCGCGCTTCGTGACGGGAGCCGAGGTCGTCGCGGTCACTCCGGACGGCGAGGTCACCTGGCGGGATGCCGATGGCACGGAGCACCGCATCGCCGCCGGGGTGGTGCTCAGCTGCGTCGCCCCGCACATGCTCGCCCGCCTGCTCGGCGACACCCCGCCCGAGCGTCCGGAGGGTGCCCAGGTCAAGGTCAACCTGCTCGTCTCCCGGCTGCCCCACCTGCTCGACGCGACGATCGACCCCGCGGCGGCCTTCGGCGGGACCTTCCACATCAACGAGACCTACAGCCAGCTGCAATCGGCGTTCGACGCGGCATCCGCTTTCCAGATCCCCGACCGGCTTCCGGCCGAGATCTACTGCCACTCCCTGACCGACCCGAGCATCCTGTCGCCGGAGCTCGCCGCGAGCGGCGCCCACACGCTCACGATCTTCGGCTTGCACACCCCCGACCGCCTGGTCACGGCCGGCACCAACGACGCCGTGCGCGCCGAGCTGCAGGCGGCGGCGCTCGCCTCGCTCGACAGCGTGCTCGCCGAGCCCATCGAGGACCTCCTGTTAGCGGATGTCGCCGGTCGCCCCGCCATCGAAACCAAGACGACCCTCGACCTCGAGTTCGCCCTCGGCATGCCGGGCGGCAACATCTTCCACGGCGAGTTGGCCTGGCCGTTCGTGGAGGACGACGCGGACCTGTCGACCGCGGCGCGGCGCTGGGGTGTGGCGACGCGGCATCCGCGGATCCTGCTCTGCGGGTCGGGCGCCCAGCGCGGAGGGGCCGTCAGCGGGATCGGCGGGCACAACGCTGCGATGGCGGTGCTCGAGGGGGCGTAGCGGCCGACTCAGCCGAGCAGGCGGTCGAGGGCGAGGGCGATGCCGAGGAGGGCGGCGACTCCGACGATCGTGACGATGGCCGTGAGCCGGGACCAGGCGCCACTGGATGGCACCCGGCGGTAGCCGAGCATCGCAATGACGATCGTGATGATCGCCAGTCCCGCGGAGGGGATCGCCACGACGAAGGAGCCGGTGCGGATCGCCGTGACCGCGATGAGCAGACTCACGCCCGCGGTCGCGAGTCCGGTGCGCTGCCAGGACAGCACGGTGCGCTCCGGCTGGAGTCCGGGGTCGCGGGTCATGGCTGTATCGGCGACATGCGCTAGACGAGCGCGGCGTAGAGCGCGTAGCCGGCGAGCACCAGCGCGACGAGGAAGATACCGCCGGCGAGCCACGGGAGCACCGACGGGGCGGGGAGTGGGCGGTCGAGGCGGAGGGCGCGTTCGACCCGGCGCCAGGAGAACAGTGCGGAGAGGGCGAGAACGCCCCCGGCGAGGCAGGCGATCATGGCAACGATGTCGATGAGCACGGGGAGGTCAGCGAAGGTCGCCAGGGTGATGAGGGCGACACCGCCAACGACCAGACCGAGCCCGGTGCGCACCCAGGCTAGTGCGGTGCGCTCGTTCGCGAGGGAAAAGCGCACGTCGGGCTCCGAGCCGTCGCGGTAGACGCTCGCCGGACGTCGCACTCGGGGCGCCGGAACGTCATGCGAGTCGTCGGGCTCTGGGCTGTCGGGCTCTGGGCTGTCGGGAAGGTGCGGCACGGTTGCGAGCCTAACCCGGACGCACATCGCCGGCGCATCAGTCTCGCGGACTGGGTCGACCCCTGGACGGGCGACCCCGCGAGGGGAACCCTGCAGATGACCTGGACCGCCGAGGAGGGGAGCCCGGTCGAGACGGCGCAGATCATCGCGTGCGACCGCCCGGCTCACGCAGGGTGAGAAGCCGTCGACGATCGGCCCGGGGTGGGAGTTCTCCCTGACCCGGGTCGAGCGAGCAGTCGTTTCTCCCGCGAGCTCGTGCGCAATGCCCCCTCCCGCGCCACGCCCCTCCCGCGCAGACCCTCCGGTCTGTCGACAGGTCTTGGTGTGTCGACCGACGGATGGCTAGTCTCGGATTGAGCCGTCGGAGGACGGCGACCACGATCGATTCGGGGATGACGGGGAGTGGAAATGGCTCAGTTCGACCAGTTCGCCAATCAGGGTGGGGCGGCGGCCTGGGATCCCGCCGAGACAGCCGAAGCTCAGCGCGTCGCCGAGGAACAGCTGCAGAACGCCGACTATTCGGGGGGCCTGCCCGAACCGCTCGGCACGGGAGCGAAGGCGCGGGTCATCGACGACGACTACCTCGAGGATGACGACGTGAGCGACTTCAGCGACGACGAACTCGGCGACGCGGAGGTCGAGGAGCTCGACGATGACAGCAACGACAGCAACAGCAACAGCGACGACTTCGACGACGAGTACACGGATGTCGACGACGACAGCAACGACGACGACAGCAACGACGACGACAGCAACGACGACGACAGCAACGACGCCGACGTCCCGCGGTCCTCGGACTACTGAGACCGCCTCGCGAACACCCCCACGACGATGGTGGCGTCGAGCGCGGCATCCGCGTCGATCGTCGCCGACAGGCCGGCCCGCTCGAACAGGTCGCGGAGCAGTTCGGACTGGGCGCGGCTCGTCTCGATGAGCAGGTGCCCGCCGGGTGCGAGCCACGCGCTCACCTCGGCGATCACGCGGCGTTGCACATCGAGCCCGTCGGTGCCGCCGTCGAGGGCGACGCGCGCTTCGTGCAGGCGCGCCTCCGGCGGCATCATGCCGATCGAATCGGTCGGCACGTAGGGCGCATTCGCGGCGATCACGTCGATGCGGCCGCGCAGTGCGGGAAGCAGCGGCGCGAACAGGTCGCCCTCGAGCACCTCTCCGCGGATGTTCCGTCGCGCGCACCTCGCCGCTGCCGGGTCGATGTCCGTCGCGACGACCCGGGCGCCGGGCAGGGCCGCCTCGACCGCGGCGCCGACCGCGCCCGATCCGCAGCAGAGATCGAGCACGACCGGGGCAGCGGATGTCGCGCCATCACGGGCGAGCGCGATAGCGGTGCGGGCCAGGAACTCCGTGCGCCGCCGCGGCACGAACACCCCGGGATCGACCGCGACGTGCAATCCGCAGAACTCCGCCCAACCGAGGATGTGCTCGAGAGGCAGGCCGGACACACGGCGGGCGACCATCGCGTGCAGTTCCGCGGCGGTCGCGGCGGCCTCAATCAGCAGCTGCGCCTCCTCCTCGGCGAAGACGCAGCCCGCCGCGCGGAGAGCCACGACGACGACGGGACGGGCGGGATGGGGGATGAGGGCTCAGCTCCAGATGCTCGGGGCGTCGGCGCGTGACGGGGGGACGGCGACATCCGCTGCCCAGGTGGAGAGCCAGCCCGGCAGCTCGACCTCGCTCGGGTCGGCGCCGGTGATGGCGGCGAGCTCGGGGATCGTCACGGTGCCGCCGGTGCGACGCAGGAACCGGGCGCGGATGAAGCCCCGCGCGAAGAGCTCGCCGGCGACCACGAAGCGCTGCTCGACGTAGAGCGCGCGGTCGTCGTAGCCGACGATGCGGGTCTCGAGGGTGAACCGCTGCCAGGGCTGGAGGGACTTGCGAAAGCTGATCGTCTCGCTCGCGGCGACCGGATACACGCCCGCCCTCGCGATCGCCTGCCAGGAGCCGGAGCGCTGCATGAGGTCCATGCGGCCGAGGTCCATGATCGAGAGGTAGACGCCGTTGTTCATGTGTCCGAGCACGTCGAGGTCGGTCGGCAGCACCCTGAGGTCGAGCCGGCCGACGTCGTGCACGTGGAGCTTCGGGCCGCGGTTGCGGCGCAGCCAAATGAGGAACGTTCGGAGGATCATGTGCACCCCGACAGGCTACCCGCGCGGTCAGTGAGCGCGGTGGTCCTGGATCGTGATGCGCGGGCCGAAGCGGGGCTTGGCGAACCCGCTGCCCTCGATGAGACGCATGACCCTCTGGCGGTGGCCGCGCCACGGCTCGAGCAGCTCGAGCATGCCGTCGTCGTCGACCGGCTTGCCGATGAGCGCCCAGCCCACCGTCGCGGGCAGGTGGTAGTCGCCGACGCTCACCGAGTCGGGGTCGCCGTGCGAGCGCTGGCTGGTCTCGGCGGCGGTCCAGACGCCGACCCCCGGCACAGAGCGCAGCTTGCGGCTGATCTCCTCGCCGCCGCGGCCCAGTGCGAGAGTGCGTTCGAGTCCCGCGGCGACCGTGGCCGCGGCGAGCGCCGTGCGCGAGCGCTGCGGGTCGACGCCGGCCCGGTGCCACTCCCACGAGGGGATCCGGCGCCAGGCGACGGCGGTGGGGAACACCCGCATCCCCTCGGGAGCGGGGCCGGGGGCGGGCTCGCCGTGGGCCAGCACCAGGGCGCGGAACGCCCTCCGCGCCTCGAGGCCGGTGACCTTCTGCTCGAGGATGGCCGCGAGCATCGCCTCGAAGACGAGGTTCGTGCGCAGCAGCCGCAGTCCGCGGAGCCGCCGCCGCGCATCGCTCAGGAACGCGTTCGCGCTCACGTCGAAGTCGCCCTCCTCATCGCCGTCGCCGAGGAGCTCCGGCACATGCGCGATCGCCCACTCGGCGCCGTCGCCCCAGGCATCCGCTTCGATGTGCGCGCCGGTCTGCCGCAGGTGCAGGGTCGCCGTGCCGAGCGGGGTGCGCAGAGTCTTCCAGACGGATGTCGCGTGGGACCGCATCGTCGGATCCCCCGCGCCCCTCGACAGCGGCCGGAGCGTCTTGGCGAGGTCGACGGGGATCGCAGGCGCCCACACGCTGCTGCGGGGTGCCGCATTCTCGCCGAGATCCGTCATGCTCCCATTGTCACCCCGGCCACCGACAGGTGACCCGTGTACCCCTGCCGCGTACCCTAGTCGGGTGGCCATTCCGAAGATCCTCCTGTTCTACGTGTTCACCCAGCTTGCCGACCCGGAGGCGATCCGCCTGTGGCAGCGCGAGCTCTGCGAGTCGGCGGGGGTGCGCGGGCGCATCGTGATCTCGAAGGACGGGATGAACGGCACGGTCGGCGGTGACCTGCCGGCCGTGAAGCGGTACCTGCGCCGCACCCGCGAGTACGCACCGTTCGCGAACCTCGATGCGAAGTGGAGCGAGGGCACCGGGGACGACTTCCCGCGGGTCAACGTGAAGGTGCGCGAGGAGCTCGTGAGCTTCGGCGCTCCCGGCGAGCTGGTGGTCGGTCGCGACGGCGTCGTCGGGGGCGGCACGAGGCTCAGCCCGACCGAGCTGCACACGCTCACGGCGGAGAAGGACGTGACCTTCTTCGACGGGCGCAACCGCATCGAGGCGGCGATCGGCCACTTCCCGAACGCGGTGATCCCGGATGTCGACACCACTCGTGAATTCGTCGCCGAGCTCGACAGTGGACGATACGACCACCTCAAGGACTCCCCCGTCGTGACGTACTGCACGGGCGGCATCCGCTGTGAAGTGCTGAGCGCCCTGATGGTCGGCCGCGGGTTCACCGAGGTCTACCAGCTCGACGGCGGCATCGCCAGGTATGGCGAGGAGTTCGGCGACAGCGGCCTGTGGTCGGGATCGCTCTACGTGTTCGACGACAGGCTCTCGGTCGACTTCTCCCCCGACGCCGTCACCGTCGGCCGGTGCGAGCGGTGCGATGCGCCCACCAACCGCACGGCGAACTGCGTCGACCCCTCGTGCCGCGCCCAGTTCGTGGTCTGCGACCGGCACGCCGCCGGGGTGACCTGTGCGGAGCACGCCGCGACCGCACCCGCGTAACCGGGCTGTCGCGGGCCGGGTCTACGATGTGCCCATGACCGCCCCGTCGCAAGAGAGCCACCGCACCTATCTCGACGTCGTCGACGGGTGGTGGCGGGCCGCGAACTACCTGTCGGTCGGCCAGATCTACCTGCTGGCCAATCCGCTGCTGCACCGGCCTCTCACGGTGGCCGACACCAAGCCCCGGCTGCTCGGGCACTGGGGCACCACCCCGGCCCTCAACTTCATCTGGGCGCACCTCAACAGGGTGATCATCAAGCGCGACCTCGACGTGGTCTACATCGCCGGACCCGGCCACGGCGGCCCCGGGATCATCGCGAACGCCTGGCTCGACGGCACCTATTCCGAGCTCTACGCGGGGATCACCGACGACGAGGAGGGCATGCGCAAGCTGTTCCGCCAGTTCTCCTTCCCCGGCGGGATCCCCTCGCACGCCTCCCCGGAGACCCCCGGGTCGATCCACGAGGGCGGGGAGCTCGGCTACTCGGTCGTGCACGCCTACGGCGCGGCCCTCGACAACCCCGACCTCGTGCTGGCCTGCGTCGTCGGCGACGGGGAGGCCGAGACGGCGACCCTCGCCGCGAGCTGGCACCTGAACAAGTTCCTCAACCCCGCCACCGACGGGGTGGTGCTGCCGATCCTCAACCTCAACGGCTACAAGATCGCGAACCCCTCCGTGCTCGCGCGCATCCCCGAGGAGGAGCTCCTCGCGCTCTTCCACGGGTACGGCTACTCCCCGCGGATCGTCTCGGGCGGCTTCGACGGCGAGGACCACGCCGCCGTGCACGAGCGGTTCGCCGCGGTGCTCGACGGGGTGCTCGACGAGATCGCGGCAATCCGGGCGGCCGCCCGTAACGGCGGGAGCGACATCCGCCCTCTCTGGCCCATGATCATCCTCAGGACCCCCAAGGGCTGGACCGGCCCGCGCTTCGTCGACGGCCTTCCGGTCGAGAACACCTGGCGCTCGCACCAGGTCCCGCTCGCGAGCGTGCGGGACACCCCGGAGCACCTCGCCCAGCTCGAGGAGTGGATGCTCAGCTACCGGCCGCGGGAGCTCTTCGACCGCGAGGGGCGGCCTGCGCAGGCCCCCGCCGCGAATCGCCCGGGCGGCGAGCGGCGGATGAGCGCCAATCCCCACGCCAACGGCGGGGTGCTGCTGCGCGACCTGGCCCTGCCGCCGCTGGGCGACCATGCGGTCGACCTCGCTGACGGCCGTGGCGCCCTCGCCGAGCCCACCCGGGTGCTCGGGGGCTGGTTGCGCGACGTGATCTCGGCCAATCCCCTCAACTTCCGCATCTTCGGTCCCGACGAGACCGCGTCCAACCGGCTCTCCGACGTCTACGAGGTCACGGCGAAGGCCTGGCAGGGGCAGGTGCTGCCGACCGATGAGCACCTCGCGCACGAGGGGCGAGTCATCGAGATCCTGAGCGAGAACCTCACCCAGGGACTGCTCGAGGGCTACCTGCTCACCGGGCGGCATGGTCTGTTCACCTCCTATGAGGCGTTCATCCACGTCGTCGACTCCATGTTCAACCAGTACGCGAAATGGCTGGAGTCGAGCGCGGAGGTGGACTGGCGACATCCACTCGCCTCATTCACCTACCTGCTGTCGTCGCATGTCTGGCGGCAGGACCACAACGGGTTCTCGCACCAGGACCCCGGGTTCCTCGACCACGTGGTGAACAAGCGGGCGAACATCGTGCGCGTCTACCTGCCGTTCGACGCGAACTCGCTGCTCGTGACCGGCGAGCACTGCCTCGCCTCGCGCGGCTACATCAACGTGATCGTGGCCGGCAAGCAGCCCACCGCGAGCCTGCTGTCGCTCGAGGAGGCGCGCTCGCATGGGCAGCGCGGCGTCGGCATCTGGGAGTGGGCCGGCACCGAGGTCGCCGGCCGCGAGCCCGACGTCGTCGTCGCCTGCGCAGGCGACGTGCCGACGGTCGAGGCGATGGCGGCCGTGCAGATCCTCCGCGCCGAGATCCCCACTCTGCGGGTGCGGTTCATCAACGTCGTCGACCTCATGCGGCTCCAGGACAGCACGGAGCACCCGCACGGGCTCACCGACGACGCCTTCGACGAGTTGTTCACCCGCGACAAGCCGGTGATCTTCGCCTTCCACGGCTACCCGTCGCTGGTGCATCAGCTGACCTACCGGCGCAGGAACCACGCCAACCTGCACGTGCGCGGCTACAAGGAGCGCGGCACCACCACGACCCCGTTCGACATGCTGATGCTCAACGACCTCGACCGGTTCCGCCTGGTGATGGACGTCATCCGCCGTGTCCCTGCGCTCGGCGTGAGCTACGCGGCCCTGTCGCAGCGGATGGACGACGAGCGGATCGCGCACCGCGCGTACACCCGCGAGCACGGGGAGGACATGGCGGATGTCGCGGGCGTGCAGGGCCTGCCCTTCACCGCGCACGGCGGCGACGGGGCCGAGGCCGAGAGCCGGGACGCCGACAGCACCGGGGGCGACAATGTCTGACCCGCCGCCGGGAAGCGGCCCTCCGGGCGCACGACAGCCCCGCCCCCGGGGGACGGGAGCGGGGCCGAGGTAGGGGGTGGGCGGAGCTACTGGTGCTCCGTCTTTTTAGTGCTCCGTCGCCTTCTCGGCGCCGTGACCCGTGAGGGACCGAACCTTCATCTCGGCGGCGATACGCGGGTCCTCCTTGCGGGTCGAGGTGACCGATCCGAGCCAGCCGAGGAAGAACCCGAACGGGATCGAGACGATGCCGGGGTTGTTCAGCGGGAACCAGGAGAAGTCCACTCCCTCGCCGAACACCGAGGTCGGTGTGCCGGAGAAGACCGGGGAGAACACGATCAGCAGGATCGTCAGGCCGAGTCCGCCGTACATGCTCCAGACGGCTCCGCGGGTGGTGAAGCCCTTCCAGAACAGGGAGTACAGGATCGTCGGCAGGTTCGAGCTGGCGGCGACCGCGAAGGCCAGGGCCACGAGGAACGCGATGTTCTGCCCCTGCACTCCGATGCCACCGGCGATCGCGAGCAGCCCGATGACGACGACCGTGCGACGGGCGACCCTGACCTCGCCGTCGGCGTCGACCTCGCCCTTCTTGATCACGTTCGCGTAGATGTCGTGCGCGAACGAGGCAGCGGCGGTGATCGTGAGTCCCGCGACGACCGCGAGAATCGTAGCGAACGCGACCGCGGAGATGATGCCCATGAGCACCGGTCCCCCGAGCGCGAGCGCCAGGAGGGGGGCCGCCGAGTTGACCCCGCCCGGGGCGGCGCGGATGATCTCCGGTCCGACGAGAGCGGCGGCGCCGTAACCGAGGATGAGCGTAAACAGGTAGAACACGCCGATCAGCCAGATGGCCCAGACCACTGAGCGACGCGCCTCACGCGCGGTCGGCACCGTGTAGAAGCGCATCAGCACGTGGGGCAGGCCGGCGGTCCCGAGCACGAGGGCGATCGCCAGGGAGATGAAGTCGAGCGGATTACCGCCGTACTGCAACCCCGGCGTGAGGATCGCGGAGGCCGGCACCGAGGTGGACGCCTCCACGGCGCGGTCGAGGATGGCCGAGAAGTTGAAGCCATTGATTGCGAGCACCCAGACCGACATGACTGCGGCGCCGGTGATGAGCAGCACCGCCTTGACGATCTGAACCCAGGTGGTGCCTTTCATTCCTCCGACCAGAACGTAGACGATCATCAGGATGCCCACGACCGCCACCACGATCGACTGGCCGAAGCGATCGGTGATGCCGAGTAGCAGGGCGACGAGTCCGCCGGCGCCCGCCATCTGGGCGAGCAGGTAGAAGAGACAGACCGCCAGGGTCGTCGTTGCCGCGGCCATGCGTACCGGGCGCTGCTTGAGGCGGAAGGACAGCACGTCGGCCATCGTGAACTTGCCGGTGTTGCGCATGAGCTCGGCCACGAGGAGCAGGGCGACGAGCCAGGCGACGAGGAATCCGATGGAGTAGAGGAAGCCGTCGTAGCCGTTCACGGCGATGGCGCCGACGATCCCGAGGAAGGAGGCGGCGGAGAGGTAGTCCCCGGCGATGGCGAAGCCGTTCTGTGGTCCGGTGAAGGAGCGTCCGCCTGCGTAGTAGTCATTGGCGGTCTTGTTGTTCCTGCCGGAGCGGATGACGATGATCATCGTCAGGACCACGAAGGCGAGGAAGATCGACATGTTGAGGAGGGGGTTGTTCCCCTCGAGGGCCGCGGGAGCGGCCTTGATGAATCCAGCGATCACTGGGCGTCCTGCCCTTCGAGGTGGCTGCGCAGATCGGCGCCGAGCGGGTCGAGGCGGCGGTTCGCGAACGACACGTACCACATGGTGATTCCGAAGGTCGTGACGAATTGGCCGAGGCCCAGGACGATGCCGAGGTTGATGTTGCCGAGCACCTTGATCGCCATGAAATCGGGGGCGTAGGCGGCGGTGAGGACGAAGGCGAAGTACCAGATCAGGAATCCGGCCGCGATCGGCATCACGAAGTTGTGATGACTGCGTTTGAGCTGTTGGAACTCGGGGGACTTCTCGACGGCCTCGTAGTCGATCTTCGAGGCGGCGGGTGGATCGGGGACGTGAACACTCATGAGGCTTCCTTGTCTCTGGTGGTACGTGACCGCACAGCTCGGCGGGACCGGTCGCCTGTGTATGCAGAAATCGGAATTATCCTGTCACGCCCTCGGCGGATTCGCAATACGGACCGTTCTATGTATACAGGGGTCCCTGCGTTGGCCGGGTCGCGGCAGCCCCACATCCGCTGCCCTGCGGGGGATCGGGTGGCACCGCCGACGCAGGGGGGCGCGGGGATTAGCGCGGGGCGCGCGCGACCACGATGATGGTGACATGAGCATCGGAATCCTCACCAGCGGCGGCGACTGCCCCGGCCTCAATGCGGTCATCCGCGGCGCCGTTCTCAAGGGGACGCAGATCTACAACCAGGAGTTCGTGGGCTTCCGCGGCGGCTGGCGCGGGGTCGTCGAGGGCGACATCATGCCGCTCGAGCGCAAGGACATCCAGGGCATCTCGAAGCAGGGCGGCACCATTCTCGGCACGTCGCGCACGAACCCCTTCGAGGGAGACGGCGGCGCGGACCGGGTGCGCGACAACATGGCGCGGCTCGGGGTCGACTCGCTGATCGCGATCGGCGGGGAGGGCACGCTGGCAGCGGCCAAGCGGCTGACGGACGCCGGCATCAAGATCGTGGGGGTGCCGAAGACGGTCGACAACGACCTCTCGGCCACCGACTACACCTTCGGGTTCGACACGGCCGTGCAGATCGCGACCGATGCCATGGACCGACTGCGCACCACGGGCGATTCGCACGGGCGCTGCATGGTCGCCGAGGTCATGGGTCGGCACGTCGGCTGGATCGCTCTGCACTCCGGCATGGCGGCCGGCGCGCACGTGATCCTGATCCCCGAGCAGAAGACCACCCTCGACCAGATCTGCGCGTGGGTGCAGTCGGTCAAGGACCGCGGGCGCGCGCCGCTCGTCGTCGTCGCGGAGGGCTTCCACCTCGACTCGATGGACGACGCGCACTCCGAGCGTGGCCTCGACGCCTTCGGGCGCCCCCGCCTCGGGGGCATCGGCGAGCTGCTCGCGCCGATCATCGAGGAGCGCACTGGGCTCGAGACGAGGGCGACAACGCTCGGCCACATCCAGCGCGGCGGCACCCCCAGCTCGTTCGACCGGGTGCTCGCGACTCGCTACGGCATGGCCGCCGTCGACTCGGTCATCCACGGACGCTGGGGCCGGATGGTGTCGCTCAGCGGCACATCCATCACCCACGTCGCCTTCGAGGATGCCCTCGGCAAGCTCAACACGGTGCCGCAGGCCCGCTACGACGAGGCCGCGATCCTCTTCGGCTAGCCCGGGGGCTGAGGCGATGGCAGGATGGCGGCCATGGATCAGCTGCTACTCGTCGCCGGATGTGCGCTCGCGACGCTCGCCGGCGCCATCCACATCTACATCTTCGTGCTCGAGACCGTGCTCTGGCGGCGGCCGGCGACCTGGCGGGTGTTCGGGCTGCGCAGCCAGGCCGACGCCGACACGACCAGCGACCTCGCGTTCAACCAGGGCTTCTACAACCTGTTCCTCGCGGCGGGCGCCTTCGTCGGGGTGGCCATCGTCGGCGTGATCGAGCCGGCCGGGGTGGCCCTGGTGCTCGCGTCGATGGCGAGCATGCTCCTCGCCTCCGTCGTGCTGATCTCGACCTCGAAGCGGATGCTGCGGGCCGCCGCCATCCAGGGGGCGCTCCCCCTCGTGGCCATCGCGCTGGTCCTCTCCGCGCTGGCCACGAGGTCCTGAGTCAGGGGCGGATCGCGGCGGCAGCGGCCGCCGCCGCAGCGGGGAGCGCGGCGAGGATGTGGGAGACGGCCGCGTCGTCGTGCGCCGCGGTGACGAACCACGACTCGAAGACCGACGGCGGAAGCGAGACACCCGCCGAGAGCATCGCGTGGAAGAACGGCGGGTAGCGGAACGACTCCTGCGCCTTCACCTGCACGTAGTCGCGGGGAGACTCGGCCGTGAAGGAGAACGAGAACAGGTTGCCGGCGCGCTGCACGCTGTGCACCACCCCCTCCTTCGAGAGAGCGGATGACACGGCGGCAGAGATCTCGGACGCGACGGCATCGAGCCGCGCATAGACCGCCGCGTCGGCGAGCCGCAGCGTCGCGATACCGGCGGCCACGGCCACCGGATTGCCGCTGAGGGTGCCGGCCTGGTACACGGGTCCGAGGGGAGCGAGATAGTTCATGACGTCGGCGCGGCCGCCGAGCCCGGCGAGCGGCATGCCGCCGCCGATGACCTTGCCGAACGCGATGAGGTCGGGCGTCCAGCCCTCGCCGTCCGGGACGACGCCGGCGGCCTCGAGCCCCCACCAGCCGGCCGGGCCGACCCGGAAGCCGGTGAGCACCTCGTCGAGGATGAGCAGCGCGCCCGCGGCCACGGCGATGCGGGACAGCTCCCGGTTGAACCCGGGATCGGGCACGACGACGCCCATGTTCGCCGGCGCCGCCTCGACGATGATCGCCGCGATGTTCGCGCCGTGCTCGTCGAAGACCGCCCGCACGGCGTCGAGATCGTTGTACGGCAGCACGAGCGTCTGGGCGGCGGTCGCCGCGGTGACCCCGGCCGATCCTGGCAGCGACAGCGTCGCAAGCCCTGACCCGGCCTCGGCGAGGAGCGCGTCGGAGTGCCCGTGATAGTGCCCGGCGAACTTGACGAGCAGCTCCCGCCCGGTGAATCCGCGGGCCAGCCGGATCGCCGTCATGGTCGCCTCGGTGCCGGTGGAGACGAGCCTCAGCCGCTCGACGGGGGCAGCCGCTCCGACCGAGATCCGCCCGCGCACTAGCTCGGCGAGCTCGGTCTCGGCCGGCGTCGACGCCCCGAACGACAGCCCCCTGGCGGCCGCCTCCTGCACTGCCTCAACGACGAGCGGATGTGCGTGGCCGAGGATCGCCGGACCCCACGAGCACACGAGGTCCACGTACTCGCGCCCCTCCGCGTCTGTGATGTGGGGGCCCGTCGCCGACACCATGAACCGCGGGGTGCCGCCGACCGACCCGAAGGCGCGCACCGGCGAGTTCACCCCGCCGGGGATCGAGTTCTTGGCCTGGGTGAAGTACTGCTCGTTGGTGCGCATGGAATCCGTTTCGGTGCGGGTGGTGCTGGAGGTGCTGGAGGTGCTGGGCGTCAGGTGACGCAGGTAGGAGGATGCCGGGATCAGCGCAGCCAGTGCGCGAGCTCGACGGCCCAGTAGGTCAGCACGGCGTCCGCGCCGGCCCGCCGGATCGAGACGACGGACTCCTCGATGGCGCGACGGCGGTCGATCCAGCCGTTCGCCGCGGCGGCCTCGATCATGGCGTACTCGCCGGAGACCTGATATGCCCAGACGGGAATATGGCTGCTGGCCGCGACATCCGCCAGCACATCGAGGTAGCTCATGGCGGGCTTCACCATCACGATGTCGGCACCCTCTGCGGCGTCGAGGATCGCCTCGCGACGCCCCTCGCGCGCATTGGCCGGGTCGAGCTGGTAGCTGCGTCGGTCGCCGGTGAGGGTCGACTGCACCGCCTCGCGGAAGGGACCATAGAAGGCGGAGGCGTACTTGGCCGAGTAGGCGAGCACAGCGGTGTCGGTGTATCCGGAGCTGTCGAGCACGTCGCGCACGGCGGCGACCTGGCCGTCCATCATGCCGCTCAGTCCGAGCAACTGCGAGCCGGCCTCGGCCTGGGCGATGGCCATGTCACGGTAGCGGAGGAGCGTGGCGTCGTTGTCGACCGCGCCGTGCGCGTCGAGCACGCCGCAGTGGCCGTGGTCGGTGAACTCGTCGAGGCACAGGTCGGTCTGCACGACGAGCGCGTCGCCGACCTCCCGGGCCGCGAGCCGGGTGGCGACGTTGAGGATGCCGTCGGGGTCGGTGGCGCCCGTGCCGGTGGCGTCGCGCAGCTCGGGAACGCCGAAGAGCATCACCCCGCCGACACCGGCCTCCGCCGCACCGTTCAGCGCGCGCCGGAAGGAGTCGAGGGAGTGCTGCACGACCCCGGGCATCGAGCCAATCGGCACCGGCTCGGCCGACCCGTCGCGCACGAACATCGGCAGCACCAGCTGGGCGGGGGGCACCCGCGTCTCGGAGACGAGCCGGCGCATGGCCGGTCCCGTGCGCAGACGACGGGGGCGGATGTCGGGAGCCAGCGCACCGCTCATGGGGTCTCCTCAGTCCGGGGTGCCCCGGGGGCCGTTGGCACGGCGGACTGCGCCGCCGCTACCCGCCTGGATGGCAGCGGAACGTGGTCGAGCAGTGCTCCGCCGTCGTGGCGGTCCGCGTCGCGGAGCTCCATGGCGTAGTCGACGAGTCCCTCGATGAGCGACTCGGCCGAGCGGCTCTCGGCGATGATGTGCACGGCGAGGCCGGCGGCCCTCGCGTCGAAGGCGGTGCGCGGTCCGATGCAGACGACGATGGTCTCCGGAGGCAGGGGCGCGAGCTGCGCGGCCACCTGGCGGGCGATGCTGCCCGAGGTGACCAGGATCGCGCGGATGCGGCCCGACGCGACTTCCGCTGCCGTCGTCTCGGCGACGCGCACGCCGATGGTGCGGTAGGCGACGACGAAGTCCACGTCGAAGCCGAGCGAGGTGAGGCCGGCGACGAGTGTCGGCTCGGCGATCTCGGACTGCGGGACGAGCACCCGGCCGCCGGCAACGACCCGGGGCCATTCGCGCACGAGCCCGCGCGCGGAGTTGTCCCCCTCCGGTACGAAGTCCACCGTGTAGCCGGCGAGGAGCAGGGCGGCAGCGGTGGTCTCGCCGACCGCGGCGATCTTCGTGCCGGAGGGCACCTTCGTGCGGTGGCTCACGAGAACGTCGACGGTGGTGGCACTCGTGACGACGAGCCATTCGAACTCACCGGTCTCGAGCTCGTGCAGCGAGTCGGCGAGGGTCGACGGGTCCTCGGTGCTGGCGAAGTTGATCAGCGGCGCGATGACCGGGATCGCCGAGTGCGCGCGCAGGGCGGCGGCGACGCCGTCCCCCCACTTCCCGCCGCGCGGGACGAGGACCCGCCAGCCTTCGAGTGCCTTGCGTCTACGGGGACTCATCCGATCGATCCGGTGGGTACGAGGTCGGCCGCTCCCAGTGAGAGCAGTTCGCGGGCGACGTTCGCTGCGACCGTCTCGGCCGGGGTGGGATCGTCGGCGACGTAGAGCGCGTGCGACGACGTGATCTGGTGGGTGCCGTCCGGCCGGTAGACCCGGGCCGAGAGGAAGATGAGCCCGTCGTCGACGAGCGCGTGCGCGCCGATCGGGGCGGCGCAGCCGGCCTCGAGGAGGCGCAGCACTTCGCGCTCGGCGGTCACGTTGAGCTTCGTGGGGCGGTGGTCGATCGAGGCGACCGCGCGCACGATGACGGGGTCGGAGGCAGCGCGGATCTCCACGGCCAGGGAGCCCTGGCCCGGGGCGGTCGGCCAGCCGTCGAGCCCGCAGTACTCGGTGACGACCTCGAGGCGGCCGAGCCGTTCAAGGCCGGCCGCGGCAAGCACCACGGCGTCGAGCTCGCCCGATGTGACCTTGCCGAGGCGGGTGTCGACGTTGCCGCGGATGTCGACGACCTCGATATCGGGCCGACGCGCGCGCAGCTGGGCGGCGCGCCGCGGCGATCCGGTGCCCACGCGAGCGCCCTCCGGCAGGGTGTCGAGGGTCATCCCGTCGCGGGCGCACAGGGCGTCCCTGGCGTCCGCCCTCTTCGGGGTCGCGGCGATGACGAGGCCGTCGGCCGGTGCGGTGGGCAGATCCTTGAGGGAGTGCACAACCACGTCGCAGCGCCCGTCGAGCAGGGCCTCGCGCAGGCCGATCGCGAACACGCCGGTGCCGCCGAGGGAGGAGAGCGGCTTCGTGGACCGATCTCCCTCCGTCGTCACCGGCACAAGCTCGACCGGCAGGCCGGACGATTTGGCGAGGGCGTCGGCCACGGTCTGGCTCTGCGCCATCGCCAGCGAGCTCGCGCGCGTGCCCACCCTGATGACCGAGAGGACCCCGGTCGCGCCGGTCGCCGCGACCGTCGTCACGGCTGCAGACCCGCGACGGTTGGCTTGAAGCCGAGCCGCACGTTCTCGCAGCAGCCGGGGCGGCAGACGTCGTACCAGGGCCCGAGCTCGGTGAGGGACGGCCGGTCGGCGACCGGCACCGCGTCGCGGCGTTCGAGCACGAGGTCGATGAGCCCCGTCACGTAGGCCGCGTGCACGCCGGGCGTCGGCACTCGCACGGCGAGGATGCCGTGCTTCGCCGAAGTCTCCATGGCCTCGGTGTCGAGGTCCCACTTGACCTCCATGTGGTCGCTCACGAACCCGAGCGGAACAATCACGACGGCGCGGATGCCCGCGGCGGCGAGGTCGTCGATCGCGTCGTTGATGTCGGGCTCGAGCCACGGGGTCGTCGGCGGACCGGACCGGGACTGGTACACCAGGGACCAGGCGAGGGGGGCGGATGTCGCAGCGTCCGTCTCCTGCTGCTGTTCCGTCTCCTGGGCGGCGATGACGACCTCGGCGACCGCGAGGTGCTGCGCCGCATAGGCACCACCCTCACCGAAGCCGCGGGTGGGCGGCCCCGAACGGTTCGCGTCGGAGGTGGGGATGGAGTGGGTCGTGAACAGCACGTGCGTCTGCTCGACCGGGATTCCCGCCGCCGCGGTCTGCGCGAGTCCGTCGCGGAGTCCTTCGACGAAGGGGGTCACGAAGCCGGGGTGGTCGAAGAACTGGCGCACCTTGTCGATCTGGATGACACCGTCAAGCCCGGTCTCGGCCAGGGCGGAGGCGTAGTCCTCGCGGTACTGGCGACAGCTGGAGTAGGAGCTGTAGGCGCTGGTGCCGATCGCGATCAGCTTGGTGAACCCGCGCTCGTTCGCCTCGACGAGTGCCCCCTTGATGTAGGGCTCCCAGTTGCGGTTGCCCCAGAGCACCGGCAGGTCGATGCCGCGGCGGGCGAGTTCGGCCTCGAGGGCAGCCTTGAGCTCGCGGTTCTGCTCGTTGATGGGGCTGATGCCCCCGAACGCGCGGTAGTGATGGGCCACGGTCTCGAGGCGTTCCTCGGGGATGCCGCGGCCGCGGGTGACGTTGCGCAGGAACGGGATGACGTCGTCCTGGCCCTCCGGACCGCCGAAGCTGGCGAGGAGGATGGCGTCGTAGACGGTGGGCTCGGTGACGTGCTCCGGACCCGCGGCGGCGGCGGCGGTCGCGGCGCGGACGAACTGCTCGGAGTCGGGGACGACGGTGGAGGCGGCGACAGGAGGCGCGGCGTCGGGGGCGATGGTCATGCGAGCACCTCGGGTATCTCGGTGGTTGCGATACGGCGGCCCGTGTAGAACGGGACCTCCTCGCGCACGTGGCGGCGTGCCTCCGTCTGGCGCAGGTGGCGCATCAGGTCGACGAGGTCGACGAGCTCCGGAGCCTCGAGGGCGAGGATCCACTCGTAGTCCCCGAGGGCGAAGGACGCGACGGTGTTGGCGAGCACCTGGGGGTAGTGCGAGCCCTTGCGGCCGTGGTCACCGAGCATCGCCTTGCGCTCGTCGTCGGGCAGGAGGTACCACTCGTAGGAGCGGACGAAGGGATAGACGGTGAGCCAGGCCTCCGGCTCCTTGTCCCGCATGAATGCGGGCAGATGATTGTTGGTGAACTCGGCATCGCGGTGCACACCCATCGCGTTCCAGGTGGGGAGCAGGTGGAAGAGCATGCTCGTGCGGCGGAGGGAGCGGAGAGCCCACTGGATGTCCTCCGGGGTCGGACCGTGCAGCCAGATCATCAGGTCGGCGTCGGACCGCAGCGACGAGACGTCGTAGAAGCCTCGCACGGTGACCCCGCGGGCCTCCACCTCGCCGATTGCTGTGTCGAGTTTGTCCACGAGGACGGCCTCGTCGGATTCCGGAATGCGGGTTGCGTCGGGTCCGCGACGGAAGACCGCCCAGAGTGTGTAGCCAAGAACGGATTCGGAAGGGTGCGCGACTGCGCTGGTTGTCATGAGTTCCATTGTCCCTCGTGAACCCGGCTGCTCAAAAACCTGAGCGGAATGCTGGGCTTAGTCTCGGGAAACTACTGCCAGCGCGATGGCCCCGCCGACGACCGCGACCGCCGCGGCGACACCGATCATCCAGGGGGCGGGATTGGCCTCGTAGCTCTCGCGCGCCCTCCGGAGGAGGATCCCGGCCTGCTTGGGAACGTTGAGCTTGTCCTCGATCTGGTCGAGGGTGCTCTCGAGTTGGGCGCGGGTCTGGGCGACCCGGTCCTGGATCTCCGAAGTCTTGCTTGAATCGCTCATTTGCCCATCCCCTTGATCGTGTTGACGTCGCTTTTGAGGCTGTCGATGGTCTGGGTCGGAATCGGGGGGATTCCGCCCTTGAGCTTGCGGTAGCCGATGAACGCCATCGCCGCGGCCGCAATGAGAAGCACGAAGGCGACGACGAGCGCGGCGAGCCAGTCCGGCATCACAGAGGACAGGCCCATGATGGCCGCCGTGAGGAGCACCCCGAGCATGTAGAGCAGGATGACGGCGGCCACGGCGATGAACGCCCCGCCGATGCCGAGCGCCTTGAGCTTGCCGATCATCTCGGACTTGAGCTGGGCGATCTCGTTCGTGACCAGCTCCCTGACCAGGGTCGGAACGTCGGCGATCAGCTGGAACAGCGACCGCTTCGCCTTGGGTAGATCTGTCATGTTCTGCTCCTCATCGCAATGGGGCTGGGCTCTCAGGCTAGTTGGAGGGCGACGGCGTCGCGCTGTCCCGCGCCCGGCTCCGCGCGGCGGATTTCTTGGCCGAGGAGGTGCGCACGGCCTTGGTGACCTTGCCGGTGACGAAGTCGACGACGTCGGGCGCCTTGTCCTTGGCGAAGTCCTCGGCGGCGTGCACCTGGCGCTGCACAGATCCGCTGTGCCAGAACGTGTCGGCGGCCCTGGCGATCTGGTCGTAGCGGCCGCGGCCAGCGCGGCTTCCGAGCACATAGCCGACGGCAAGTCCGGCAACGAGTATCAGTTTTCCACGCATGTCCACTCCAATTCGGGGGTTCCAGTCCGGGCACGATGTTAGTTCACTCGATTGCCAACCCTAGCGGGGGATCCGCGAGCAGGTCGTGGGCTAGATTCGCGGCCGAGACTCGTGCATACCCGATGATCGACGCGAGCCCTGCACCTGAGATTGTCTCGCCGATGACGAGGGGGGTGGCGGTCTCCGCGACATCCGCTGCGGGGGTGCGGCGGGTCGGCGCCCCGCGCCACTGCACCCGGGCGAAGTCGAGCACGTCGGCCACCGGGATCGCCACACCGAGCAGGCGGGCGGCCTCGGTGCGGGCGAGTTCGCGCAGGTCGGCGTCGGCGTCGGGGGCCGCCGCGAACGACAGCCGCAGCACGTGCACCCCCGGCTCGACCCTCCGGACGGCGCTCGCTGCGGTGCCGGCTTCGGAACCGGCTTCGGTGCCCGCGAGCCAGGCCCACTTGGCGGTCGAGTGTGTCAGGGCCTTGGCCCGGAACTCGATGCGAGCGGATGTCGCGGGTGCCCCGTTGCCTGGCACAGCGCCGGCCGCCCTGCCCGCCGCCTTCGACGCCGCCCTGCCTGCCGCTTTCACCGCGCGCGAGTCGCCAGACAGGGGCCCGGCGACGAGGACGCCGGAGCCGCGGGGCGCCGCGTCGAGGGCAGGAGAGCGCACCACGAGGGTGGCGAGGGTGATCGGCACCCCGGTCGGGTCGCCGAGCTCGGTCGCGAGGATGACGGCGTCGGCGGTGAGGCGGATGTCGTCCGTGAGGGTGGTGCCCGCGACATCCGCTGCGTGCACCCGGGTGCCGAGGAGGATCTCCGCGCGCCCGTCGAGGTCGGCGGCGAGCGCGTCGACGAGGCGGAAGATGCCGCCGACCAGGCCCTGGACCGCCGAGCCGGCCGGCGCCTTCTCGCGCACGGTGAGCACGGCCTTCGCCAGAGACCCCTCGGCGAGGAGGATGGTGCGCAGGCGCGGCGCGACGATGTCGACGTCGAGGCTGTCAGGGTGGGCAGAGTGGATGCCGCCGGCGACCGGGGCGACGAGGCGGTCGAGCACGGCACGGCCCATGCGCTTGCGAACCAGGGCGCCGAGGTTGCGCTCGCGGGAGCCGACGAAGCCGGAGAGCAGGGCGTCGAGCTGGGCGCGGAGGGCGCCGGGCAGGCCGACGACGCGGATGACGTCGCGGGCGAGCGGCACGGAGGGGATGCCGAGCAGGCTGGCCTGGGGCAGGGGCACGGCGGGGCCGGTGAGCGGCTGGAGCCAAGCGCCGCCGGCCACGGGCTGCACGATGTCGCCGGAAAGTCCGAGTTCGGTGAGAAGGGTGCTCACGGTGCCGAGGCGCGTGGCGAAGCTTTCCGCCCCCGAGTCGAGGCGGATGCCGCCGACGGTGTGCGAGGCGACCTTGCCTCCGAGCCGGGAGCCGGCCTCGACGAGCGTGACGCGCAGGCCGGCGCGGACGAGCTCGCGGGCGGCCACGAGCCCGGCGATGCCGCCACCGACGACGATGACGTGCGGGGCGCTGGACTCGTTCACGCCCTTATCCTTCAGCATCGGGCTGTCCGTGAGCATCGGGCCGTCAGAGAGCATCGGGCCGTCAGGCGGAGTGGACCAGGGCGACGATGCGGGAGAGCACGTCGGGGTCGGTCTCCGGGGGAACGCCATGGCCGAGGTTGACGACGTGGGCCGGGGCCGCCCGGCCGCGCTCGACGACGTCGAGTACGTGCGCCTCGAGCACCTCCCACGGGGCGGCCAGCAGCGCCGGGTTGATGTTGCCCTGCACCGGCACGTTGCCGCCGAGGCGGCGGATTCCCTCGTCGAGCGGGATGCGGTCGTCGATGCCGACGGCATCGGCACCGACGTCGCGCATCGCGCCGAGCAGCTCCCCGGTGCCGACTCCGAAGTGCACGATCGGCATACCCAGGTCTGTCACGTGCGAGATCGCAAGCTTCGAGTACGGCGCGACGTGGGCGGTGTAGTCGGCGAGCGACAGCGATCCAGCCCAGGAGTCGAACAGCTGGGCCGCACTCGCCCCGGCGAGGATCTGCGCGCGGAGGAAGGCCCCGGTAACGTCGGCCGCCCAGGTCATCAGGGCGTGCCAGGTGGCCGGGTCCGCGTGCATCAGGGTGCGGGCGCGAAGGTGGTCCTTCGAGGGACCGCCCTCGACGAGGTACGCGGCCAGGGTGAACGGTGCCCCGGCGAACCCGATGAGCGGCGTCGAACCCAGCTGCGCGACGGTACGGGCGACGCCGGCACCGATCGGCGCGAGGGCGTCCGGGTGCAGCGGACGCAGCGCCGCGACATCCGCTGCGCTGCGGATCGGGGCGCCGAGAACAGGGCCGCGACCGGCGACGATGTCGACGTCGACCCCGGCGAGCTTGAGCGGCACCACGATGTCGCTGAAGAAGATCGCGGCATCGACCGCGTGCCGCCGCCACGGCTGCAGTGTGATCTCACTCGAGAGCTCCGGGTCGAGGCAGGCGTCGAGCATCGCCGTGCCGACCCGCAGGGCACGGTACTCGGGCAGGGAACGGCCAGCCTGGCGCATGAACCAGACGGGGGTCACGGGCGGCCGATCGCCCCGATAGGCGCGGATAACGGGGGATGCGGCGGTGCGGCCGTCGACAAGCGGGTGTTCAGCTGGCAGGTTCACGTGGTTCATTCTCGCATCAGCGCCTCCCATCGGCCCGCGAGCGGCCCCCTGTCGCCGCTCGTACTCCGCTCCCAGACGCGAGAGTTATCATGGATTGTGCTTCTTTGTCTGACCGCCAACCACCGGAACGCGAGCTTCGACATCCTCGAGAAGCTCTCCGTTGGCGCACCCCAGGCCGCGGGCGCCCTCGTCTCCGGCACCCCCTTCGTGAGCGGTGCCGTGGTGCTCGCCACCTGCAACCGCTTCGAGGCGTACCTCGACATCGACGAGAGCTCCGGCCGCCGCAGCGTCGACGCCACCGTCGCGGCGATGAGCGGCGCCAGCGGCATCAGCGCCGATGAGCTGCGCTCCTCCGTCACGGTGCTGAGCGGCGACGACGTCGTCGAGCACCTCTTCGCCGTCTCCTCCGGCCTCGAGTCCGTCGTCATCGGCGAGGACGAGATCTCCGGCCAGGTGCGCCGCGCCCTCGAGCAGGCGCGTATGGCAGGCACCACATCCTCCGCCCTCGAACTCCTGTTCCAGCGCGCCTCGACCACCTCCCGCGTCGTCAAGTCCTCCACCGCCGTGGGCACCGCCGGCCGCTCACTTGTGCGCCTCGCCCTCGAGCTCGCCTCGAGCCGGGTCACCGACTGGGCGCACGCGCGGGTGCTGATGATCGGCACCGGCTCCTACGCCGGCGCGTCACTCGCGGCCCTCCGCGACCGCGGCGCCGTCGATGTCACCGTCTACTCCCCCTCGGGCCGCGGCGAGAAGTTCGCGCACGGCCACGACATCCGCTTCACGACCGACCTCGCTGCCGCGGCCACCGCGAGCGACGTCATCGTCAGCTGCACGATCGTCGACGGGCACATCGTCACTCCCGAACTGCTCGCCGACTCCGAGCGCACCCTCGTGATCGACCTCGGACTGCCCCGCAACGTCGATCCGGCCGTCGGAGCGATCGAGGGCATCGAGCTGCTCGACCTCGAAACCATCAGCCTGCACGCTCCGCTCGAGGAGCTCAACGCCACCAGCCAGGCCCGCGAGGTCGTGGGCAACGCCGCGGCCGAGTTCACCGCGGCCAAGGCGGAGCAGCAGCTCACCTCCTCCGTCGTCGCCCTCCGCGGCCACCTCTTCGACCTGCTCGACGCCGAGATCGAGCGCGCCAGGACCCGCGGCGATTCGAGCCAGCAGACCGAGCAGGCCCTCCGCCACCTCACTAGCGTGCTGCTGCACGCCCCGTCGGTGCGCGCCCGCGAGCTCGCCCGCGCCGGCCGCGGCGACGAGTTCACCGCCGGCCTCGAGGCCATCTTCGGGGTCGTCCCCGCCGTCATCGTGCCGATGATCCCCGGAGCGGATGTCGCGTCCCCCGCTTCTCTGCTCCTCGACGCCGACGCATCCTGAGCACCAGCTCCCCACCCCCCGCCCTAACCCGCCCTAACATGGGGGCGTGCCCCTCGAGATCACCGCGCCCATCGAGATCACCGCGCCCACCGAGACCACACGGCTCGTTCTGCGCTCGCTCCGCCCCAGTGACCTGACCGATGTCGCCGCATACCAGTCCCGCGAGGACGTGGTGCGCCACCTTCCCTGGAACGTGCGCACCCGCGAGGAGTCCGCGGAGCACCTGGCGAAGCGCATCGTGGCGACCCTCCTCGAGAACGACGGCGACCACCTGGTGGCCGCCGTCGAACGTCCCGGTGCCGCCCGGAGCGCGTCATCGGCGAGGCGAACCTCGTGCTGACCAGCGTTGAGCACCGCCAGGTGTTCACGGGCGAGTTCGCTGACACCGACATCTACGCGATGCTCGACGTGGAGTGGACGACCCGCGACGCGATCGACGGCCGATGACGCTGCTTCCGGCCCAACTGGCCCATTTCGAGGAGCTCCTGCTGCACGAGCTCGCGGAGCGCGGGCAGGAAGCGAATGTCCTCGCCGACGGCCTCCGTGTCGTGCGCCTCGCGAAGGGCGACGGCACGGCCGACGACGAGCACGACCCTGATGGCCCGACCCTGTCGGCCGAGTGGTCGCGGATGTCCGGCCTGGAGTCCGAGCTGGTGGCCAAGACCGCGGCCACCCGGAGTGCGCTTGCCCGCATCGCGGCCGGCACCTACGGCCGCTGCGTGCGCCGGGGCGAACCGATCGGGCTCGACCGACTCGAGGCGCGGCCCGCCGCCGAGCTCTGCATCGAGTGCGCGAGGGAGGTCGAACCGCGGCACTGAGGATCGTTGCCAATCCGTCACCCGGCTGACCGCAGAAGTGCGCTAATTTGCACGGGGGACCGCTGACTAGGGTGGTGACGAACCCCGAACGCCGTCCTCGGGCGAACGCCCCGGTCGCGAGCACCACAGTCAAAGGAGACAGAAGTGACCTCCACGATCGATGCGAAGTCGGACGACCGGCAGCCGAAGCCGGGCGAGACGATCGAGCTGTACACCGACCCGGCCAAGCCGCCCGTCGGACTCCGCCATCGGGCAAGGTGGACACCCCTCAAGATCGTCCTGTGGGTCGCCATCGCCCTGATCG
This sequence comes from Microbacteriaceae bacterium, assembly GCA_014378715.1. Taxonomy (GTDB): domain Bacteria; phylum Actinomycetota; class Actinomycetes; order Actinomycetales; family Microbacteriaceae; genus Marisediminicola. The sequence continues at coordinate 42,546 of JACMNE010000056.1, forward strand.
GCGGCTTCGGCTGGTTCATGATCGCGATCGTCCGCGGCGACGAGGTCAACTCGGTCTGGTTCGTAGCTGCCTCCGTCGGCACCTTCCTCATCGGCTACCGCTTCTACTCGAAGTTCATCGAGCGCAAGCTGCTGAAGCCCGACGATCGGCGCGCCACGCCCGCCGAGATCCTCAACAACGGCAGGGACTTCGAGCCCACCGACCGTCGGGTGCTCTTCGGCCACCACTTCGCCGCGATCGCCGGCGCCGGCCCGCTCATCGGTCCGGTGCTCGCCGCCCAGATGGGGTACCTGCCCGGCACGATGTGGATCATCTTCGGTGTCATCATCGCCGGCGCCGTTCAGGACTACCTGGTGCTCTTCTTCTCGATGCGCCGGCGCGGCCGCTCGCTCGGGCAGATGGCAAAGGACGAGCTGGGCCGGTTCGGCGGGGTCGCCGCGCTCGTCGCCACCCTCCTGATCATGTCGATCATCCTCGCGGTGCTCGCCCTCATCGTCGTCAACGCCCTCGCCGAAAGCCCCTGGGGCGTCTTCTCGATCGCGATGACGATCCCGATCGCTCTGTTCATGGGGGTGTACCTGAGGTATCTGCGCCCGGGCCGCATCTCAGAGGTGTCGGTCATCGGAGTCGCGCTGCTCCTCCTCGCGATCATCGCGGGAGGATGGGTCGCCGAGACGAGCTGGGGCGTTGAGATCTTCACCCTCGACAAGGTCGCGCTCGCCTGGGCCCTGATCATCTACGGCTTCGTCGCCTCGGTGCTCCCGGTCTGGCTCCTGCTCGCCCCGCGCGACTACCTCTCCACCTTCATGAAGATCGGCACGATCATCCTGCTCGCGATCGGCATCATCATCGTGCAGCCCGTTGTGCAGATGCCGGCCATCACCGAGTTCGCCCTGAACGGCCAGGGACCGGTGTTCGCCGGGTCGCTCTTCCCCTTCCTCTTCATCACGATCGCCTGCGGGGCACTGAGCGGGTTCCACTCGTTGATCGCCTCTGGCACCACCCCGAAACTGATCGAGAAGGAGTCCCAGACGCGGGCCATCGGCTACGGCGGGATGCTCATCGAGTCCTTTGTCGCGATCATGGCGCTGGTCGCCGCGATCACCCTCGACCGTGGGCTGTACTTCGCCATGAACGCCTCGGCCGCCCTCACCGGCGGGACCCCGGAGGGCGCAGCGGAGTTCATCAGCGGACTCGGGCCGCTCGGGGGCACCGGCATGACCGCCGCCGAGATCGCCCAGGCTGCGCGGGACGTGGGGGAGGCGTCGCTCGTCTCCCGCACCGGGGGTGCCCCGACCCTGGCCGTCGGCATCGCGAACATCCTCGGCGAGGTTTGGCAGGGGTCGGACCTCCGGGCGTTCTGGTACCACTTCGGCATCATGTTCGAGGCACTGTTCATCCTGACGACCGTGGACGCGGGAACCCGCGTCGCGCGATTCATGCTGAGCGACACCCTCGGCAATGTCAGCCAGAAGTTCCGCGACCCGTCGTGGCGCATCGGCGCGTGGATCTCCTCGATCATCGTCGTCGCCGCGTGGGGCAGCATCCTGCTCATGGGCGTCACCGACCCCCTCGGTGGCATCAACACGCTGTTCCCGCTCTTCGGAATCGCGAACCAGCTCCTCGCCGCCATCGCCCTCGCCATCTGCGTGGCGATCGTCTGCAAGAAGGGGCTGGTGAAGTGGGCCTGGATCCCCGGCATCCCTCTGGCGCTCGACGCGGTCGTGACTCTCACCGCCTCGTTCCAGAAGATCTTCTCGCCGATCCCCGGGCTGGGTTTCTGGGCCCAGAACGCCACCTACCGCGCCGCGCTCGATAACGGCGAGACCTCGCTCGGACCGGCCCAGACCGTCGAGGCGATGAACGCCGTGGTGCGCAACACCGCGATCCAGGGAACACTGTCGATCATTTTCGCCGTGCTCGTGGTCATCGTGATCGTCGTCGCGATCAGGGTGAGCATCAGGGCGGTGCGCGCTGGCGGGGAGGTCAGCACCGAGACCGATATTGTGCCCAGCGGCCTCTACGCACCCTCCAGCCTGCTCGCGACGAGGGAGGAGAAGGCCGTGCAGAAGCGCTGGGAGGCGGAGGTCACATGACCGCTCTGATCCTGAGGGCCGCGAAGGGGGTGCGCTGGTACGTGCGTGAACTGATGGGCGACTCGCGCTACGAACGGTATGTCGCCCACCTCTCCGCGACCCACCCCGGGGCCACCGTGCCTACGGAGCGGGAGTTCTGGCGGGAGCGCCACGCGATCGAGGAGCGCAACCCGACCTCGCGCTGCTGCTGATCGCCTGAACCCCGAGCCGGGCTCAGGCGACGAACTCCAGCAGGTCGAGACCAAAGACGCGCATCGCCCCGTGCACGGCGAGCCGCGTGGCGAGCGAGGTGTCGGCGAACTGCACGGTGAGGGCGTAGGCGACCGCGGCGCGGGGACCGACCAGGATGCCCACCTCGCAGCGCACCCCCTGGTCGGAGCCGGTGATGTTGGTCAGGTGCAGCCCGTGGTCGGCCGTGCGGTGGGCGAGCGGGTCGAGACCGAAGCCGCTCGCGACGAGTGACAGGTCCGCTCCGCCGCCGAGCCAGTCGAGCACCCGGTCGCTCGTGGGGTGGTCGACGATCTGGCCGCGGCGCAGGGCCGTGATCAGCCAGGTGAGCTCGGCGGCCGACCCGACCGACAGCTGCGGGGCGTCGTCGGGCCCGCGGGTATCACGCACGCGGTCGAGCAGCGCGGTGCGGGCGAGCCCAAGCGCCTCGGCCCTGGCACGCACGGCGTCGAGTCCGACCTGGCGGAGCAGGGCATTGGTGGCGAGGTGGTCGCCGGTCGCCCCGACGAGCACCGCCAGGTCGACGACCGGCAGCGCCGGCGCCTGCAGATGCCGCCAGATGCCGGGTCCGCCGATCGCGTCGGGCTTGTCGACGATGCCGAACCCGGCCGCATCCCGCGCGCTGATCCGCGCGGACACCTCGATCAGCAGCAGCAGGGAGCCCACTCCCGCCGTCGGCAGCACGATGCGGTCGTCGATCGACACGACGGTGAGCCCCGAGCGCAGGTCGACCACGTTCGCCGAGACCTGCGCCCCCGCGTAGGCGATCTCTCCGAGGGAGGCGAAGCCCGCCGCGAAGCTCTCGCCCCCCGCCCGCCCGGTGTGGCGACCGACCCGCGGGGTGCGGGTGCGGTCGCGCCGGCCCCTCGCCGGCGTCACCAGATCTGAACGCGCTGCTCGGGCGCCAGCCACAGGGCGTCCGATTCCGTCACGCCGAAGGTGGTGTAGAACTCGTCGATGTTGCGCACGATCTGATTGCAGCGGAACTCGTTCGGGGAGTGCGGGTCGATCGTGAGCAGGCGGATGACCTCCTCGTCGCGTACCTTGATCTGCCAGGCCTGCGCCCAGGAGATGAAGAAGCGCTCGGCGCCGGTGAGTCCGTCGATCACGGGCGACTCGGCGCCATCGAGCGAGATGAGGTACGCCTTCCAGGCTATGCCGAGACCACCGAGGTCGCCGATGTTCTCGCCGATCGTGAGCGCCCCGTTGACGTGGTGGTCGGGCACCTGGGCCGGCGCGAGGGCGTTGTACTGCTCGATGAGTGAGGAGGTGAGCTTCTCGAACGCGGTGCGGTCGGACTCGGTCCACCAGTCGGTGAGCAGGCCGTCGCCGTCGAACTTGGCACCCTGGTCGTCGAAGCCGTGGCCGATCTCGTGCCCGATCACCGCGCCGATCGCGCCGTAGTTGGCCGCGTCGTCGCGCGCCTCGTCGAAGAAGGGGTACTGCAGGATCGCCGCGGGGAAGACGATCTCGTTGAAGCCGGGGTTGTAGTAGGCGTTGATCGTCTGCGGGGTCATGAACCACTCGTCGCGGTCGAGGGGAGCGCCGATCTTGCCCAGCTCGCGCTGGAACTCGAACTCGTTCGCGGACCGCACGTTGCCGAGCAGGTCTCCGGCGTCGACCTGCAGGGCCGAGTAGTCACGCCACTTCGCCGGGAAGCCGATCTTGGGCGTGAACTTGTCGAGTTTGTCGAGCGCGCGGAGCCGGGTGGCCTCGGTCATCCAGCCGAGCGAGGTGATGCTCGCCCGGTAGGCCTCGATGAGGTTGGCGACGAGCACGTCCATCTCACTCTTCGCGGTCGGCGAGAAGTGGCGGTCGACATAGGTGCGCCCGACGGCCTCGCCCAACGCGCCCTCGACGAGCGAGACGCCGCGCTTCCAGCGGACCCGCATCTCCGGGGTGCCGGTGAGGGTGCGGCCGTAGAAGTCGAAGTTGGCCTCGACGAAGTCGTCGGAGAGGTAGGCGGCGTTCGAGCGGATGACCTGCCACGCGAGCCAGTCCGTCCAGCTCTCGAGCCGGTCGGCCGTCAGTAGCCCGGCGACGTGTTCCACGAAGCTCGGCTCGCGCACCACGACCTCGGCGAGCGCGCCCTCCGGCACGTCCACCGCGTCGAGCCATACGTCGAGGTCGATGCCTGCGGCGAGCGCCTGCGCTCCCGACCAGGGCAGCAGGTTGTAGGTGGCCTCGCTGTCGCGGGTGCGCACGTTGTCCCAATGGCCGGCCGCGATGTCGGTCTCGAGCGCGACGACCCGCGCGGCACGCTCGGCCGCATCGGGGCGCCCCGGCTCGGCGAGCGCGAACATCCGCTCGACGAAGGCGCCGTACTTGACCCGCACCTCGGCGAAGGAATCCTCGCGATAGTAGGACTCGTCAGGCAGGCCGAGGCCGCCCTGCTCGACGAAGACAAGGTAGCGGTCGGGCTGGCCCGGGTCGTTGTCGACGAAGAGGTGCAGGAAACCCGAGATGCCCTTGCGTTCGAGGCGCCCGAGCCTCTCCAGCAGCGAGCGGATGTCGGTGGCACCGGCCACCTCGGCCAGGAGCGGCGCGAGCGGCGCGGCGCCGAGCGCGTTGACGCGGTCGTTGTCCATGAAGCTCGCATAGAGGTCGCCGTACTTGCGCTCCTCGCTGCCGGGCTCGGCGGACTGCGACTCGATGATGATGTCCTGCACGGCCTTCTCGGCCGCCTCGGCGAGCAGGTAGAAGGAGCCGTAGCGGGCCTTGTCCGAGGGGATCTCTGTGCGCGCGGCCCATTTGCCGTTCACATGGCGGAAGAGGTCGTCTCCCGGACGGGTCGCGGCATCGAGCTCCGCGAGGTCGATTCCGGACGTGGGCTGGTTGTCGGCGCTCATGGTCCCCCAGCCTAGGCCTCACCCCCGACACGGGGCCGGGAAGCGCACTACCGTAGGCGGATGGGGAGATTCGCGGTCCGGCCGCTCGATCGGGAGATCTTCCGCCTGGCCATCCCAGCGCTCGGCGCCCTTGTGGCCGAGCCGCTGTTCCTGCTCACCGACACCGCGCTCGTCGGCCACCTCGGGGCCGTGCCGCTCGCGGCCCTCGGCATCGCCGGGGTGATCCTGCAGACGGCCGTCGGCCTGCTCGTGTTCCTCGCCTACGCGACGACGCCCGCCGTGGCCAGGCGCCTCGGCTCCGGCGACCTGCCCGGCGCGATCAGGGCCGGCATCGACGGCCTCTGGCTCGCGATCGCCGTCGGCGTCGTGCTCGTCGGCGGCGGGCTGGCCGGCGGCGGGGCGCTCGTCCGGTTGTTCGGTGCCCCGGCGGATGTCGCGGAGGCCGCCACGACCTACCTGCTCATCTCGGTCTGGGGGCTGCCAGCGATGCTAGTGGTGCTCGCCGCAACGGGCCTCCTGCGCGGGCTGCAGGACACCCGCACCCCGCTTGTGGTCGCCGTGCTCGGCTTCGTCGCGAACGCCCTGCTCAACACCCTGTTCATCTACGGCTTCGGCTGGGGCATCGCCGGCTCGGCCGTGGGCACCGTGGTCGCCCAGTGGGGCATGGCAACGGTGTACCTCGTGATCGCGGTACGCGCGGCGCGGGCGAACGGCACCACTCTGCGACCGGGGCTCTCCGGCGTCGCCGGGGCAGCGTCGTCCGGCCTGTGGCTGCTGCTGCGCACGGCGTCGCTGCGCGTCGCGCTGCTCGGCACCGTGGTGGTCGCGACCGGGCTCGGCGTGACGGAGCTCGCCACCCTGCAGATCGCGCTCACCCTGTTCTCGGCGATCGCCTTCGCCCTCGACGCGCTCGCGATCGCCGGCCAGGCGATGATCGGCCACGCGCTGGGGGCGGCGGACGTTCCGAGGGTGGTCGCGGTCACCCGCCGGCTCATCCTGTTCGGGGTGGTCGGTGGCGTGGGCCTCGGGGCCGTGCTGGCGCTCGTCGCCCCCCTGCTCGGCGGGGTGTTCACGGGGGACGCCGACATCCGCTCTGCCCTGACACCTGTCGTCATCGTGATGGCGCTGGGGATCCCGGTCGCGGGATACGTCTTTGTGCTCGACGGGGTGCTGATCGGCGCGGGCGACGCCAGGTACCTGGCGATCACCGGGATCGTGAACCTCGCGGTGTACGTGCCGCTGCTCGCGGTTGCCACCTCCGCAGGAGGCATCGTGGCCCTCTGGACGGCGTTCGGGTTCGGCTACATCGGCGCCAGGGCGGTCACGCTCGGGCTGCGGGCGCGGGGCACCGCATGGATCGTGACGGGCGCGGAACGTACCGCCCGGTAGCGTTGTCGCATGACGAACTCCGTGCTGCACTCGCGCGCCCAGTTGAGCGCCTGGCGCAACTCCCTGTTCGTGGTCTTCGCCCTCTGCGGGGCGGGCCTGGCGAGCTGGGCGGCGCGGGTTCCCGCCGTCGCCGCCTCCCTCGACCTGACCTCCGCGGATGTCGGGCTCCTGCTGTTCGGCATCGCGGCCGGCTCGATCGTGGGGCTGCTCCTGTCGAGCCACCTCATCGCGATGTTCGGCGCCAGGAACGTCATCCGCTTCGCGCTGGTGATCGGCCCGGTGGGGCTCGTGGTCGCCGCGGTCGGGGCGAGTGTGGTGACGAGCTTCGGGGTCGCATTCACCGGGCTCGCGATCGTCGGTGCGGCGCTCGGCGCCTGCGACGTCTCAATGAACGTCTCGGGGGCGGCCAACGAGCGCGCGATCGGCCGCAACATCATGCCGATCTACCACGCGTTCTTCAGCATCGGCACGATCGTGGGCGCGGGGCTCGCCGCGATCGCGGAGCACTTCGAGATCCCGCTCGAGTACCACCTCGGCGCGATCGGCGCCCTCACCGTGCTGGCTTCGATCGTGGTCGTGCGGTTCCTGCTGCCCGAGACCGTGATCGAGCCGGAGGAGGCGGAGCCAGGACCCGCGGACACCTGGCGCACCCGGCTGTCGATCTGGCGCGACCCGCGCACGATCTTCATCGGGCTCATCGTGCTCGGCATGGCGTTCACCGAGGGCTCGGCGAACGACTGGCTCGCCTACGCGATGGTCGAGGGGCACAACACCGATAAGCCGACCGGCGCGCTCGTCTTCGGGGTCTTCGTCACCGCCATGACCATCGGCCGACTCGGCGGCGTGAGGCTGCTCGACCGCTTCGGGCGTGTTCCCGTGCTGCGGGTCTCGGCCGCGCTCGCCTTCACCGGGCTCCTGGTGCTCATCTTCGTCCCCATCGTCTGGCTCGCCGTCGTGGGGGTCGTGCTCTGGGGCCTCGGAGCCGCTCTCGGCTTCCCGGTCGGGATGTCCGCCGCCGCGGACGACCCCCGCACCGCCGCCGCCCGGGTCAGCGCGGTCGCCACGATCGGCTATGTCGCGTTCCTCGTCGGCCCCCCGGTGATCGGATTCCTCGGCGAGCACGTCGGAATCCTCAACGCACTGCTGCTGGTGCTGGTGCTGGTCGCCCTCGCCGGCGCACTGTCGCAGTCCGCGCGGGAGCCCCGCGGCACGAAGGTAGGGTCGTAGGAATGCGTCTCGTCATTGCCCGGTGCTCCGTGGACTACGCCGGTCGGCTCAGCGCCCACCTGCCCCTCGCCACCCGCCTCCTCCTGCTCAAGGCCGACGGCAGCGTGCTCGTCCACAGCGACTCGCTGAGCTACAAACCGCTCAACTGGATGAGCCCGCCGTGCACCATCACCTTCCCCGAGGTCGTGGCCGAGGCCCTCGAGGTCGGCGTCACCGAGACGTGGAAGGTCACCCAGGCGAAGACCTCCGACCTGCTCGTCATCTCGATCCACGAGATCCTGCACGACTCGGCGCACGAGCTCGGCATCGACCCCGGCCTGCAGAAGGACGGCGTCGAGGCGCACCTGCAGAAGCTGCTCGCCGAGCAGATCGACGTGCTCGGCGACGGCTACCGGCTGGTGCGGCGCGAGTACATGACGGCGATCGGGCCGGTCGACATCCTCGCGACGGACGCGACCGGAGCCTCGGTGGCGATCGAGATCAAGCGCCGCGGCGACATCGACGGCGTGGAGCAGCTGACCCGTTACCTTGAGCTGATGAATCGCGATCCGCGCCTGGCGCCGGTCGCCGGGGTCTTCGCAGCCCAGGAGATCAAACCGCAGGCCCGCACGTTGGCGCTGGACCGCGGCATCCGCTGTGTCACGCTCGACTACGACGCGATGCGCGGCCTCGACGACAGCGACTCCCGCCTGTTCTGAGGTTGGGTCCGCGTCCAGCGACCAACAGCGGCGTCGCGTCGCGTTCATTCGCGCCACCTAAGCTGGCCACAAATGACGAATCCCCCGTGGACCTGCATCCTCTTCGACCTTGACGGCACGATCACCGACTCGGCGCCCGGTATCACCTCGAGCCTCGCCTGGATGTTCGAGCGTCTGGGCCTGCCTGTCCCCGGCACGGCCGAGCTCCTCGCCTACGTCGGCCCGCCCCTGCTCGACTCGTTCCGCGACTTCGCTGGCTTCGACGAGAAGGAGTCCTGGGACGCCCTCAACCTCTACCGCACCCACTACCTCGACCGCGGCCTCTACGACAGCACCGTCTACCACGGCATCCCCGAGGTGCTCGCGGCTGTCGCGGCGAGCAGCCTGCCCATGAGCCTCGCCACGTCCAAGCCGGAGACCCCCGCGAACCTCATCCTCACCCACTTCGACCTCGCCAGGCACTTCGACGTGATCGCTGGGGCCTCCGATGACGAGTCCCGGAGCGCGAAAGCGGATGTCGTCGCCGACGCCCTCCGACGTCTCGAGCACGCCGGAGCCGACATCTCCCGCCCGGTGCTGGTCGGCGACCGGGAGCACGACGTGGAGGGTGCCGCCGCGAACGGGGTTCCGACCATCTTCGTCGAGTGGGGCTACGGGGCCGAGCACGAGAAGGCCGGATCGCACTCGGTCGCGCGCACGGCCGGCGAGCTGCCAGGGCTGCTACTGGGCTGAACCGCGCCTACCGCGCCAGCCGCTCCACCACGGCGCCGAACAGCCTCGGCGCCGCCACCGCGAGCGGCACGATCCTGTCGCGCAGCGGCGAGCGCGCCGCCGCCACGAGCGCTGTTGTCAGCGACCGGGATTCGCGGGTGCGCCGACGCCACTCGCCCTCGTAGTCGCCCGGCCGTGAGCCGACCACGCAGTCGACGGCCGCCTCGGCTTGGGCGAGACCGACCCGGATGCCCTCGCCGGTGATCGCGTCCACGTATCCGGCCGCGTCGCCCACGAGCATGATCCGACCGGCCGTGCGCCGCGTGACCCGCTGGTGGAAGGGGCCAGCCCCGCGCAGGGTGCTCGCCGTCGCCGCGCCAGCGACGCGCGCCGCCAGCTCGGGGATCCGCGCCAGCTGCGCCTCGAACGAGATGCCGCGCTCCCCGAGCATCGCGACGCCGACGGTGTCGACCGAGACCGGGGTCACATACGCCTCGACCTCCGGAGTCCAGTGCACCTCGATCAGGTCGCTCCACGGGGCGATCGCGTAGTGCCTGCGCACCCCGTAGCGCCGCGTCCCCGTCGTCGGGGCCGGGTCGAGCCCGGTCAGCCGCCGCACCACTGAGTGCAGCCCGTCGGCCCCGAGCAGGTACCGCGCTGTCACACCCCCCGCCGTCACGGCGGAGTCGGTCTGCTCGACCGTGTCGACGCGCCCTGTCACCCGCTCCACCCCGAGCTCGAGCGCCCGCTCCGCGAGCACCGCGCTCAGCTCCGTGCGCCGTACCCCCATCCCGTTGCCGGCGCGAAAGCGGTGGTCGACGCTGCGGGAGCCGTTCGAGTACCTGACCCCCCGAAGCGGCTGCCCTGCCGGGAACACCCCGAGACGGGCCAGCGCCGGAACGGCCCCCGGCATGAGTCCCTCGCCGCAGGCCTTGTCGATCGCGTCGCCGCCCCGCGGCTCGATCACCGCGACCGTGAGGCCTCTCAGCCGCGCGTCGATCGCCGCCGCGAGCCCGACCGGACCACCCCCGACGACCAGCAGGTCGCGCATCAGGCCCGCGCGTCGAGGGCGGCGAGCGCCCGGTTCTCGGTGGGGATGCGGAAGCGCAAGAGCAGAATCAGGTTCAGCGCGGTGAACACGAGCGCCGTGATCCATGCCCCGTGCACGAGCGGGAGCGCGATGCCCTCGACCGCCACGACAATGTAGTTGGGGTGCCGCAGCCACGTGAAGCGGTACGGCCCGCGCGTGACCCTGCCGAGCCCTGGCACCACGATGACGCGTGTGTTCCACTGGTGTCCCAGCGAGGCGATGATCCAGTACCGGCCGGCCTGACAGGCGAGTACGACCACCAGCATCGGCCAGCCGATGGCGGGAGTGAACGGCCGGTCGAGGAGGACCACCTCGGCGATGCAGGCCAGCAGCAGCCCGGTGTGCAGGGCGACCATCGCTGGGAAGTGGCCCCGCCCGTGCTCGACGCCGCCGCGCTCGAACGCCCAGGCTGCGTTCCGCTGGGAGATCACGAGTTCGGCGATGCGCTCCGCCCCGGTGGCGAGCACGAGCACGACGTAGACGATCACGACGGCCACCGCAGGAGCACGAGCTCGGCGGAGACACCGGGTCCGAGCGCGAAGAGGACCGTCAGATCATCCGCTTCATGAACGGACTCGGTCATCGAATCGGCGAGGATGTGCAGAACGGATGCGGAGGACAGGTTGCCGACTGTGGCGAGGGAGCGCCAGCTGATGTCGAGGGCGCCGTCGGGCAGCTCGAGGCTCTCGGAGAACGCCTCGAGCACCCGGGGACCGCCCGGGTGGGCGACCCAGCGATCGATCTGGCCGATCTCGAGGTCGTTGTCGGCGAGGAACTGCTCGACATCGCCGCCGAAGTGACGCTCCACGACGTCGCCGACGCGGGCGGTGAGCACGATGCGGAATCCGGTCTCGCTGGCATTGAAGCCGATGACGTCCTCGGTGTCGGGGTAGAGCCTGCTGCGGGTGTCCACGACGTCGGGGCCGGTCACGATCATCCGCTTCGCCCGCTCGTCGCCGACCATGATGACGGAGGCCGCGCCGTCGCCGAACAGGCCCGACGCGACGAGGTTCGCCATCGAGTCGTCGTCCCGCTGGAAGGTGAGGGAGCACAGCTCGACCGAGATGAGCGCCGCGACACCCTCGGGGTGCCCGGCGAGGTAGTCGGCAACCCTGGCGATGCCCGCGGCGCCGGCGACACAGCCCAGCCCGTACATCGGCACGCGTTTGACGTCGGAGCGGAGGCCGAGCCGGGCCACCAGGAGCGCGTCGATCGACGGGGCCGAGATGCCGGTCACCGAGGTGAACATGACGTAGTCGATGTCGCCGGGCTCGAGTCCCGAGCTGAGAAGTGCCGCCCGCAGCGACTCCTCGGCGAGGTCGGCGGCGACCTCAATGAACATGCCGTTCGACTGGGAGAAGGTCTGCGGGTCGAGGTACCCCTCGAGCGGCATCACGAGGTGGCGGGTGTCGACCCGGCTGGAGGCGTGCAGGCGGTCGAGGAGGGCGCGTTTGCCGGTGTTCGTCGTGATCAGCGGACCGATCGTCGCCGTGATCTCCGACTGCGGATACACGAAGGCCGGGAGCGCGGGGGCGACAGCGACGATTCGGGCCATGAGGGACGCTAACACGCCCGATCGGGCTCGGACACAACATCCGCTCTCCCTGGGAGATGGTTGACTTGCCCGCCTGCCGGACCGAGCATATGCATCGGAGAACCCACCGCCACGATCGGAGAACAGCATGGGCGCCCTGGACGACATCACGAAGAAGGCCACCGATTTTTTGACGAGTGACAAGGGGCAGGAGGCGCTGAAGAGCCAGAAGGCAGAGGACATCAGCGACCGGCTGCTCGAGAGCGCCGCCGGGGCGGCGAACCGGGTGACCGGGGGCAGCCAGGCCGGCAGGATCGACGAGGCACGCGACGCGGCCGACCGCCGGATCGGCACCGACGACCCAGCCTGAGAGTTACCCGGCAACGGAATAGGCCGGGCCGGGGTGGGGTTGGCGGAAGGGTGCGCCGACTGCGCACCCCCATCGTCTCCCACGAAAGAAGCCCCGTGCAGCTCTTCACTCCCCTCCACCTCGGCGCCCTCCCCCTCCGCAACCGCGTGGTGATGGCCCCGCTCACCCGGGTGCGCTCCGGCGCTGACGGGGTGCCGAACGACCTGGTCGTCGAGTACTACGGCCAGCGCGCGAGCACCGGCATGATCACCTCCGAGGGCGCGTACACGAGCGCCGGGAGCCAGGCCTACCCCGGCCAGCCCGGGATCGTCACCGAGGAGCAGATCGCCGGCTGGCGCCGCGTCACTGACGCGGTCCACGCGCGCGGCGGACTCATCGTCATGCAGCTGATGCACGGCGGACGCGTCACCCACCCGTCGGTCAACGGCGGCAATCCCGTGATCGCGCCGAGCGCCATCGCGATCGAGGGAGAGGTGCGCACCGCCGACGGCAAGGCGCCCTACCCCGTGCCGGTCGCCGCCGACGCCGCCTCGATCATCGCCGAGCACGTCACCGCCGCCCGCAACGCGATCGCCGCCGGCATGGACGGCGTCGAGATCCACTCGGCCAACGGCTACCTGCTGCACGAGTTCCTCGCGCCCAGCTCGAACCTCCGCGACGACGAGTTCGGCGGCACCCCACAGAAGCGCGCCCGCCTCGGCATCGAGGTCGCCACGGCCGTCGCGGCCGCGATCGGAGCCGACCGTGTCGGCATCCGCATCTCCCCGTCGCACAACATCCAGGACGTGCTCGAAATTGACGCCGCGGACACCCGCCTCACCTACGAGACCCTCCTCTCGGGGCTCGCCCCCCTCGGCCTCGCCTACCTCAGCGTGCTGCACAGCGACCCGGCCGGCGAGTTCGTCCAAGACCTGCGCGCCCACTTCGGCGGTCCGCTCGTCGCGAACAGCGGATTCGGTGTGATCACCTCCCGCGAGGACGCCGCGGCCCTCATCGAGCACGGCAAGGCTGATGCCGTGGCCGTCGGCCGCATGCTCATCGCCAACCCCGACCTCGTGCGCCGCTGGGCCGAGGAGCGCGAGCTCAACGAGCCCGACGCGAGCACCTTCTACGGTCCCGACGCGCACGGCTACACCGACTACCCCGCGCTCGCCAGCTAGCCCGCTTTTGGTCATTATTCAGGGGTTCGGCGTGCCCGGCCGTCTGCGGTCCCGCCATCATTCAGGAGTGAGCGACGCCGCTAAACGATATTGTGCGTCAGATGAGTGGATATGACCGATTCTGTCGTCATATCACCGACGAACGCACGATTTCGGCGTGAGACTGCACCGCCACATCCGCTGGTCCTGAATGATGAACGGGGGCAACGGGCCGAACTCCTGAATGATGACGTGACCAGCGGATGTCGCGGCTGGGATTGAGCGGATGAACTCCACTTGCAGGGCGTTGAACTCGTCGGGCCGGTCGCAGTTCAGGGTGTGGCCGGCCCCCTCGACGATGGCGCTGCGTCCGAGCGGGTTGGCCGCTGCCGGACGCCGCGTGCTCGCACGACCAGAGCTGGCTCTCCCGCCCGGCGACGAACAGGTCGGGCACCTCGACCCGGTCGATCACGTCGCGCCAGTCCTGAACGGCGTGGCCGTGCAGCAGGTGGATCGTCTCCGACGCCGCGGGTCGCGCGTGCGGCCGATCCGCTCGACGAGCCGGAGTATTCCGGGCATCGACCCCTCCTGCGGGAGGCCGCGGCCGGTCGGCGGGATGCCCGCGGCCAAGAAGGCGTGCTCCCCCGACGCGTCGTAGCCGGAGAAGCCGAACCGCCAGTCGTCGGAGCAGTGGAGGGTGACACCGTCATTCGTGCTGTGGCTGGGCTTGGGGACCCCCTAGGTGCGGGTGAGCGGGGCGGCCGGGAAGGCCTTGCCGGGATTGAGGGTGCCCGCGGGGTCGAGCGCCGCCTTGATCGAGCGATGCAGGTCGACGACGCGCGGGCCGAGCTCGGTCGCAGCGCCCGGCAGCTTGAGCAGTCCGACGCCGTGCTCCCCTGAGACCGTGCCGCCGAGGGCCAGGCAGTTCGCGATGATCTCCTCGAAGGCGATCCTCGCCCGCTCCTTGGCCGCCGGGTCGTCCTCGGGCGCGATGATGAGCGGATGCAGGTTGCCGTCGCCCGCGTGGGCGATGTTGGCGATCACGACGTCGTGGGAAGCCGCGGACGCCTGGATCCGCGCCAGCATTTCGGGCACCTGCCCGCGGGGCACACAGATGTCCTCGGTGAGCACGGGCCCGAGCCGTTCAAGTGCGGGGTAGGCGAGGCGGCGGGTGAGGAACAACCGGTCCACATCGGCCTTCTCGGTGGCGCGCTCCACGCGCGAGCCGCCGGCCGCGGCGAAGATCGCGGCGATCTCGTCAGCCGACTCGTCGCCGGCCTCCCCACGCTCGTCGACCTTCGCGAGGAGGAGGGTGTTCACCTGCGCCGGGTCGACGCCGTCGGGCAGGCCGAGCCCCTGCCAGGCCTCCACCGCGGCGATACAGGTGCTGTCGATGAGCTCGAGCGCGGCCGGAACGATGCCCGCACGGGACACGGCCGCGACCGCGTCGCCCGCGGCCACAAGCGAGGGGAAGTAGCCGATGACGGCGCGCTCCTCCCGCCCGGCGAGCGGGAGCAGACGAACAGTGACCTCGGTGATGATGCCGAGGGTGCCCTCCGAGCCGACCATGAGGCCGGTGAGGTCGTATCCGGTGACGCCTTTGGCTGTGCGGTGACCGAGCCGCACCACGCTCGCGTCGGCGAGCACCACTGTCAGGCCCAGCACGTAGTCGCGTGTCACTCCGTACTTCACACAGCAGATGCCGCCTGCGTTGGTCGCCGCGTTGCCGCCGATGCTCGAGATGGCCGAGCTCGCGGGGTCGGGCGGGTACCAGAGCCCGCTCTTCGCGACCTCGGCCCGGAGGGTGTCGTTGATCACGCCGGCCTGGGCCACCGCAAGCCGCTCGTCCGTATCGACCTCGAGGATCGCCGACATCCGCTCGAGGGAGACGACGATGCAGTTCGCCACGCTGTTCGCTCCCCCCGAGAGGCCGGTGCCGGCTCCCCTCGGCACCACGCGGATGCCGCGGTCGGCGGCGAAGCGCACGGCCGTGACGACATCCCCGGTCGACTCGGCGAACACCACGGCGATCGGCGGCTCGTACGCGGCCCACTCCGCGTCGTCGTGGCTGTGCGTGGCGAGGGTCGGCGCATCGGTGGCGGCCTGGCCCGCCGCGAAGAGGCGGGTCAGCGCGGACACGAGGTCGGTCGCGGACGGGTCGGTCGATCGCTCGGTCGAGACGGACGTTGTCATCGGATTCCTTCGCTGGAGACGGGCGACCGGCAGCAACCCGGTGTTCGACGGTACCCCGCTGGGAGGTCCTGACCAAGGCGACGCACAGGCTCGATGTACCCCGTTGTGTGGCCCTTTTCGATGGCGGGGTACATACAATGTCCATTAGCACAAATTGGCCATTCGGAGTGACCACTGTTTAGGCTTCTTGGCGGAGTTCTCTGCACCGGAAGCTTCTCCGGACCTGAGATTCAACCGAAAAGGGACATCACCAATGTGGGAATTTCTCGTCAGCAGGTTCGACCAGATCTGGGTCGCCTCGCTGCAGCACTTCAGCCTGGTCGTCCAGTGCCTGGTCGTCGCCACGGTTCTCGCCGTGGCCATCGCCGCATTGGTCTACCGTAACCGGACCCTCACCTCGCTCGCCAGCGGCGTCTCGGCGATCGGGCTCACCATCCCGTCCTTCGCCCTCGTCGGTCTGCTCATCGCGCCGGTCGGCTTCGGCGTGGCACCGGCCGTTGTGGTCGTCACCTTCTTCGCCCTCCTGCCCGTGCTGCGCAACGCGATCGTGGGTCTCGCCGGCATCGACCGGAACATCGTGGAGTCGGCGCCCGGAATCGGCATGAGCCGCTCCCGCACCTTTCTCCAGATCGAGCTGCCGCTGGCCTGGCCCGTCATCCTCGGCGGCGTGCGCATCTCGGCCCAGATGGTCATGGGCATCGCCGCCGTCGCCGCCTACGTGCTCGGCCCGGGCCTGGGTGGCTTCATCTTCTCCGGGCTCGCCAGACTCGGCGGGGCCAACTCGCTCGAATCCGTTCTCACCGGGGTCGTCGGCGTGATCATCCTCGCCCTCATCCTCGATCTCCTGCTCGTCGGCCTCGGCCGGCTCACCACACCGAGAGGCATCCGTGTCTGAATCAACCATCGCCCCCACCGTCCCCGTCGCCGAGGGCGGCAAGTCGATCCTCCTCGACCAGGTGACCAAGCGTTTCCCCGGCCAGAAGTCCCCGGCCGTCGACGGACTCACGCTCGAGATCCCGGCCGGCAAGATCGTGATGCTCGTCGGCCCGTCCGGCTGTGGAAAGACCACCACCCTCAAGATGATCAACCGCCTGATCGAGCCGACGACCGGACGCATCGTGCTCGGCGACGAGGACGTCACCGACATCGACGGCGACGACCTGCGCCGTCGCATCGGCTACGTCATCCAGGCTGGCGGGCTGTTCCCGCACCTCACGGTCGCCGCGAACATCTCTATCGTGCCCAAGATGCTCGGCTGGGCGAAGGACCGCATCACCGCCCGCGTCGACGAACTCCTCGAACTGGTCTCCCTCGACCCGGCCATCTACCGCGACCGCTACCCGCGCGAGCTCTCCGGCGGCCAGCAGCAGCGCATCGGGGTCGCCCGCGCGCTCGCGGCCGACCCGCCCGTGCTGCTCATGGACGAGCCGTTCGGCGCCGTCGACCCGATCACCCGCCAGCGCCTGCAGGACGAGCTCATCCGCATCCAGGAGGAGGTACAGAAGACGATGGTTATCGTCACGCACGACTTCGACGAGGCCGTCAAGCTCGGCGACTGGATCGTCGTCTTCGACGAGGGCGCCCGCATCGTGCAGTACGACACCCCGGACCGCATCCTCGCCGAGCCCGCCAACGAGTTCGTCGAGAACTTCATCGGCGCGGGAGCCGGGCTCAAGCAGCTCACACTCCGCCGCGTCGGCGACGTAGACCTGGCCGAGGCCATCATCGCCCGCCCGGGGGACGCCGCGAAGGACGTGCTCACCCGGATCGACGCGGCCGGTCACGGACACGCGGTCATCCTCGACGAGCGCGACCGTCCGCTGCAGTGGCCTTCGCGCCTGCAGCTGACCCGGCTCGAGACGATCGGCTCCACCCCGACCGAGAATCTGCCGGTCATCGGCCGCCGTGCGACCCTCAACGACGCCCTCGACACGATGCTCGTCTCGAGCGCCGGCGCCGCCCTCGTCACCGGCAAGCGCGACGCCTTCCTCGGGGTCATCAACATCGAGACCATCATGGACGCGATCACCGCCGTGCGCACCGAGGCGGCGGCCGCCGGCACGAACACCCCGGTGGGCACGAACACCGAGTCGATCAGCATCATCGATCCCACGGCCACCGACGGCGCCGCGGCATGGGCACCTCAACGAAGAAGCGTCGCGACGCTGTCTCCGAGGCGCCGGAGCAGAAGACCTCCGGAGCGAGCGGTTGGCGCGGACTCGTCATCCAGCCTGCCGGGATCCTCCTCGTGCTGGCGGCATTCCTCATCTGGCTCAACACCGCCGTCCTCACCGACACCGAGCGCACCACGCTGTCGCCCGACGCGCTCTGGCGCGGAATGCAGCAGCACCTCTCGCTGACCTTCGTGGCCGCCGCGATCGTACTCATCATCGCGATCCCGCTCGGGATCCTGCTCACCCGCACCGCGTTCCGACGCATCGCGGGACCCGTGCTGGCCATCGCCAACTTCGGCCAGGCCGCCCCGGCCGTGGGACTCGTGGTGCTGATCGCCATCTTCATCCCCTCCGGCTACTGGGCCTCCATAGTGGCGCTCGTGCTCTACGCGGCCCTCCCGGTGCTACGGAACACCATGATCGGCATCCAAGGGGTCGACGCCCGCCTCGTCGAGGCCGGGCGCGGAATGGGGATGAGCAACCTCGCCGTGCTCCTGAAGGTCGAGCTGCCGTTGGCCGTGCCCGTGATGCTCTCTGGCATCCGCACCGCCCTCGTGCTGGTCGTCGGAACCGCCGCCCTGGCCGCGTTCATCAACGGAGGAGGCCTCGGACTGCTCATCGTCACCGGCGTGAACCTGTACCTCTATAACGTGCTCATCGCCGGGGCGCTGCTCATCGCACTCCTTGCACTGTTCATCGACTGGCTGGGCCTCGTGGTCGAACACGTCGCCCGCCCGAAGGGACTCTGATCGTGTCAAAATCCGCTTTTCGCAGGATTCTCTCGACCACCGCGGTCATCGCCGCTGGAATGGTCGCCCTGACCGGCTGCGGCCTCCAGCCGGCAACGGCCTATGTACCCGAGGTGGCGCCCGGGTCGATCGAGCCGCTCGACCTGCCCGACGGCGCGAGCATCACGATCACGTCGAAGAACTTCACCGAGCAGCTCATCCTCGGCAAGATCGCGGTCATCGCCGCGAAGGCCGCCGGCTTCGACGTGACCGACATGACGAACATCCCGGGCAGCCAGCCCGCCCGCGAACTCATGCTCTCCGGCACGGCCGACATGACCTGGGAGTACACGGGGACGGCCTGGCTCACCTACCTGGGCCAGACCGAGGGGATCCCGGATCCCACCGACCAGTACGAGGCGGTGCGCGATCTCGACGCGACCAACAACCTCAGCTGGCTGGAGCCCGCCCCCCTGAACAACACCTACGCGATGGCCGTGCGGTCGGAGGCCGTCGAGGGTCTGGGCGGCATCTCGAAGATGTCCGAGTTCCTCGCGCTGCCCGCCGCCGACCTCACGTTCTGCGTCGAGCCGGAGTTCAACTCCCGCGCGGACGGCATGACGCCGATGCTCGAGGCCTACGGTCTGGTCCGCGGCGACGGCGGGGTGCCGGAGTCAGCGATCAACATCTTCGACACGGGGGCCGTGTACACCGCGACCGCCCGCGGCACCTGCAACTTCGGTGAGGTCTTCACGACCGACGGCCGGATCGACAGCCTCGGCCTCACGGTGCTCGAGGACGACCTGGCCTTCTTCCCCGCCTACAACGTCGCGGCCGTCATCGGCACCGAGACGCTCGACCTCTACCCGGGTCTCGCCGACGTTTTCGCCCAGATCTCTCCCGACATCACGGAGGAGAAGCTCCGCGAACTCAACCTCCGCGTCGACGAGGGCGGAGAGGAGCCAGCCGACGTGGCCTTCGACTTCATGATCGAAGCCGGGTTCATCACCGCCCCGTGATGACCACGGGTGCCCGTCACCCGCGTGATGCAGCGGGCGTTCCCCGAGCTACCGCAGCACCTTCTCGAAGCAGAGGGAGTTCGGGATCCCGCTCAGATACGGCTCGTATACCGGGATCGGAGTGAAGCCGAGCCCGGTGTAGAGCGCGACGGCCTCCGGCTGGCGGTCGCCGCACTGGAGGATCAGGCGGGTGGCCCCCTGCGACCTGGCGATGCGCTCCAGCTCGGTCATGAGAGAGCGCCCGGCTCCGCGTCCGCGCGCCGCACCGCGGACGATGACCCGTTTGACCTCCCACTCGCCGCCGTGCCTGCGCAGGGCGGCGTGGGCGATGGCGTCCCCCGTTCCGTCGATCACCAGCACAGTCGCCGCGATGTGCGCGGTGTCCACGGCGAGCGCCCGGGCGACGGTGTCGGACATAGGCGGGTCACCGGGGAAGTGGTAGCGCTCCGTCATCTCCTCATCCATCACGGCACGCAGGGCGACCGCGCGGGGGTCGACGTAGTCGACGCGTACAAAGCGGAATGCGGGGTTCGGTGTCTCGACCATCGGGGCCAGACTCTACCCCTCCCGGCTGACCTGTCCGTAGTCATCTTCGAACGGAGGATCACCGCGCAGGGAGCGCCCTCGAATTACAGACCTGTCATTTGTCCACAGGCAACCACGGTCGAAGGCCCGGAATCCCGGGGAGTAATGCACAGATTCCACAGGGTTATCCACAGGTACGGAGTTTCGAGTCGTGGCCCTGAATCGTCAAGTAGGTAATTGCTCAACTATGTCCCCCTCTTCGACAGCCCGGCCTGGCCCGCCGTTCCGACACGGTGGCCCTTCCACGCCGCGCGCGTACCCTGTGCAGTACACACACCGGAGGCAGACGGCCTCGGGATAACTCCCCTCCGGTCGAGAAAGGGATGCCATGAGACGCGCCAGCCTTGTCCTCCTCGCCGGCCTGGGGGCAGTGGTCGCCGCCTGGCTCATCGCCCACAGCGCGTCGCCCCGGGTCACGCGCTGGGCTCCAGGCGCCGGCGAGCGTCTGATTCACGGGCAACTCAGTGCCCGGGTCTTCGGAGGCGGAGCCGAGGTGGTGGTGCTGCTCCCCGGGATCGCCGCGAGCGGCACTTTTTTCGGCACCGCGTGGGACCGCCTGGGCGTGGCCGCGACCGTCGTGGTCGTCGATCCGCTCGGTTTCGGCCACTCGATGACCGGAGCCACCGGCGGCAGCAGACCGGGTGACAGCGACGTCGACGCTGTCACCCGATCGGGCATCGCCGCCCACTGCGACGCCATCGAGGGCCTTCTCGCCCACCTCGGACTGACCGACCGGCGCATCACCGCCGTCGGGCACTCCATGGGTGCCGCGCTCGCCCTCCATCTGGCCGACCGCCGCGACCGGCCGGGCGACCGCGTCGTCGCCTTCGACGCTCCCCTCTATGTCACCCGCCCCGAGGCCCTCGGCCGGGTTCACGGGATGGGCTGGTTCGAGGCGCTCCTGTCGAACGGCCTCCTCGCCGAACGCGTCTGCGCCTGGATGTGCGCGCACCGCTCGCTCGCCGCCCTGCTCTCAGTCGCGGTCAATCCCACGATGCCGGTCGTCGTCGCCCGCGAGGGGGTGCTGCACACCTGGGAGTCCTACATCGGTAGCTTCGACGCGGTCGTCACCTCAGACGCCTGGGTCGCTGCGCTCGACCGACTCGACCGACGCAGAGTGCCGGTCCACCTGATCGACGGAGCGGATGACCCAGTGCCCGTCCCCGGTCGGGCGGCCGCCCTCGAGGCCGCGCACCCGAACGTCACCGCTCAGATCCACCCCGGTCGGCACGATCTTCCCCTGAGCGACCCGGCCTGGTGCGCGGAGCAGGTCGCGCTGATCGTGCGAAAATCCGCCCCCTAGTGCTCTGCCCCGGCCAGGATCAGCGCGGTGGCTGGGTGCCGTATGTGTGCTCCGGCGCCGGGAAGATGCTCGCGGCGACATGGGCCATGCCCCGAGCGCGCGGCCGATGTGAGCCCCAGCCACGCGACATCCGCTGCAGACATCCGCTGCAGAACCCGCGAGCCCACGGAAAACGGCCCCCGGAGAACCCGGGGGCCGTTCGTCTGGTGCGCGAGGGGGGACTTGAACCCCCATGCCCTCTCGGGCACACGGACCTGAACCGTGCGCGTCTGCCAATTTCGCCACTCGCGCAGACTTAGCGAGATTAGCACAGCGCGGGGACGCGAAATGAAGGCACCGGGCGGCAGGGAGCCCCGGGCCGGGGCGGGCCGGTAACATACGAGAAGTCACAAATGACCGGAACGAGGAACCCGTGGGTCTGTTGGACAACTTCGAGCGTGGACTCGAGCGCGCCGTCAACGGCGTGTTCGCGAAGACGTTCAAGAGTGGCCTCGCCCCGATCGAGATCACGAGCGCCCTGCGCCGCGAGCTCGACACCAAGGCCGCCGTCGTCGCGCGCGACCGCATCCTCGTGCCGAACCGCTTCACCGTGCGCCTCGGCAGAACCGATTTCCAGCGGATGAACGCGCTCGGCGCCTCGCTCACCGACGAACTCACGCAGCTGATGCAGACCCACGCCGCCGCGCAGGGCTACCAGTTCACCGGTGGCATCGACATCCGCCTCTCCGAGGACACCGCCCTCAGCGAGGGCATGATCCGCGTCGAGTCCGAGACGGCCAAGGGAGAGGTCTCCTGGACGCCCGTTCTCGACGTCGGGGGCAAGCGTTACCCGATTGTGAGGTCCCGTACCGTGATCGGCCGCGGCAGCGAGGCCGACATCACCGTCGACGACGCCGGAATCTCCCGCAAACACGTGGAAATCCTCTGGGACGGCAAGCGGGCGCAGGTGGGCGACCTCGGGTCGACGAACGGGTCCAAACTCAACGGTGAACCCGTGTCGAAGGCCCCGTTGTCCCCCGAATCAGAGATCACCATCGGCAGAACCCGTATTGTTTTCCGAGTGCTTGCCCAATCCGCCGACCAGTTCTCGGACAACCGCAGCGATCGCGAGCGAGGCCCCCAGCAGTGAGTGAGCTGACGCTCCTCATTCTGAGGCTCGCCTTTCTCCTGATCCTCTGGGGCTTCGTGTTCGCCGTGGTCTACGCGCTACGCACCGACCTCTTCGGGCAGCGAGTGCGCCGACAGGGTGTGCCCGACCCGGCCTCCGCCAGCGCCGCACCCCAGGGTGTACCCCCCTCGGTCGCACCCGTGCAGCGTCCTCCGTCGCCGGCCAACTCGCTGCCCGGCAGCACGGCTCCCGCGGCGACAGCGACATCCGCTCACCGGCTGGTCATCACGGTCGGCCCCAAGGCGGGCCTCGAGTTGCCCCTGGGCACCGAGCCGCTCACGATCGGGCGCTCCAGCGAGAGCGGCCTGATCATTCGCGACGACTACACCTCGACCCACCACGCGCGGCTGATGCTGCTCAACGACTCGTGGGTCATCCAGGACCTCGACTCCACGAACGGCACCTTCCTCGACGGCGGACGTGTTGTGGTGCCGACACAGGTGCCGCTGAACACCCCGGTCAAGATCGGCACCACGAGCTTTGAGCTCCGGCGGTAGCCCGATGGCCACATCCGGCAAGAGCGCGGCCCTCTCCCACATCGGCAAGATCCGCGCGAACAACCAGGACTCCGGCTACGCCGGCTCCTCGCTCTTCGTCGTCGCCGACGGCATGGGCGGCCACGCGGGTGGAGATGTCGCCTCGGCCATGGCGATCAAGCGCATCATGCTCACCGACACGACGTACAACTCCGCGCAGGACGCCGAGTTCGCGCTGCAGTCGGCGCTACTCGCGGCCAATGCCCTCCTCGCCGAGACGGTCTTCGACCACCAGGAGCTCACCGGCATGGGCACCACGGTGAGCGCGATCATGCTCGTCGGAACCGAGCTGGCTATCGCCCACATCGGCGACTCCCGCATCTACCTCTACCGCGACGACACGATCACCCAGGTCACCGCCGACCACACCTTCGTGCAGCGCCTCGTCGACTCCGGCCGCATCACGCCGGAGGAGGCCGCCGTGCACCCACGCCGCTCCGTGCTCATGCGGGTGCTCGGCGACGTCGACTCCTCCCCCGAGATCGACACGACCGTGCACGATGTGCGTCCGGGAGACCGCTGGCTGCTCTGCTCCGACGGCCTCAGTGGCTACGTCAGCGACGAGAAGATGCACCTCGTGCTCTCGACCGTTCCCGACCCGGATGCGGCCGCACAGCGTCTCGTCAAGGAGAGCCTCGACCAGGGTGCGCCCGACAACGTCACCGTGGTGCTCGTCGACATCGACGACTCCGGAGACGTGACGCGGTCCTCGATGACCCCGCCCGTGCTGGTCGGCTCTGCTGCAGAACCCCTCTCCTTCGAAGCGGATGTCCCGCGCCGCCCGCTCCGCCTGCCGACCCTGCTGCTCCATCCGCTGCGGGCCACGCCGCCGGCCGACGAGCACTTCGAGCCGGAGTCCGAGGAGTACCTCGACGAGCTGATCCTCGAGGACCGCCGCCGCGCCCGCAACCGCCGCATCGCCTGGCTCATCGCGATCGGCGTCGCCGCGATCGCCATCATCGTCGGCATCCTCCTCGCCTACCAGTGGACCCAGACGAGGTACTTCGTCGGGGCCGACGGCACCACCGTCGCGATCTACCAGGGTGTGCAAGCGGATGTCGGGCCACTGCCGCTCTCGAGCGTGTACCAGGAGACGGGGATCACCCTCGCGAGCCTGCCGAGCTACACGCGCCAGACCGTCGAGGACACCATCAGTGCCGACTCCCTCTCCGACGCGCGCGACATCATCGAACGGCTGACCAGTGTCAGCAACTGAGACGAAGGGCGGGGCCGACCGCCCGAGCCTGACCGGCGCCATCCGTGTGCGGCTGCGGGTGCCGGCCAAGCTCCGCAACCTCGAGCTCCTGCTGCTCGGCTTCGCGATCGTCATCAACGGGGGCGCGATCCTGCTGGTGCAGCTCGGCGCGCTGGGCGAGGTGCGGCAGGAAATCTTCACCTACGCGGCGGGACTCGCCGGCCTCGCGCTGATCATGCACATCGCCCTGCGGGTCGTCGCCTCACAGGCCGACCCGTTCATCCTGCCGATCGCCACCGTGCTCAACGGCATCGGCATCGCCGTGATCTACCGCCTCGACCTGGCGAACGGACGCGAGGGCTGGGAGGCATCCGGCATCCGCCAGATGGCGTGGACCGCGATCGCCATGTTCGCCGCCCTGGCCGTGCTCATCATCATCCGCAACCACCGGGTACTGCAGCGCTACCGCTACATCGCGATGTTCGTCGGCGTGGGCCTGCTGCTCCTGCCGCTCATCCCCGGCGTCGGGCGGGAGATCAACGGCGCCCAGGTCTGGATCGGCATCGGACCGCAGCGTGCGGACGGCAGCGTGCCGCTCTCGTTCCAGCCGGGCGAGCTGGCCAAGATCGCCCTAGCGGTCTTCTTCGCCGGCTACCTGGTCACCGCCAGGGACAGCCTCTCGCTCGTCGGGAAGAAGTTCCTCGGGATGCGGTTCCCGCGGGTGCGCGACCTCGGACCGATCCTCATCATCTGGATCGCCGCGATGGCCGTGCTGGTGTTCCAGCGCGACCTGGGCACCTCGCTGCTCTACTTCGGGCTGTTCCTGATCATGATCTACGTCGCCACCGGGCGGCTCAGCTGGGTCATCCTGGGCATGACCCTCTTCGTCGGAGGCGCGATCGCCGCAAGTCAGCTGCTCGGCTATGTCAACAACCGGTTCCACGGCTGGCTCGACGCCTTCAACAACGACGTGTACCAGCGGGCCGGCGGCAGCTTCCAGCTGGTGCAGGGCATCTTCGGCATCGCCAATGGCGGCCTCGTCGGCACCGGGCTCGGCCAGGGCAGCCCCGACATCGTCCCGTTCGCCGAGAGCGACTTCATCATGGCCAGCATCGGCGAGGAGCTCGGCCTCACGGGCCTGTTCGCGATCCTGGCACTCTTCCTCCTGTTCGTCTCGCGCGGGTTCCGCATCGGCTTCGCCGGCCAGGACGACTTCGGGCGCCTGCTCGGTGTCGGCCTCGCCTTCACCATCGCCCTCCAGGTCTTCATCGTCATCGGCGGGATCACCCGCGTCATCCCGCTCACCGGGCTGACCACCCCCTTCATGGCGGCGGGCGGCTCATCGCTCGTAGCCAACTGGATCATCGCCGCGCTCTTGCTGAGGTTGTCGGATACCGTTCGAAATCAGCCGAGACTGGTAATCGACGCATGAACAAGGAACTCAAGCGGGTCAGCGCGATCGTGCTGCTGATGTTCGTCACCCTCTTCGTCTCGAGCAGTGTCATCACGGTGTTCCAGGCCGACAACCTCCGGGTGGACAACCGCAACACCCGCACCCTCTACGCCAGCTACTCAGCCGAGCGCGGCCCGATCCTCGTCGACGGCGTCGCTGTGGCCGAGTCCACCCCGGTGGACGACGAGTACAAGTTCCTGCGCTCGTACAGCAGCCCGGAGCTCTACTCCGCAGTCACCGGCTACTTCACCCTGAACCAGGGGAACTCCGGCGTCGAGGGCGCGCTCAATGACCAGCTCAGCGGCACCGCCAACGACCAGTTCCTCGACCAGCTCAACTCGATCATCACCGGCCAGGACCCCAAGGGCGCCGCGGTCGAGCTGACGATCGACCCGGTCGTGCAACAGGCAGCCTGGGACGCCTTCGGTGAGAACACCGGATCCGTCGTCGCCATCAACCCGAAGACGGGCGCGATCCTGGCGATGATCTCCAAGACCGCCTACGACCCGAACCTGCTCGCCGTGCACAACACGGACGACGTCATCGCCGCCTACGACACGCTCATCGCCGACCCGAACCGCCCGCTGCTCAACCGCGCCATCGCCGGCGACCTCTACGCGCCCGGCTCGGTCTTCAAGCTCGTGGTCGCGGCCGCGGCCATCGACAGCGGCAAGTTCACCGCGGACAGCATGTTCCCCAATCCGCCCCTGCTTCAGCTGCCGCAGTCGGACAACACCATCAGCAATGCGGAGGGCGGCACCTGCACCGGTGCCCCGGAGGTCAGCATCTCGACGGCGCTGCGGCTCAGCTGCAACATCCCGTTCGCCCAGCTCGGTACCGCGCTCGGTGAGGACACGATCTCGCAGTACACCGACGCCTTCGGATTCGGCAAGCCGCTGTCGATCCCGCAGCGCGTCACCCCCAGCGTCTACCCGACCGACATGAACGCCCCGAACCTGATGCTGTCGTCGTTCGGGCAGTTCGACGACCGGGTCACGCCACTGCAGGTCGCCATGATCTCGGCCGCGATCGCCAACGGAGGAACGCTTATGCAACCGACCCTTATCGATTCCATCACGGCGCCCAACCTCACCGTCATCACGCCCTTCCAGGAAACCGTGCTTGACCAGCCGATCTCCGAGGCGACTGCCACGATCATGCGCGACCTGATGATCGCGAACGTGACGAGCGGCGCCGCGAGTAATGCAAGAATAAATGGAGTCGAAGTGGCGGGTAAGACCGGAACCGCGCAGAACGACGGGGCGGAGAACACTCTCTGGTTCACCGGGTTCGCCCCCGCTTCCGACCCCGAGATTGCGATCGCTGTCGTCGTCGAGAATGGTCAAGGATTCGGCAATTCGGTGGCAGCGCCGATCGCCAGGAAAGTCATAGAGGCGGTGCTGAACAAATGAGACCCACAAGCGGCCTCACTTTCGGTGGGCGATACCAGTTGTCGAGCCGTGTCGCGATCGGTGGCATGGGCGAGGTCTGGCAGGCGACAGACCTCGTCATCGGGCGCACCGTCGCCATCAAGATCCTGAAGGACGAGTATCTCGGCGACCCCGGCTTCCTCGAGCGCTTCCGCGCCGAGGCCCGCCACGCCGCCCTCGTCAACCACGAGGGGATCGCCAACGTCTTCGACTACGGCGAGGAGGAGGGCAGCGCCTACCTTGTGATGGAACTGGTCCCGGGCGAGGCCCTGTCCACGATCCTCGAGCGCGAACGGGTGCTCGCCACCGACCGCGTGCTCGACATCGTGGCCCAGACCGCCTCCGCACTCCACGCCGCCCACGCGGCCGGGCTCGTGCACCGCGACATCAAACCGGGGAATCTGCTGATCACCCCGGACGGCCGAGTCAAGATCACCGACTTCGGCATCGCGCGCATCGCCGATCAGGTTCCCCTCACCGCCACCGGCCAGGTCATGGGCACCGTGCAGTATCTGTCGCCCGAGCAGGCCAGCGGCCACTCGGCGTCGGCCACGACGGACGTCTACTCACTCGGCATCGTCGCGTACGAAGCACTCGCCGGACGCCGCCCCTTCACGGGCGAGTCGCAGGTCGCGATCGCGATGGCGCAGATCAACGAGACGCCGCCCGACCTCCCGTCGACGGTCTCCGAGCCGGTGCGCAACCTCGTCTACTCCTGCATCGCCAAGAAACCCGCCGACCGGCCGTCCTCCGCCGAGAAGCTCGCGGCCGCGGCCAGGGCTCTGCGGCGTGGCGACGTCCAGGGCGCCGCTGCGGCCGTCCCGGCGATCCTCGGCGGGGCCCTCGCGGCTACCGCCGTGAACCCCACCTTCGGCAACGACGCGGCCACACAGCTCCTCACGGCGACCGCACCGGCCGGCGTGCCCGCAGCGCCCCCCTCCGCTCCGTCGGACACCACTGAGCGCAAGAGGAACCCCTGGCTGTGGCCGCTCATCGTGCTGGGCGTGCTCGTGCTTGCGATCGCCGGGGTGCTCGCCTTTGTTCTGCTGTCCCCGTCTGGCGAGGTCCAGCCGTCTCCGTCGGCACCGCCAAGCACATCACCCTCACCCACACCGAGCGAGAGCCCGACGCCCACCCCGAGCCCCACGGTGAGCAACACCGTTCCGCTCGGCGACGGCTCCCAGTTCATTGGGCTCACCGAGGCAGAGGCAACGGCGCAGTTGCAGGCACTCGAGCTCGAGGTGTCCGCCATTGACGGCAACCCGGCCCAGACGCCGGACCAGGCCGGCAAGGTCTACGAGATCAACCCGCGCGGCAACGTGCGCAAGGGCGATCTGGTCACCATCTCGATCTACACCGATGTGCTCGCGCCGGCCAAGCCGGGGGCACTGACGGCCCAGAGCGGATCCTTCTTCGCCGGCGACCAGGTGACCGTCACCATTCCCGGCTACTCCGGGTGCCCGGCAGGCACCTCGCAGACCGCCTTCGTGGTGGCCGTCGACAACGGCACTGCCTCCCCGTCCAACCCGCTGCCGGCCTCCGCCCGACAGGTCACTGTGACCCTCGGGGACACCGCACCGGGCGAGACACGGGTCTCTTACACCGCGCAGTGCTCCGGCATCAGCTCGGCCTCCTCCGACACCCTCGCGATCGCCTACGCCGCACCAGACGATTCCGTGATCGGGCTCCCGGCCACACCCGGCGCCAGGGGCTAGGGAATGCCCGAGTCGTTCCCCGGTAAAGTGGGCGCAGGAATCCCCTCGCGCCCTGGAGATCGACACGTGACTGATGGCCCCCGCCTGCTCGCCGGCCGGTACACCATCGGCGACCGCATCGGGCGGGGCGGCATGGCCGACGTCTACGTCGGTACCGACACCCGTCTCGGGCGCCGCGTCGCCATCAAGCTGCTGAAGCCGTCCCTGGCCACCGACCCGAAATTCCGGCTGATGTTCCGCGAGGAGGCCCAGAAGGCCGCGCGGATGGCCCACCCCACGATCGTGCGCGTCTTCGACGCCGGCGAGGAGACCTCGACGGACGACAGCGGGGCGTCGCTCCAGACCTCCTACATCGTCATGGAGTACGTCGACGGACGACTACTCAAGGACGTCATCGCCGAGGGACCAGCGGAACCCGCCGAGGCGGTACGGATCATCTCACAGGTGCTCACCGCTCTCGAGTACAGCCACCGCGCCCTGCTGGTGCACCGTGACATCAAGCCGGGCAACATCATGATCACCCAGTCCGGCCAGGTCAAGGTCATGGACTTCGGAATCGCCAGGGCCGTGTCCGACAACTCGGCGACCGTGGCCGAGACCGGTGCCGTGCTCGGCACCGCCCAGTATTTCTCGCCGGAGCAGGCGCGCGGCGAGACGGTCGACGCGCGCACCGACCTTTACTCGACCGGGGTGATCCTCTTCGAGCTCCTCACCGGACGCGCCCCGTTCCGTGGCGAGCGCGCGGCCGCCGTCGCCTACCAGCACATCAGCGAACCCGCCGTCGCCCCCTCCAGCCTCAACCCGAAGATCTCGCCAGCGATCGACTCGGTGGTGCTGCACTCCCTGAACAAGGACAAGTTCGACCGTTACCAGACTGCGGCCGAGTTCCGGGCCGACGTGCAGGCCGCAGGAGCCGGCGAGGTGCCGACCCGGCGCGTTCCGGCCGCCGACTTCAACTCCACCCTCTTCGGCGTGAACCCGAATGCCCGCGCGGGCTCGGAGGCGACCCTGCGGCAACTCTCGTCGAACGACGACGAGCGCATCGTGCGCACCCAGGCCCGGCCCCCCGTCGCCTGGATCTGGGCCGGAGTCGCCCTGATGGCGGCGATCCTTGTGGCCGTAGTCATCTGGGTGATCAGCCTGCCCACCGAGCCAGATTCCCTCACCAACAACCTCTCGGTCTCGGTCCCCAACGTCGTCGGGTCGACCTACGACGTAGGAGCGGCGACGCTCACGACCGCTGGCCTCGTGCCAGCCCAGTTCGGCCAGGCCAGCGACACCGTTCCGGAGGGCACCGTCGTGAGCACCGACCCCTCCTCCGGCCAGAAGGTCTCTCCCGGCATCAGCGTCAGGGTCTACGTCTCCCTCGGCAAGAACCCCACCACGGTGCCGCGTCTCGACCAGCTCAGCGAGGCGGCCGCCCAGCAGGCCATCCAGGACCGCGCGCTCGCCTACGGGGTGACCACCCGGGAAAACTCCACAACGATCCCCGAGGGCACCGTCATCAGCAGCGACCCGGTGTCCGGCGCCTCGGTACGCGAGGGGGACACCGTCAACCTCGTGGTCAGCAGTGGCCTGGTCGATCTGCAGTCGGTCGTCGGCCAGCCGTACAACACCGCGATTACGAACCTGACGGCGCTGCAGTTCTCGATCGAGGCGAGGCAGGACCTCGGCTGCACGGGCGGCGCCGTCACCTCCCAGTCTCTGCCGGCCGGCGAGCAGCCCCAACGCTCGGCCATCACGATCACCTATTGCGCCGGCTGACCGATTGTGGCCTCGTCGGCTTCGCCCTGGCGGGTGCCGTCAGGGCAGGTTGACGAGCGGGGTCAGCCCCACGGCCGCCGCCTGGGCGGTGTCCAGCCCCGCGACCGCGAGCCAGTTCGCCAGCATCAGGTACCCGCCCTCCGTGAGAACGGACTCCGGGTGGAACTGCACCCCGAACACCGGGGCGCTCTCGTGCCGCACCCCCATGATCACGCCGCCGGCCGTGCGCGAGGTGACGTGCAGGGAGTCGGGCACCGTCGAGTCGACGACGGCGAGGGAGTGGTAGCGGGTCGCACGGAACGGCTGCGGCACTCCGTCGTAGAAAGAGCTTCCGTCGTGCGTGATGAGTGAGGTCTTGCCGTGCATGAGCTCGTTGGCGTGGGTGACGGTCGCCCCGAGTGCCTCCGCGATCGCCTGGTGGCCGAGGCACACGCCGAGTAGCGGCTGACCGGTCTCCAGCACCTCGCGCACGATCGGGATCGACACCCCCGCGGCGGCGGGGGTGCCAGGGCCCGGGGAGAGCAGCACGGCGTCGTAGTCCTGGAGAACGGATGAGGCGTCAGAGACTGCGAAGGCGTCGTTGCGCAGCACCGTGGTCTGCGCCCCGAGCTGGAGGAGGTAGCCGTTGAGGGTGTAGACGAAGCTGTCGTAGTTGTCGATGACGAGGATGCGGGTCATTCCCCCACCGTAACCTCTGTGACGTTGACGAAGGTGTTCAGCCAGGGGAACACGAACAGCACGCAGGCAAGCAGCACCGCGGCAACGATCACCAGGAGCAGGACGATCCGGAGCCAGACGGGGCCGGGGAGCAGACGCCACAGCGCAGCGTACATCGTCACACCGTCCCGTTCACGAGGGCGGCGATCTCCCCGGGGGGACCTGCCGAGGCCGGCTGCCACGACTCGAGCACGCTGTAGGCGACGATCCGCTCGGCGGCAGAGAGCATCGGGTTGCAGCTGGTCATCGTCATCACCCGTGCGGTCGGAGTGACATCCGCGCTCTGCTGGGGCACCGGGTCGAGCACCCCGACCCCGGTGGGGCGCACGTACTCGAGGGAGCGGAAGACGTAGGTGTACCAGCCGTCCGCCGTCTGCACGATGATGCGGTCGCCCGCCTGGAGTGTGCCGATCAGGTTGAAGGGCGCTCCGTAGGTGGTGCGGTGGGCGGCCACGGCGAAGTTGCCGATCTCGCCCGGCATCTGGGTGCCCGGGTAGTGACCGACCCCGGTCTTCAACACATTCGAGGCGCTCACCCCCTCCGCGATGGTGCGCACGTAGTCCGCGCCGAACCGGGGGATGTAGACGTTCGCGAACTGGGTGGTCTCCGCCGGCGCGACGCCGACGACCGGCTCGGCGGGCACGGTCGGATCGGCGGGAGGCACGGTGTGCGGTGCGCTCGCCCCGCTCAGCTCGTCACTGAACGCGAGCGCCTGGCTCTGCTGCTCGTGGCCGACCACGATGTCATTCAGCCACAGCTGCCAGCCGAGGAAAAGGAAGACGAAGACCCCGGCCGTGATGAGAAGCTCCCCGAAAACGCCGATGATGCTCACCCGGCGGCGGGACCGCAGGCGACTCTCATGGCGCGTTGTCATGGGTGCAGTCTAATTTGATCGGCGGGGTGCTTCCGGTGTTTCGTGGTGGCCGACGGCCGATCCGGCCGGTACGAAGGTCGACAGGCTAGAATTGGTGCCATGGCCAGAAGCAACGATCGCGCGAAGACCGTAGCCACCAACGACTCGAGCGGCGGCGGCCAGGACGGACCGACCCCCAAGAGGGGCGGAGACGACGCTCCGAACCCGGTCTGGTTCAAGCCGATCATGTTCGGGTTGATGCTTCTGGGGCTCACCTGGATCATCGTCTTCTACGTGAGTGGCACCACGCTGCCGATCGCCTCACTCGGCGACGGCAACATTCTCGTCGGCTTCGGAATCCTCTTCCTCGGGTTCATCATGACCACCCGCTGGCGCTGACCGTCCGTCTCACGTCGCTCTGACGGCGGGCAACTACACCGGTGTAATTATCCCCACTGTGGATAGACCTGTGGATAACTTCAGGCCAGGAAGGTCAGCTGGTATCCAACCACAGTGACGGCGATCAGCCCAACGACAACGGCCGCCAGGTAGACCTTCTGCAGGGCCTGCCTCCGGATGGGCCTGGTCCTCGTGAGGATGAACCCGACGAGCGCACCGGTCAGCAGCCCTCCGATGTGCGCCTGCCAGGAGATCCCCGGCACGATGAAGGAGATCCCGAGGTTCAGTGCGACCAGGATCAGGAGCTGGGTGCCGTTGCCGCCCAGACCGCGCTGGATGACGAAGAAGGCGCCGAAGAGTCCGAAGATCGCCCCGGATGCGCCGAGTGCCCCGGTTCCCGGACTCAGCAGCAACACGGCGACGGAACCGCCCAGACCGCTGATCAGGTACAGCGCGAGGAACCGCGCACGTCCAATCACCGGCTCGAGCGCCCGCCCGAAGATGTAGAGCGAGAACATGTTGAACGTGATGTGCAGGAACGACCCGTGCAGGAACACCGAGGTGAGCATGCCCCACGGCTGGCGCGCAGTCAGGATCGGGTAGTACGCGGCATACCTGTCGAGGAACCCGTTCGAGGCGAGCTGCAGCAGGAAGACGACGACCGAGATCCCGATCAGGGACAGCGTGACGACGGGTGCCCCGTCCGCGCTGAGGCGGCGGGCACCCGACAGCATCCGCGAGCGCTGCTTCGGCACCCGGGCCTGGCCCTCGCGCACACACTCGGGGCAGTGGAAGCCGACCGGAGCCTGGGTCTGGCACTCCGGGCAGATCGTGCGCCCGCACCTCTGGCAGAGGATGAAACTCTGCCGGTCAGGGTGCCGGTAGCAGTAGTTGCCCGACCCGGAATCGCTCATCGCTGGATCACGAAGGGGTCAGACCTCTTCGATCGTGACGGACTCCAGGACGACGTCCTCGCGCGGACGATCGCGGCTGTCCTTGGCTACGGCCTCGATCTTCTTGACGGTCTCGCGCGACGCCTCGTCGGCGACCTCTCCGAAGATCGTGTGCTTTCCCTGCAGCCAGGTGGTCGGCACGGTGGTGATGAAGAACTGCGAGCCGTTGGTTCCGCGGCCGCCCTGCTTGCCGGCGTTCGCCATGGCGAGGAGGTAGGGCTGGGTGAACGTGAGCTCGGGGTGGATCTCGTCATCGAACTGGTAGCCCGGTCCGCCGGTGCCTTGTCCGAGCGGGTCGCCGCCCTGGATCATGAAGTTGTCGATGATGCGGTGGAAGACCACGCCGTCGTAAAGCTTGTCCTTGGAGACCTTGCCGGTTCCCGGATGGGTCCATTCGATCTCGCCGGTGGCGAGGCCGACGAAGTTGGCAACGGTCTTCGGCGCGTGGTTGCCGAGGAGGTTGACACGGATCGGACCGAGATTGGTGGTGAGCGTGGCGACATGGGTGTGGATAGGCATGAGTACATTCTTCCACAACCCCTCCCCTTGCACAGTTATCACACAGGTTCTGCGGTGTTGGTTGGTAGGGCAGAGAATGAAATACTGTGCAGATTCGCTAATCAACTACCGGAGGATGTGCTCATGGGACTGTCACGCAAGCGCGAGAAAGAACTGAAGCGGCTCAAGAACACCGCCTCCGACCTCTGGGACGAGCAGCGCGACGTGCTCGAACACGCGAGCAGCGTCGTGCGCGAGGCCGGGCGCCAGATCGGAAACGTGTCCCGCGAAGAGGTCGCCCCCCGTGTCCGCGACACCGTCGACCACCGCATCAAGCCCGCCGTGACCACAGGTTACAACGCGACGAGAAACGCGGTCGACGACACCCGTCACAAGATCGTCCACGATGTGCTGCCCAGCGTGTCCTCTGCGCTCGCCTCGGCACTCGCGACTCTCGAGGTTGCGAAGGACCCCCGCGTGCGGGAGATCGTGGAGCACGTGCACAAGACCACGGACCGCGTCAGCAAGAACGCGAGCCGCGCCTTCGCCGAGGGCTCGAAGCAGGCGTCGAAGGCCTACGAGACCATCGGCAAGAAGGTCGGCAAGGTCGCCCCCGCCCCCCAGCGTGGGATCGGTGTCGGCGGCACCCTGCTCATCATCCTCGGAGTGGTCGCCGTCGCCGGCGTCGCCTATGCGGCATGGCAGACACTGCGTGCCGACGACGAGCTGTGGGTCCTCGACGAGAAGGACGACAGCGAGCCCTCGAAGTAAACCGCACTCCGAGGACGCCGCCCGATCATTCCGATCCGGGCGGCGTTCCCGATTTAACGCCCGCACAGGGCGTGACGACGCCGCTGAGCGCCCGTGACATCCTGCTGGACCCCGGGGACGAGTGCGCCACCCGATAGCGGAGACGGCCACTCAGGCCCTCAGTCGGGAGTCCGGCGAACCGGACCGACAGCGGGGCGGCTGGCCGATGGATGTGGAGACGAGGGGAATCGAACCCCTAACCCCCGCCTTGCAAAGGCGGTGCTCTGCCAATTGAGCTACGTCCCCGTGAGGAATCCCGTGGAAAAGGGGGATTCCCCGAGTGGGGCTACCTGGACTCGAACCAGGGACCTCTTCGTTATCAGCGAAGCGCTCTAACCGCCTGAGCTATAGCCCCGTTGTGGGCAGATATGACAGTATCGCACCGCGGTCGAAACACTAAATCGTGCGGCGTTTTGTGGTGGATCAGTTGTTCTGGAACCCCACCAGGAGTCCGCCGGTGATGCGCGCGGCCAGGTTGTAGAGCACCGCGACGATCGCGCCGAGCGCCGTCCCGATGACCACGTTGAGCAGTGCGACGACGAGCGCGAACGTCGCGACCGTCGCGAGGGAGAACTCATTCGTGATGGTGAACGACGGATCGTTCAGCACGTCGCGCAGCAGGTCATCGATCTTTGCGAAGACCTGGCTCGAGTTGAGCACCACCCAGACCAGCACGGAGAACACCACCTGCACGATGCCGAGACAGATCGACAGCAGGGCGGCGAGCTTGAGCACCGACCAGAAGTCGACGTAGACCAGCTTGAGCCGCACCTGCTTGGTCGAGGTCTTGCGGGGGGCCTTGCGCTGGAGCTTTTCGGCGACGCTACTCATTGTCTGGTTCGTCCTTCCCAGCCGCACTGTCGTCGGCTGAAACTACGTCGTCGGCCCCGTTCGGGGTTTCGGCATCCTGCGGGGTATCGTTCTCGGCGTCCGGCTGCTCGGCGCCCTGCTGTTCAGTCTCCTGCACCACCAGGTTGCGTTCGCTGTTCTTGGCGACTTCGATGATCCTGTCGTCGTCCGCGAACCGGGCGAAGACCACTCCCATGGTGTCCCTGCCCTTGGCCGGAACCTCGGCGACAGACGAGCGTACCACCTTGCCACTTTCGAGAACCACGAGAACCTCGTCGTCCTCGCCAACGATGAGCGCCCCGGCGAGGTCCCCCCGGTTCTCGGCGAGCTTGGCCACCTTGATGCCGAGGCCGCCGCGGTTCTGCACGCGGTACTGGTCCACGCTGGTGCGCTTCGCGTACCCGCCCTCGGTGACGACGAAGACATAGCCCTCGTCGCTCACCACGGAGGCGTCGAGGAGGGTGTCCTCGCCGCGGAAGTGCATGCCGATGACCCCTGAGGTCGAGCGGCCCATCGGGCGCAGCGCCTCGTTCGAGGCGGTGAACCGGATCGACATGCCCTTGCGAGAGACCAGAAGCAGGTCGGAGTCAACATCCACGAGCATCGCCGAGACGAGCTCGTCGTCCTCCCGCAGGTTGATCGCGATGATCCCGCCCGTTCGGTTCGTGTCGTACTCGGTGAGACCGGTCTTCTTGATCAACCCGCGGCGCGTCGCGAGCACCAGGTACTCAGCCACTCCGTAGTCGCGGATGTCGAGGATCTGGGCGATCTCCTCGTCGGGCTGGAGGGCGAGAAGGTTCGCCACGTGCTGGCCCTTGGCATCCCGGCCGGCCTCCTGCACCTCGTAGGCCTTCGCGCGGTACACGCGGCCTTTGTTGGTGAAGAACAGCAGCCAGTGGTGGGTGGTGGTGACGAAGAAGTGCTCGACGACGTCATCCGCTCTCAACTGAGCGCCCTTGACGCCCTTGCCCCCGCGGTGCTGGCTGCGGTAGTTGTCACTGCGGGTGCGCTTGATGTAGCCGCCACGCGTGACGGTGATGACCATCTCCTCCTCGGGGATGAGGTCCTCGACGTCCATGTCGCCGTCGAAGCCGAACATGATCTCGGTGCGACGGTCGTCGCCGTACTTGGTGACGATGTCGCCGAGCTCGCTGCCGACGATGTCCCGCTGACGCTGCGGGCTCGCGAGGATCGACTGGTAGTCGGCGATGAGGCGCTCGAGCTCGGCGGCCTGGTCGAGGATCTTCTGGCGCTCGAGGGCCGCGAGGCGTCGCAGCTGCATCGTCAGGATAGCGTTCGCTTGGAGCTCGTCCACGTCGAGGAGCGTCATCAGGCCCTCGCGGGCGTCGTCCACGGTCTCGGAGCGGCGGATCAGGGCGATGACCTCGTCGAGGGCGTCGAGGGCCTTGATGTAGCCGCGGAGGATGTGGGCGTCGGCCTCGGCCTTGTTCAGCCGGTAGGTGGTGCGCCGGACGATGACCTCGATTTGGTGCGCGACCCAGGCGGTGATGAAACCGTCGATCGGGAGGGTGCGCGGGATACCGTCGACGATTGCCAGCATGTTCGCGCCGAAGTTCTCCTGCAGCGGGGTGTGCTTGTAGAGGTTGTTCAGCACGACCTTCGCCACGGCGTCGCGCTTGAGCACGATGATGAGGCGCTGGCCGGTGCGGCCGGAGGTCTCGTCGCGAATATCGGCGATGCCGGTGAGGCGGCCCTCCTTGACCAGATCGGCGATCTTGATGGCGAGGTTGTCGGGGTTGACCTGGTAGGGCAGCTGCGTGATGACCAGGCAGTTGCGGCCCTGAAGCTCCTCCACACTGACCACCGCACGCATCGTGATGGAGCCCCGACCCGTGCGGTAGGCGTCCTGGATCCCCTTGATGCCGAGGATCTGCGCCCCGGTCGGGAAGTCCGGCCCCTTGATGCGAGCGAGCAGGGCCTCGAGAAGCTCCTCACGGGTCGCCTCGGGGTTCTCCAGTGCCCAGAGCGCACCGGCAGCGACCTCGCGAAGGTTGTGCGGCGGGATGTTGGTCGCCATCCCCACGGCGATGCCCACCGAGCCGTTCACGAGCAGGTTCGGGAAGCGCGCGGGCAGCACCGTCGGCTCGAGAGTGCGCCCGTCGTAGTTGTCCTGGAAGTCGACGGTGTCCTCGTCGATATCGCGGACCATCTCCATGGCGAGTGGGGCCATCTTGGTTTCGGTGTACCGCGCGGCGGCGGCGCCGTCGTTACCCGCCGAGCCGAAGTTGCCTTGCCCGAGCGCGAGCGGGTAGCGGAGGTTCCAGGGCTGCACGAGCCGCACCAGAGCGTCGTAGATCGACGAGTCACCGTGCGGGTGGAACTGCCCCATGACCTCGCCGACAACGCGCGCGCTCTTCGAGAACGAGCGGTCGGGCCGATACCCCCCGTCGTACATCGCGTAGATGACCCGTCGGTGCACGGGCTTGAGCCCGTCGCGCACCTCGGGGAGCGCGCGCCCGACGATGACGCTCATGGCGTAGTCGAGGTAGGACCGCTGCATCTCTAGCTGCAGGTCGACCTGTTCCACCTTGTCGTGGCTCAAGTCGATCTCGCGGCCGGCGATCTGCGGGACGCCGTCTTCTGGGGTGGTTTCGTCTGCCATGTGTTCGTCTTTTTCCGTGGGGATTGAAAGCGGTTGTGGGGGCCCACTCGTCATCGAGCCGGCCGGCGTCGACTAGATGAGCGGTCGACTAGATACTGATTCCGTCAGATGTCAAGGAAGCGCACGTCCTTGGCATTCTTCTGGATGAAGTTGCGGCGCGACTCGACGTCCTCACCCATCAGGGTGGAGAAGATCTCGTCCGCGGCCAGCGCGTCATCGAGGGTCACCTGCAGCAGGGTGCGGGTCTCCGGGTTCATGGTGGTGTCCCACAGCTCCTTGTAGTCCATCTCGCCCAGGCCCTTGTAACGCTGGATCCCGTTGTCCTTCGGGATGCGCTTGCCGGCCACGGCACCGGCGGCGAGGAGTGCGTCGCGCTCTCGGTCGGTGTAGACGTACTCGTGCGGCGAGTTGCTCCACTTGAGCCGGTAGAGCGGCGGCTGGGCCAGGTAGACGTACCCCAGGTCGATCAGTGGCCGCATGTAGCGGAAGAGCAGCGTGAGCAGGAGGGTCGTGATGTGCTGGCCGTCGACGTCGGCATCCGCCATCAGCACGATCTTGTGATATCTGGCCTTCTCGGGCGTGAAGTCCTCGCCGATCCCGGCGCCGAACGCCGTGATCATGGCCTGCACCTCGTTGTTGCCGAGGGCGCGGTCGAGCCGGGCCTTCTCGACATTGAGGATCTTGCCGCGCAGCGGCAGGATCGCCTGGGTCTCCGGGTCGCGGCCTTGAACGGCGGAGCCGCCGGCCGAGTCGCCCTCGACGATGAAGATCTCGCTGCGGGCGGGGTCCTTGCTCGAGCAGTCCTTGAGCTTGCCGGGCATGCCGCTCGATTCGAGCAGTCCCTTGCGGCGGGTCTGCTCGCGCGCCTTGCGGGCGGCGAGGCGAGCCTGCGACGCCTGGATGGCCTTGCGAATGACGTCGCGCGCCTCGGTGGGGTTGCGGTCGAACCAGTCGCCCAACTGCTCGCCGGCAAAGCGCTGCACAAAGGACTTGGCCTCAGTGTTGCCGAGCTTGGTCTTGGTCTGGCCCTCGAACTGCGGCTCGGCGAGCTTGACGGAGATGACGGCGGTGAGCCCCTCGCGCACATCGTCTCCGGTGAGGTTCTCGTCCTTCTCCTTGATGATGCCCTTCTCGCGGGCGTAGCGGTTCACCAGTGTGGTGAGGGCGGCGCGGAAGCCCTCCTCGTGGGTGCCGCCCTCGTGGGTGTTGATGGTGTTCGCGTAGGTGTGGACGCTCTCCTGGTACGAGGTGGTCCACTGCATCGCGACCTCGACCGCGATCTTGCGCACCTTGTCCTCCCACTCGAACGAGATGATGTTCGGGTGGATCACCTCGACCTTCTTCGCCGAGTTGAGGTATTCGACGTAGTCGACGAGGCCGTTCTCGTAGAGGTAGCTGATCTCGGTGCGCTCGGCGTCGTTGACCTCGCGCTCGTCAATGATGGTGATGGTGAGGCCCTTGTTGAGGAAGGCCATCTGCTGGAAGCGGCTGCGGAGGGTGTCGTAGTCAAACTCGACGGTCTCGAAGGTATCGGGGCTCGGCCAGAAGGTGATGGTCGTGCCGGTGGCCTCCGACTCCTCGCCCTGGACGAGAGGTGCGTCCGGCACCCCGTGGGTGTAGCTCTGGCGCCAGGCGTGGCCCTGGCGGAACACCTCGACATCGAGGGTCTTCGATAGGGCGTTGACGACAGAGATCCCGACCCCGTGCAGGCCACCAGACACCGAGTAGCCGCCGCCGCCGAACTTGCCGCCGGCGTGCAGAATCGTCAGGACGACCTCGACGGTGGACTTGTTCTCCGACTTGTTGAGGACGACCGGGATTCCGCGACCGTTGTCGACGAC
>JACMNE010000057.1 GCA_014378715.1 Microbacteriaceae bacterium
CCAGCGCAGCCTGCTCCACCCGGTCGCGGTAGGCGGCCCACCAGACGGCGTCGCCCGGTGCGAGGTTGTCGCCGAACGCCCGCAACCCCGCCGCTCCGTCGATGAGCTCCCGCACGAGGTCGGCGTGGCCCGCGTGACGGTGGGTCTCGGCGATCACGTGCACGAGGATGCGGTGCAGATCGACTTCCTGCGTGGTCCACCACGGAACGCGGCCGGGTGCGTCCAGGCCGAGGGCGGCGATCGTCGCGTCGGAGTGCACCCAAACTCGGCGGTACAGCCCGACGATGTCCTCCTTCGACTGGTCGACGGTGGCCCACATGTCGGCGTTGTCCTCCGCCTCGGGAAGGATCCAGGGGAGGGGCTCGGGAAAAGGGCGCCCGAACACGTCGCCCAGGTAGCCGGCCTCCGTGCTCGCGACG
Organism: Microbacteriaceae bacterium; assembly: GCA_014378715.1. Classification (GTDB taxonomy): domain Bacteria; phylum Actinomycetota; class Actinomycetes; order Actinomycetales; family Microbacteriaceae; genus Marisediminicola. Next base: position 420 of record JACMNE010000057.1, read on the forward strand.
TGCTTCACCACCCCGAGGAGGTTGGTACCGGTCGGCACCAGCGGACGGCGCAGGTCGTACTCGCCGAGGCCCTCCAGCTTGACGAGCAGCGCGTCCCTGCCCTCCTGCAGGTACTTGTGGAGGGTGGCCTTCATCATCGATTCGGTCATGCGCCCCAGCATTGCAGAGGCCACCGCCACGGCGGAAGGGCGGGTGGCTCAGCCAGGTGGCCGAGTCAGGGCGGGCTCAGGCCTTCGACCTGCGACGGGTGAAGGCGAGGGTGGCGGCGACACCGGCCGCGACCGCGACGACGGCCCCGATGATCCAGGGAGCGGCCGTGCCGCCGTCCCCTGTGCCGTCGTCTGTGGCGGTCGTCGACGGTGACAGCGTGGCCGTGGGCGTTGGCGTGGCAGTCGGGGTGGCCGTTGGGGTCTCGGGCGTCGGGCTCGGGGACGCGACATCCGCTTCGATGGTGGTCGTGCCGCAGACCGGAGCTGTGGCTGAGCCCTTCGATGGCACGGCAGTCGCGTCAGGCGCCCAGGTGAAGTCGAAGGTATCGCTGATGGGGTGTCCGTCGGTCGAGATCACGCCCCACGTCACGGTGTAGCCGCCGGCGGCACCCAGGGAGGCGGTCGTGGTCATCGTGGCACCGGCGATGTCGACACAGCCGTCGCCGTAGTAAAGGCCGGAGGAGTCCTGTACCTGCAGGGCGAAGGCCTCGGAGGCGGTACCGAGGTCGAGAAGGGCGTCATTCGTGGTGATCTGGAACTGCGCGGGCAGCACGGTGAGGGTCGAACCGGCTTCGGGCGTGGAGGAGATCAGATAATTGTGCGCGGAGGCGGGACCGGCGGTGGAGACGATCCCCACGGCGATCGCGGCGGCCGCAGTGGCGACAAGGGCGACTCTGAGTGCGGGGAACCGCGGAATCACGCGTGCTGGAGTCATGGGACAAGGCTATCCGAGGCGCGCTGGGTGCCCCGTGCCGACCGTGGCCCGCTGCGGCGCGCCACGCACAACCTCTCACGTGCTCTCGAGTGTGGGTGACTCGGGTTAGGCTCTTTGTCACTAGCAGGATTAATGCCCACCCACAACGACGTGGAGAACATCAGGAGGAGGCCCGGATCATGGCTCGAATTGGCGAGAGCGCGGACCTACTCAAGTGTTCGTTCTGCGGGAAGAGCCAGAAGCAGGTCCAGCAGCTGATCGCGGGCCCCGGCGTGTACATCTGCGACGAATGCGTCGAACTCTGCAACGAGATCATCGAGGAGCGCCTCGCCGAGGCCGGCGAGGAGGTGCAGGGCGAATTCGACCTTCCCAAGCCGAAGGAGATCTTCTCCTTCCTCGAGGAGTATGTCATCGGACAGGAGCCGGCGAAGCGCGCACTCTCGGTCGCGGTCTACAACCACTACAAGCGCATCCGCGCCCGAAGCACTCTCACCTCGGCCGATGCCCTCATCGACGATGTCGAGATCGCCAAGTCCAATATCCTCCTCATCGGCCCGACCGGCTGCGGCAAGACGTACCTCGCCCAGACGCTCGCCAAACGCCTCAATGTGCCTTTCGCGGTAGCGGATGCCACGGCCCTGACCGAGGCGGGCTATGTGGGTGAGGACGTGGAGAACATCCTCCTCAAGCTGATCCAGGCGGCGGACTACGACGTCAAACGCGCCGAGACCGGCATCATCTACATCGATGAGATCGACAAGATCGCCCGTAAGGCCGAGAACCCGTCGATCACCCGCGACGTCTCCGGCGAGGGTGTGCAGCAGGCGCTGCTGAAGATCCTCGAGGGCACGGTCGCCTCCGTCCCGCCGCAGGGCGGCCGCAAGCATCCGCACCAGGAGTTCATCCAGGTCGACACGACCAACGTGCTGTTCATCGTCGCCGGCGCTTTCGCCGGACTCGAGGAGATCATCTCCAACCGCGCGGGTAAGAAGGGCATCGGCTTCGGCGCCCCCCTGCACAGCAAGGGCGACGACGTGAATCTCTTCGGCGAGGTGCTGCCGGAGGACCTCCACAAGTTCGGACTCATCCCCGAGTTCATCGGCCGCCTGCCGGTAGTCACCACCGTCACCCAGCTCGATCAGGTGGCCCTGATGGCCATCCTGACCGAGCCGAAGAACGCCCTCGTGCGCCAGTACCAGCGGATGTTCGAGATCGACGGCGTCGACCTCGAGTTCGAGCACGACGCGCTCGAGGCCATCGCCGACCTCGCGGTGCTGCGCAAGACCGGCGCCCGCGGGCTCCGCGCGATCATGGAGGAGGTGCTCGGGCCGATCATGTTCGAGGTGCCGTCCGCCTCCGATGTCGCCCGCGTCATCGTCACCAAGGCCGCCGTCCTCGACGGCGCGGCTCCCACCATCATCCTGCTCGAGGACCTGCGCACCGAGAAGTCCGCCTAGCCCGTGCGGGCGGGCCTCCTGCAGCCGATCGCCGCCGGCCTCGTCGGCTCGATCACGGGATTCGCCAGCTCCTTCGCGATCGTCATCGCGGGTCTCCGCTCCGTGGGGGCGACCGAACAGCAGGCCGCCTCGGGGCTCCTCATCCTCTGCCTCTCGCAGGGGGTGCTCGCGATCGTGCTGTCCTGGCGCTTCCGCCTCCCACTGTCCTTTGCCTGGTCGACTCCGGGCGCCGCCCTCCTCGTCGCCGCGCAGGCGACCACGGGCGAGTTCGCCGCGGCTGTCGGCGCCTTCATCGTCTGCGGGGCGCTCATCGCGGTCACGGGCCTGTGGCCCGCGCTGGGCCGAGCCATCACCCGTATCCCGCGGCCCCTCGCGGGGGCGATGCTCGCCGGCATCCTCTTCCCCATCTGCCTCGCTCCCGTCACCGCCTCGGTGCAGGAGCCGCTCCTGGCTCTGCCGATCGTGCTGGTCTGGCTTCTGCTGTACCGGCTGGCGCCCCGCTGGGCGGTGCCGGGCGCGATCGTCGTGACCGCGGTGGTCGTGGGCCTGTCCGCGGGTGCCGGCTGGCTCAGCGGGGCCGTGGTGGTTCCCCAGCTGACCTTCGTCGCTCCGGTCTTCGACCCGGTGGTCATCGTGAGCCTCGGACTGCCGCTGTTCGTGGTGACGATGGCGGGCCAGAACGTGCCGGGCTTCGCGGTGCTGTCGACCTTCGGCTACCCCGCCCCGCCTCCCGGCCCAATCCTGGTGTCCTCCGGGCTACTCTCGGCCGGCGGTGCCCTCTTCGGCGGGCACGCGGTCAACCTCGCAGCGATCACCGCCGCCATCATGGCTGGTCCCGACGCGCACCCCGACCGCAACCGGCGATGGATCGCGGCCGTCGCGGGAGGCGCGTTCTACCTGCTGATCGGACTGGGGGCGGGACTGGCCACCTCCCTCGTCGCGGCGTCGCCACCGATCCTGATCGCGGCCGTCGCCGGGCTCGCCCTGCTCGGAGCGCTCGTGACGGCCGTGACGACGACCCTCGAGGAGGCGGACCACCGGGTCCCCGCGATCATCACCTTCCTCGTCGTGGCCTCCGGTATCACGATCTCCGGAATCGGCTCGGCCTTCTGGGGCCTGCTCGTCGGCGGAATCGTCATGGGCTGGCTCGGCTGGCGCCGGCGCGGCGTACCTCAGCGCACCTTAACGTAGGGTGATGACGGTCTCTCCTCCCGAGCAGCGTTCCATCGTCGGCCGCGCCCGCCGCATCGCCGTCATCGTGGTGATCGTGTCGCTGTCGATCACCGCGCTCTGCCATCTGGCGATCGCCGTGAGCGCCGCGGCCCTGCTCTGCGCACTGGTACTGATCTGGACCGACTGGCGGGGTTCTCCGATCTGGGCTGGTTCAACGCCCTCGGGGTGCTCTCGATCCTCGCCGTGAGTCTCGCTCAGGCGAATCTGCTGCTCGTGCTCGGGGAACGCCTGGCCAGCCTCATCCGCTGGGGACTGATCGTGACGGTCGGGGCGATCGCGGTCGTCGGGGTGATGGCGTCGCTGCCGATCCTGACCGACGGGGACATCCCGGGCGAGTTCAGCGACGGCTACTGGCGCCTGCTGGGAGTGATAGCCATCGTCGACGTGCTCGGGTCGATCGTTCTGCCCATCGTGAGCCGGTTCCTGCGGGACCCCGCGGCAGGGGGAGCCCTTCCGCCGGCTGCGGGTGCGACGGCCACAGCGACAGCGACGCAGGCGGTCCGCGAACTGCTCGCGCGCGGCCAAGACCCTGCACCGGTTTCCCCGATCACGGAATGACCCGGGCCGCCGGGAGGTTGTGACGGAGGATGACTCCTTTCGCTGAAATCCCGCTCTCGGTTCTCGACCTGGCCACCGTGCGCGAGGGGATGTCGCATGGCGACGCCCTCGCCGAGACGATCGAGACCGCCGTTCTGGCCGACTCCCTCGGCTACGGTCGCTTCTGGGTCGCCGAGCACCACGGCATGGCCGCCGTCGCGAGCTCCGCACCCGCTGTGCTCATCGGGGCGATCGCCGCCGCCACCCAGCGCATCCGCGTCGGCTCGGGCGGCGTCATGCTGCCGAACCACTCCTCTCTGGTCATCGCCGAGCAGTTCGGCACCCTCGTCGCCCTGCACGGCGACCGCATCGATTTGGGACTCGGCCGCGCCCCGGGCACCGACGGCCACACAGCAGCGGTGCTCCGCCGCAACCTGGCTACCGAGACGGAGGCGGACTTCCCGCAGCAGGTCATCGAGCTCCTCGCTTTCTTCGGCACCATCCCGCCGCTCGAGAACGGCCTCGGCGCGCGCATCATGGCGATCCCCGGCCATGGCGACGCCCCGCTGATGTGGTTGCTCGGCTCGAGCGGCTACAGTGCCCAGCTCGCCGGAATGATGGGCCTGCCCTTCGTCTTCGCGCATCACTTCGCCGGTGGGGACCAGACGCCGCGCGCCTTAGAGCTCTATCGCCGCACCTTCGCGCCATCCGCTGTGCTGGACGAGCCGCTGGCCATGGTGTCGCTGTCGACGATCGTGGCGGATGATGCGGAGCAGGCGACACGGGAATCAATGCCGCACAACCTCTGGGCCATCCGTCTGCGCCAGGGTGGTAGCCCAGGGCGCGTCCCCACGCTTGGCGAGGCGGACGCCTACGACTGGAGCGTGGGGGAGCTTGCGTTCGCAGAGGACCGCAACTCGCACCAGGCCATCGGCACCATCGAGCAGGTCAGGGCGCGGATCGAGCAGCTCGTCGAGCAGACCGGCGCGAACGAGGTCATCATCGCCCCGAACGGCGCGAGCATCGGGTCGAAGCTGCGCACGCTGACGGCGCTGCGCGCGGCGTAGGTCACGCCTCGCCCGCGCGATATCGTTGACGCTGATGATTACGCGCCGTGAAGCAGCCCTCCGCCTGGACATTCCCATCGAGATGGCGATGCGCCATGGAATCTCCTCCTGGGTCTCCGAGGAGGAGCTCGCCACGATCGAGGCGACACCGCCGGCCTGGCTGGTGCAGTCGCGGTCGAACCGCACGGGCAAGAAGCCCGTCTGGGTCTCCCTCACCTGTGACGTCTGCGGCTTCACCGAGTCGACCCGCCCGAAGAAGTGGTGGCCGGCGTTCACCTACATCACCTGCGACGACCACGGCATCCACGACCTGCCCGAGCCCGCTGCCGGGCACTACCGCCGCGAGTACGACCGGATCGGCAGCCGCTTCATCGGCATCTTCGACGAGCCGCCGGCGGCGGAGACTCAGGAGTCCGAATCGCCGCTGGCCCAGGATGCGGCGGATGCGGTAGTCGAGCCCCCCGTGGTCGAAGAGGCGGCGGATGGGCGCGGGGCCGACGAGAACGCCGGACCCGCCACATCCGCTGGCTGAATTCGGCTAGCTGAGACCGCGCCTCTCGAGCAGGGGCTCGATCACCGCGTCGCGTCCACGGAAGTCGCGGTAGGCGGCCAGCGGGTCCATCGAGCCGCCGACCCCGAGCACCCTGGCGCGGAATCGGTCGCCGTTCGCACGGGTGAGTCCGCCGTTCTCGTCGAACCAGGCGACGGTGTCTGCGTCGAGCACCTCGCTCCAGATGTAGGAGTAGTACGCGGCCGCATACCCGCCGGAGAAGGTGTGCGCGAAGTAGGTGCTCGCGTAGCGGGTCGGCACGGCGGGGTTGTCGAGACCGACGGCGGCGAGGGCCGCGGCCTCGAACGCCGCGACGTCGTCGACCGCGACATCCGCTGCCCTGGTGTGCCAGGCCTGGTCGAGCAGAGCCGCAGCCAGGTACTCCGAGGTGGCGAAGCCCTCGTTGAAAGCGGATGACGCGTGCAGCCGCTCGACGACCTCGTGCGGCATCGGCGCGCCCGTGACGTGGTGTAGGGCGTAGTTCTCGAGCACCTCGGGCCAGAGCATCCACATCTCGTTGACCTGGCTGGGGAACTCGACGAAGTCGCGGTAGACGCTGGTCCCGGCGAAGCGCGGGTAGGTGACCCGGGCGAAAAGCCCGTGCAGGGCGTGGCCGAACTCGTGGAAGAAGGTCGTGACCAGGTCGTAGGTGAGCAGGGTGGGCTCGCCGGCCGGGGGCTTGGGCACATTGAGGTTGTTGGTGACGATCGGGGAGTGCCCGAGAAGCGCCGATTGCGACATGAGGGAGTTCATCCAGGCGCCGCCGCGCTTCGAGTCGCGCGTGTAGAGGTCGAGGAGGTAGAGGCCGATGGCGGTGCCGTCGGCCTCGAAGACCTCGAAGACACGCACACCGGTGTGGTAGCCGACGAGGTCCGTGCGCTCGGTGAAGGTGACGCCGTACACGAGGGTGGCGGCGTGGAAGACGCCGTTCTGCAGCACGTTCTCGGCCTCGAAGTAGGGCCGCATCGAGGCGGTGTCCACGTCGTAGGTGGCCGCCCGCACCTTCTCGCTGTAGAAGGCCCAGTCGTGGGCGGCGATCGGCCTGCCGGCGACCTCCTCCAGCAGGGACTGCTCCGTGCGCGCGTTGCGGGCGGCGGCCGGGGCGAGCCTTCCGAGCATGGCGGCGACGTTCTCGGGGGATCCGGCCGTGGAGTCGGCGGTGACGTAGGCGGCGTGGGAGGGGAAGCCGAGCAGGGCAGCCCGCTCGGCACGGAGGCGGGAGATCTCGAGCACCAGCGCGCAATTGTCGAAGTCGCCACCGCGGATGCCGCGGGAGCGGGACGCGGTCATGATGCGCTCGCGCACCTCACGGTTCGTGAGCTGGGAGAGGTACGGGTGGCCGGTGGGGAGCACGAGGGTGATCAGGTACTTGTCGTCGAGACCCCGGCCGGCAGCTGCCTCGGCCGTCGCGGCGATGTCGTCCGGCGCAAGGCCGTCGAGCTCGGCGACGTCGTCGATGACCACGGCGAGGTCGTTGGTGTCGGCCAGGAGGTTCTTCTGGAAAGTGGTGGTCAGCGACGAGAGCTCGCGGTTGAGCTCGCGCAACGTGGCCTTGTCCGCCTCGTCGAGGGCCGCCCCGGCCAGGGTGTAGCCGGTGTGGTATCGCTCGATCAGGTAGAGCGTCTCGGGGTCGGTGGTGCCCGGCGTGGTGTTCAGCGCATCGATGCGGGCGAACAGCTGAGGATCGAGGCGGATCGTGTCGGAGTGGGCGGCCATCTGCGGGGCGAGCTCCTGCTCGAGCTCGCTCGTGAAGTCGTCGCTGTCGGCGGAGGCCTTGTTGTAGAAGACTTTCGAGACGCGTGAGAGCAGCTGTCCGCTGAGCTCGAGGGCCACGAGGGTGTTGGCGACCGTGGCTGGCGCGTCCTGGGCGGTGATGGCCGCGATCTCGGCGAGCTGCTCGGCGAATCCGCGATCGAAGGCGGGGCGGAAATGCTGCGGCGCGATGTCGGCGAACGGCGGGAGGCCGTAGGGGAGTGGGCTCGGTGCGAAGAACGGATTCGAAGTCGACATTCGTTCAGCCTATGCGGGTGGGGGACGTGAGTTACATTCGAGAGCTGCCCTGCGTCAGGTGTCGCGGTCTCAGGTGTCTTGAGGCGTCGCGGGTGAAGAGCCCCGGGTAGTAGAGGACGAAACCGTCGTCGTCGACGGTGAGCTCCCGCCGGAAGTCGCTCGAGAGCGACTCGAACAGGTAGCGGTTCGCCTCGAGGCGCGTGTAGCGCTGTGGGTCGGCGCTGACGGCGAGAGACGGCACCTCGACGAAGGCGGTGCGGATGTCCGCGCTCTCGCCGATCCCGAGTGCCAGACGGCGGATCGGCAGAGTGTTGGTGTTCGGTGTCGCACTATGTCGAGGTCTGTAGCGCCGTCGAGCTGGGGAAGCGGGGTGCCGTCCGCGGTCGTCCAGGCTCGGCGAGCACACATCCCGTGGCTCCCGAGCTGGCCGTCGCGCGCTCGTGACTGGCCCCAGCCGAGCCCAGCCCAGCCCAGCCCAGCCCAGCCCAGCCCAGCCCAGCTCCAGCACCGCGTCGCAGAGCATCGCGTCGCGGATGACCGCGAAGTCCTC
>JACMNE010000008.1 GCA_014378715.1 Microbacteriaceae bacterium
GACCTCCGCGGCGAACCTCGTGGCGGCGACGCCGAGGCCGGTGAATCCTCCCGCATACGCGACACGTCCCCGCCTGGCCAGGCCGTGGAAGGCGCAGAACTGGGTCGACGTGTCGATGGCTCCGGCCCAGCGGTGGCTGAAGCCGTGCCCCTCGAGCTGCGGGAAGGTCGTGAAGAAGTGGGAGGCGAGCCGCCGGTAGGACGCTTCACGGTCCTCGTACTCGGGTCGAACCTGGCGTCCTGAGTGATAGATCGCGTCGTAGCCGCCGTAGAGGATGCGGTGGTCCGCCGTGAGCCGGGAGTAGTGGAACTGGTTGGCCATGTCGCTGAGACCCTGGCGGTTGGTCCACCTGATGTCGGCCATCTGGGCAGCCGAGAGCGGCTCGGTCATCAGCACGTAGTCGTAGACCGGGACCGTCGAGAGCCGAGCACGCCGCAGGAGCGGGCGGAAGACGTTCGTCGCCAGGGCGACCTTGTCGCTGCGCACCGCTCCGCGGGTCGTGCGGACCGAGACAGGGCCTGCCCTCCGCGAGTCGATGTCGGTGACGGCTGAGTGCTCGTGGATCTCGACCCCCAGGTCTGACGCAACCCGGGCGAGCTCCTTGACGAGGCGGCCCGGGTGCACCAGAGCGCAGTCATCGGTCGACCAGCGGCCGGCGCGAAAGATCGGACTGCCGATCTCGGCCTGCACGGACTTCTCGTCGAGCCACGTGCCGTGCTCCTGCTCCTCGAGCCAGCGCACCTGGTGCGGCTCGTAGGCCACCGACAGCACACCGGTCCGTTCGAGCTGACAGTCGATGCCGAGGTCGGCGACATCCTTCTCGAGACCAGCGAGATTGTCGGCACCCATCTGCTCGAGCGTGTCGTACTCATCGGGCCAGCGGCTGCGCCCGTTGTCCTCGCCGTGCGTCAGGCTCGCCTCGGCGAATCCGCCGTTGCGGCCAGAGGCTGCCCAGCCGATCGACTCCGACTCGAGCAGGACGACTCGTGCCGTGGGGTCGCGTCGCTTGGCGAGCACCGCGGTCCACAGTCCGCAGTAGCCCCCACCGACGATGGTCAGGTCGGCCGTGCGCGAGCCGGTCAGCTGCGGATAGGTCGTGTCCGAGCCGGTGTCATCGAGCCAGAACACCCCGGCACGGGAGCCGGCGAGAGAGGCGTCGACGACACCGGGGGGCGGCGGCTGCCGCTCGAAGACCGTCTGGTGACGAGATGGGGTGCTCATCAGTCGGCGACGTAGTACATCCGTTTGTTGACGAACTCGTCCATGCCCAGCGGGCCGAGCTCGCGACCGAAGCCCGACCGCTTGACGCCGCCGAACGGCACCTCGGCCCCCTCACCCGCAGGCGAGTTGACATTGGACATGCCCACCTCGAGACGCTGTGCGACAGCCTCGGCGCGGGCCGGGTCGGTGCTGAACACCGCGCCGCCCAAGCCGTACGTCGTGTTGTTGGCCAGCGCGAGCGCCTCGTCATCGCTCGAAACCTTGTAGACCACCGCGACCGGGCCGAACAGCTCTTCGCTGAAGGCCCGCATGTCCTCGGTGACACCGGTCAGGACGGCCGGCGAGAAATAGGCCGCGGGCCCCTCGCCGAGCTCCCCGCCGGCGTGCAGCGTCGCGCCCTTGCCCACGGCGTCCTGCACCTGCTCGGCGAGGCTCTCGGCCGCCTTGCGGGACGACATCGGCGCGAAGGTCCCGTCAGCCTCGTCGGCGGGGTTGCCGGGCTGCAGGCCCATGGCGTGCTCTGTGAGCCTGGCCACGAAACCGTCGAAGATGTCATCCATCACGATCATGCGCTTGTTGGAGTTGCAGGCCTGGCCGGTGTTGCCGATGCGGGTCTCCCACGCGGTGGCGGCGGACTTGTCGAGGTCGGCGCTGTCCAGGATCACGTACGGGTCGGAGCCGCCGAGCTCGAGCACACATTTCTTGAGGTTCTTGCCTGCCACGGCGGCGACGACCGCGCCCGCCCGCTCGGAGCCCGTGAGGGACACGCCCTGGATGCGGGAGTCGGAGATGACCGTCTCGATCTGGCTGTGCGACGCGAACAGGTTGACGTATGCACCGCGGGGAAGGCCAGAGTCATCCATGATCTGCTGAATCGCCAGCGCCGAGCGGGGGCACGACTCCGCGTGCTTGAGGATCACGGTGTTGCCGAGCATCAGGTTGGGCGCGGCGAAACGCGCCACCTGGTAGAAGGGGTAGTTCCACGGCATGATGCCCAGCAGCGGGCCCACCGGCAGCTTCTGTACGACTGCGCGGCCGCCCGAGAAGGTCTTGATCGGCTGGTCCGCGGCGAGGCCCGGACCCTCGGTCGCGAAGTAACCGAAGATCTCGCCACTGAACTCCGCCTCGCCCTTCGCCTCCGACAGCGGC
>JACMNE010000002.1 GCA_014378715.1 Microbacteriaceae bacterium
GCCCATCCGAACGAACCTGTCACCAGGAGTTCCAAACAGACCGGATCATTGTCCCTCTTGAGGCCGCTCAGCTCTTCCGCTAAGCGAACCTTTGGGGTGACAAGAGGAAACATTACGGCCGATCCGAGAAGCTGGCAAATCCCCCGAACATGTCGGGCGTGTCGCGGGGAGACTGCCGGCAGGTTACGCACCGGTGAACTCGCCAGCGATCCCACCAAGCCCCGGGATCGCGGGCATCTCCGCTCGAATCGAGCACGGGACGAGCACGAACAGACCCCCGGCGTAAACTGAACGAAGGCCCCCGCACCGGTTGTGGTGCGGTGCGTCGGCTCCGGATCTGGGGCGACTGGTCTTCCCCCACCGCGGCGCCCGTTCCGGCGGCGCCCGTGCGGGACCTCAGCCGTCGCCGCGACCGAAAGTTGCCATGTCCCACGTATTCCGCCGTTTCGTCCCCGCGCTCGGGCTCGCCGCCGTCTCCACCCTCCTGCTCGCCGGCTGCTCCGGTGCAGCGGATGTCGCTACCGCCGTCACCGCGGAGTCCTCAGCTCCCACGGCGGCGATCATCGACAACTGCGGCACCCCGGTGGACACGACCGCCGCCCCGCAGCGCATCGTCACCATCAAGTCGACCGCGACCGAGATGCTGCTGGCCCTGGGCCTCGGCGACCGTATCGTCGGATCCGCGTTCCAGGACGGACCGGTCCCCTCCCAGTGGGCGGGCACCGACATCCCCGTGATCTCCGACTTCGCCCCGAGCCAAGAGGCGGTGCTCGCGCTCGAGCCCGACTTCGTGTTCGCCGGCTGGGAGTCAATGCTGACACCGGAGGCGGCCGGAGACCGTGCGTCTCTCTCCGGGCTCGGCATCGGAAGCTACGTCGCGCCGTCTGCCTGCAAGGAGGCGGACTACAAGCCAGCCAAGCTCGGCTTCGACGACGTGTTCGCCGAGATCGAGGAGGCGGGCCAGGTGTTCCACGCCGAGGATGCCGCCACCACCCTCGTCGCCGACCAGAAGGCCGAGCTCGCCACCATCACCCCCGACGACCGGTCGCTCACCGCCCTCTGGTACTCCTCCGGCACGGACACCCCCTACGTGGGAGCCGGCATCGGCGCACCCCAGATGATCATGGAGAAGCTCGGCCTCACGAACATCGCCGCCGGCATCGACGACACCTGGAGCTCCCTCGGCTGGGAGGCTATCGTCGATGCGAACCCCGACGTGATCGTGCTGGTCGACGCCTCCTGGAACACCGCAGACAGCAAGATCGCGCAGCTGAAGGCGAACCCGGCGACGGCGCAGCTCGACGCCGTGGTCGGCTCGCGCTACCTGGTCGTGCCGTTCCCGGCCGGCGAGGCCGGAGTGCGCAACGTCGCCGCGACGGCCGACCTCGACGCGCAGCTCGCTGCGCTCGACATCCGTTAGGGAACGGCCATGACAACGGTCATCGAGAGGCGCCGGACACCGGTGCGGCGCTCCGGCGTCGCGATCGGCGCGGTCGTGCTCTCGGTGGCCCTGGTGCTGTCCATCGTTATGGCCGTGACGATCGGGCCGGCGAGCATCCGCTTCACGGACGTGTGGTCGTCGATCGCGAGCCACCTCGGGTTCGGCCAGAGCCCGCTCTCTGTGCTGCGCGACGGCATCGTCTGGCAGCTGCGCCTTCCGCGGGTGCTCACCGCGGGGGCGGTCGGCGCGGGGCTCGCGATCGCCGGCGCAGTGATGCAGGCAATCACGCGCAACTCCCTGGCCGACCCGTACCTGCTCGGGCTCTCCTCCGGGGCGTCGCTCGGCGCGGTCGCGGTGCTGGTGCTCGGGGCCACGGTGCTGCTGCCGGTCGCCGCTTTCGTGGGTGCCCTCGCCGCCCTCGCCGCGACGCTCGTGATCGCGGGGATCGGCTCCTCCCTCGCCCCGAGCCGCACGATCCTCGCCGGCATCGCGGTCTCGAGCCTCGCCGCCGCCCTCACGAGCTTCGTCATCTTCTGGACGGCCACCGGCGACTCCTACCGCGAGATCATCACCTGGCTGCTCGGCTCCCTCGCCGGTGCCCGCTGGCCCGCCGTCGCGATCGCGGTCACCGCGATCATCGTCGTCGGCGTGCCTCTCATGGTCGGCGGGCGAATGCTCGACGCCTTCGCGTTCGGCGACACCTCCGCGGCGTCCCTCGGGGTCAACGTCGTGCGCACCCGCTGGATCATGCTTATCGGCACCGCCCTCCTCACCGGCGCGATGGTCTCGGTCAGCGGCTCGATCGGCTTTGTCGGCCTCATCCTCCCCCACGCCGTGCGCCTCATCGTCGGCGCGCGGCACCGTGCGCTCCTCCCGCTCTCGGCCCTCTCCGGCGCCATCTTCCTCATCTGGTGCGACACCGCGGCGCGCACGGTCTTCGATCCGCGCGAGCTCCCGGTCGGCATCGTCACCGCCATGATCGGAGCCCCCGTCTTTGTGCTCCTCCTGATCCGATCGAGGCGTGCGCTGTGACCGACGGTTCGATCAACATCCGAGCGGCCGATCTCCGAGCGGATGTCGCGTCCGCCGCCACCTCGGCACCGGGACTGTCAGCGCGCGGGATCACCGTCGCGATCGCAGGACGGGCCATCGTCGACGCGGTGGACGCCGACATCCGCTCGGGGATGGTCACGGCGATCGTGGGACCGAACGGCGCAGGAAAGTCGACGCTGATCCGCGTGCTCGCCGGGGTGGACCGGCCGACCGCCGGCACGGTCGTGTGGCAGGACCGCGACTGGTTCGGCCTGTCCCGGCGCGCCCGTGCCAGGATCGCCGCGTTGGTCGAGCAGGACTCGGTCGCCGAGCTGCCCCTGACCGTGCGGATGGCCGTCGCCCTCGGGCGCACCCCGCACGCCGACTTCCTCTCGGGCGTCTCGCGGCGGGACGAGGAGATCACCGACGACGCGATGCGACGGGCGGGCGTGGCCGGATTCGCGCGCCGCCAGATCTCGACACTGTCTGGTGGGGAGCGCCAGAGGGTGAACCTGGCTCGCGCGCTCGCGCAGGACCCGCGACTGCTTCTGCTCGACGAGCCGACCAACCACCTCGACGTGCGGGCACAGCTGACGACGCTCGCCCTCGCGCGGTCGCTCGCCAGGGACGAGGGCCTCGCAGTCGTCGCCGCCCTGCACGACCTCAACCACGCCATCACCTTCGCCGACGACATCGTGGTCCTCGACGGCGGGCGGCTCGCCGCAGCCGGCGCCCCCCGCGACATCCTCACCCCCGAACTCATCGCGCGGGTGTGGGGAGTGCACGCGACGGTACTGACCCACCCGCGCACGGGGATGCCGGTCATCGCCTTCGACCTGCCGCCCGACAACACATCCGACCCTCTGGAGAACTCATGACCGTTCCGCCTACCGGCCCCCGCGTCTGCGTCATCGCCGGCGGGGTGGGCGGCGCCCGCTTCATCCGCGGCCTGAGGAGTCACCTCGACGGCACCGGCGCGACCATCACGGTGATCGCGAACACAGGCGACGACGTGTGGCTCGCCGGCCTGCGCGTCTGCCCCGACCTGGACTCGATCATGTACACGCTCGGTGGCGCGAACGACGAGGGGCGCGGCTGGGGCCGCCTCGCCGAGTCCGAGCGGGTGAGCGCCGAGCTCGACGCCTACGGGGTCGGCTGGCCGTGGTTCACCCTCGGCGACCTCGACCTCGGCACCCACATCGCCAGGTCGTCGCTCCTGCGCGACGGCCTCACCCTCACCGAGGCGACCCGCCGGCTCTGCGCCCGCTGGGACCTCGGCGTCGACCTGCTCCCGGTGACCGACGACGACGTCGAGACCCACGTCGAGATCCTCGACCCCCTCGACGGGGCCGTGCGTACCATCCACTTCGAGGAGTGGTGGGTGCGGCACCGCGCCGCGGTCCCCGCCCGCAGGTTCGTGCAGAAGGGCATCGCCTCTGCCCAGGCGACCCCCGAGGCGATCACCGCCGTTCTCCACGCGGATGTTGTGCTCGTCGCGCCTTCGAATCCGGTTGTGTCCATCGGGACCGCCCTCGCGATCCCCGGCATGGCGGATGCGGTGCGCGCTACAGCGGCCCCCGTCGTCGGGCTCTCGCCGATCATCGGAGGCCGGGCCGTGCGGGGGATGGCCGAGGCGTGCCTCGCCGCGATCGGGGTGGAGGCCACGGCGTCCGCGGTCGCCGCGCACTACGGCGCGAGGTCAGGCGGTGGGCTGCTCGACGGCTGGCTGGTGGACACGGTCGACGCGACATCCGCCTCAGGGATCGAGGAGCTCGGGCTGCGGGTGCGCGCGGTGCCCCTGTGGATGACGGATGTCGACACGACCGCCGCGATGGCGGCCGCCGCGCTCGACCTGGCTCGTCACCCGGTTGGCGATCGGGCGCGATAGCGGGTGGGCTGAGCAGCTCGGGTGGCGGCTGGGCGAGGCGCGGTCGACTGCGGCGGGCCCACGCTGCGGCGGAGCCTGCTCTGCGGCGGGCCCACGCTGCGGCGGGCCCACGCTGCGGCGGAGCCTGCTCTGCGGCGGGGGTTATGACGCGGGGCCTTCGCTCCGGCGGTGGTTTTCGCGTGCGGCGGGGTCAACACCGGGACAGGTGGTGGGCTACGGCTGGGGCTCTGCCACGACGCTCAGCGCTGCGGAGGGGGTATTCGCATTCGGCGGGGCGAACGCCGGGATCGGGTTCCCGATACGGCGGCGGTTTCGGACAACGGCAGGGGGTGTGCGAGGGACTCCCCCGCTGCGGCGCCTGCTGCGGTCAGCGGCTGGCGGCATGCCGGGGGCCGCTGTCCGTACCGGGCGCCGCAGACGAAATGGGCACGCCCGCCGTGACCCGGACAGCGGGCGGCTGAACCGTCGTCACGGGAGGGAGGCGGCGGGGGCCACGGCCGTCTGCTCCGTTGCCCGCCCCACACCCAGCGACCGTGCGATCGCGAGGTCGAGCGGGGTGTCCACGTCGCGCCGCAACCCCGGGTGGCCATCGATGACGACGTGACCGGCCGCCTCGTGCGCGGCCCGCGACGTTCCCCCGAACGCCGGGCGCAGCGGTGCCGCCGCCACCGACCTCGACGCGATCATGGTGGTTCCGATGCCCGCGTGGTCGGCGACCAGGGCGAGCGGATGTCGCGTGCCACGCCCCAGCGCGGCGGCGAGGTGCTCCGGCAGCAGCGCAGGCAGGTCCCCGGTGAGCACGGCCACCGCGTCGAACCGCGCGGCGGCGATGCCGGCGGCGATCGCGGCGTTCAGCCCGAGCCGGGGATCGGGGACGACGGTGGCGCCGAGCTGCGACATCCGCCCGGCCGCGGAGGAATCTCCGGTGACGACGATCACCTCCGCGACTCCTGGGGTGGCGACCGCCGCCATCACGGTGTCGGTCGCGAATGCCAGGGCCAACGCGGCGACGTCGAGCACCCCGTCGCGCAGCCGGGACTTGGCGAAGGCGAACTCCTTGACCGGGATGACGATCGACCAGGTGCCGGTCGTGGGGGTGCCGGTCGTGGGGGCACCGGTCGCGGCGTCAGTGCGTGCCGGGATCACCGCGCATCCCGGTGCACCCAGTCGGCTGCACCGAGCGGATGTGCGATCCGCCGCCAGAGCGACGCGGGGAAGATCAGCGCTACGGCGCGCGTCCGCGGGGTGGCCGCGGCCGCGAGCCGGGAGCGCACGGAACGCAGGTCGAGGATCATGGCGCGAGGGTCGGCGACCCGCTCCCGCGCCACCCGCGAGTAGCCCTCCCGTTCGACGGCCACGAGCAGCCGGTCGAGCGCGGTGGCCCCGGAGGCCACGTCGCCGAAGCCCTGGCCGCCGAAGCCGGCTGCTCCGAGCACCACCGCTGTCTCCCGCGGGGTCGAGGTGACAGGTACGGCGATGCGCAGGTCGGTCGCCGAACTCAGCACCTCGGTCCAGACGTCGATCGCGGTGGCGTCTCCCGTTGCCAGGCGCGAGGCCAGCCTCATGCGCTGCCACCGGCGCACCAGGGCGGGAACCAGCGAGAGCAGCGCGAGCAGGATCAGACCACCGGCGATCCAGGGGATGCCCCGTTCGGCCGGGGTGGTGACCGGTGCACCGCTGTCGTCGAGACCGCGGTCGGGTCCGCCGCTCGAGGACGGGGTGGGAGTGGGCACCGGCGCGGCGGACGGGGCGGCGGTCTCGGGCACGGGGGGCGCCGGCACCCCGGGCTCGGCGACATTCGCGTAGTCGCTGAGTTCGCCGCGGCCCGGGGTCGGCTCGAACTGCACCCAGCCGACGCCGTCGAAGTAGAGCTCCGGCCAGGCGTGCAGGTCGTGGGTCGTGACCGAGTACGACAGGTCGCCGCCGGTCGTCGATGCCGTGCCGGGCAGGAAGCCGACGACGACGCGCGCCGGGATGCCCAGGCTCCTGGCCATCACGGCCATCGAGGACGCGAAGTGCACGCAATAGCCCGACCGCACGTCGAGGAACGTCGCGATGATCTCCATGCCGGTTCCGTCGTAGCCGCCGTCGACCGGGGCGTCCTCCGAGTAGGTGAAGCTGTCGCCGCGGAAGAACTCCTGCAGGGCGATCGCCTTGCCGTAGTTGGTGGGGGAAGCGGATGCGACGGAGGCCGCGGTCTCGGAGATGACGGCGGGGAGGTCCTCCGGCAGCGCAAGGTAGGACTCGAATCCGGGCGTGAGGGTGGTGCCGGCGGCGGTCAGCTGCTCGGGGGTGGGCTCCACGAGGAGGCTGTCGACGACGTAGTCCTGGCCGCGCGAGGTGGCGTCGGGGCTCGAGACGGAGAAGCCGTTGGGCTCCCAGTACCAGTCGTCGGAGACGCCGCTCACCCGGGTGGGCGGGTAGGGCAGGGGGAGCCACTGGCTCGCGAGGTTGCCGACCTGGATCGTGGTGGTCTCCCCCACGGTGGCGACGTCGCGGGATAGTCCGGGTGCCGGCGCGAAGTCGTCCACGGTGTTGGCCCGGTCGACCTCCTGCGCCGTGGGCGCCCATTCGGTTCCGGTGAAGTCCTCGAGGGTGACAAGGCGGAGGTAGTGGCCGGACCCGGACTGGGTCGTGTAGGAGAGCACGTCGGTCTGGCCGGCCCTGCGGAGGTCGTCGCCGAGGCCGATCACCGGGTTCACCCCGGTCGACATGCCGGGCAGATTGGTGCGCACGGTGGCGCCGATGCCGGGCAGCACGAGCGGCAGCACGAGCGCGCCGAGGATGGCGGAGGCGCCGATGCCGAACGCGAGGCCCCGCGACCTGCGGGGCTGGCCGGCGACGAGGAGCACTAGGTACGCGGCCGCGGTCAGCGCGAAGGTGAGCGGGTCGCTCACGTCGCGGGTGGTCGTGGCCGGGACCGCGAGGATGACGACGAGCGGCACCCCGGCCAGCGCCGGGCGGCGCCAGGTGTTCGCGACGACGTCGGCGAACAGCGCGAGAGCCCCCACCCCGACGGCCAGGGCGAACACGATCGACGCGTCGGCATTCGCCGGCACCGACTGCTCGTAGATCGAGGTGCCCGCATCGTCGAAGAGCGTCGCGAAATCGCTGAGGGTCTCGAGCGACGGGATGACGCCGAGGATCGCCGCCCCCGGAGCGAAGAACAGGGTGAGGGAGCCGACCAGCGCCACAGCTCCGGCCAGCGGCGGCAGCCACCGGCGGGCGGAGAGGTGCCTGGCGACCGCGGCCATCCCCAGCACCAGCGCGGTGACGACAACCACGACCAGCCACCACGCCTGGTCGAGAAAAAGCACGTGCAGCGACCCGGTCGCGGCGGCGACGGCCGCGAAAAGCGCGAGGCTGACCCGCCAGGCGGGCGGGTTGGGCTGCGCGACGCGGGAGGGCTTCGGGGCGGTGGCCGTGCCCCGCGACATCCGCTGCCGGGGACTCGCGACGGGGCCAGCGGGCACTGTGGTGCTAGCGGGCATGGCGGGCGCCGTGGGCGAGGGCGACAGCGCGCCACGCCCCCTCCGGGGTGTCGTCGAGGCCGACGGGCACGCAGGTCCAGCCGGCGTTGCTCAGGGCCTCGAGGGCGAGCGGATGTCGCGCGTGCACGATGAACGCGACCGCGAGGTCGAACCCGGCGCGCTGGGAGACGAGGTGCTCGAGGGTGGCCGGATCAGCGTCGGAGACGACGGCGAAGACCGAGCCGCGGGCCCGGTTGCGATTGGAGGACGGGTCGGCCGCGAGTCCCCCGCCGGTCGCTCCGGTCGATTCGCTCAGCTCGATCGTGGCCAGGGTGCGCAGGAACGAGGCGACCGGCACGACGGGGGCGAGCTGACGCTGGGCGGTCTCGACGAACTCGACGGCGAAGCCACCGCGGGCGAGGTGCAGAGCGACGGAGGCGGCGAGAGCCAGGGCGAATTCGAAGGGGTCGCTCTCGGGCTCGTCCCTGTGACGGAAGAGGTCGGCGTCGGCGAATCCCGACCGCCGGGTGTCGAGGATCACGCGTGCTTCGGCGTGGCTGCGCGGCTCCTCCTGGCGCACCATCAGCTCGCCGTGGCGCGCGGTCGCCTTCCAGTGCACCCTGCGCATGGCGTCCCCGGTGCGGTACTCCCGGGTGGAGAGGTCATCGTCGCCGCCGATCGCGCGGCGCACGAGCATAGAGGCACCGTCAGAGGAGAGAATCGCGAGCCCGGTGTCTGGCAGCTCGCGCACGTCGGGGGTGACGACTAGCAGGTCGCGCTCCCCCACCGACACCTGACCGGTGGCGAAGCCGAACGGGTCGGCGATCACCACCCGCAACGGCCCGATCTCGAAAATCCCGCGGCGCGGTGCCGTGAGCTCGTAGGCGACGGTGGTGGTGTTGCCCGGCACCACGAGGCGGCCGCGACGGGCGGTGAGGGCCGTCAGGTACCGCGGCCGGGCGGTGCGCGCCGTCCAGGGCCGGGTGTCGGTCCACTCGAGCTCAGGGGTCGGGGTGGGGGCGAGGTTGACGATCTCCACGTCGACCCGACCCGGCTCGCCGACCGAGAGGATCTCGGGGGCGAACGACCGCGCGACGTCGAGCCTCAGTCGGCGGAAGCGGGCGAAGGCGACGGCGATCACGGGCAGCAGCGCCGTCAGCGAACCCAGGTAGAGAAGCTCGGGGCGATGCGCGAGATACGCGGCCACGATGCTGGCCGCCCCGACGGCGAGCATCCATTTTCCCCGGCCGGTCAGCCGGGTCGTACGGGCGGCACGACGGCGCCAGGGAAGTCGGACCTCCATCGGATCAGGAGTCGCCGGCGGCACCGAGCGGCACCGGCGTCGCCGCGAGGATGCGGTAGATGACGTCGGCGAGGCTGCTCGTCGGGTGCGCGTTCGACCCTCCGGACACCAGCGTGGACGGGATGAGCCGGTGGGCGAGCACGGGAACGGCGAGGGCGTCGATGTCGTCGGGGAGCACGAACTCGCGCCCGTCGAGGGCGGCGCGGGCCTTCGCCGCACGCACGAGCTGGAGTGTCGCCCGCGGGCTCGCGCCCAGGCGCAGGTCCCGGTCGTGGCGGGTGGCCTGCGCGATCGCGACCGCGTACTGCTCGACGGCGCGGGAGACGTAGACCTGGCGCACGGCATGGATCATGGCGAGCAGCTGCTCGGAGTCGACGACCGGGGTGAGGAGGTTGAGCGGGCTGCCGGTCTCCCGCTGGCGGAGCATGGCGAGCTCGGCCGCGGCGTCGGGGTAGCCCATGGAGATGCGGATCATAAACCGGTCGCGCTGCGCCTCGGGGAGCGGGTAGGTGCCCTCCATCTCGACGGGGTTCTGCGTCGCGACGACGGTGAACGGCGGCTCAAGCGGGTAGGTGATGCCGTCGACGGTGACCTGGCGCTCCTCCATGCTCTCGAGCAGCGCGGACTGGGTCTTGGGGCTCGCCCGGTTGATCTCGTCGCCGATGACGATGTTGGCGAAGATGGGGCCGGTCTTGAACTCGAACTCACGGTCGGCCTGGTTGAAGATCGACACCCCGGTGATGTCGGACGGCAGCAGGTCGGGGGTGAACTGGATGCGGTTGACCGAGCAGTCGACCGACCTGGCGAGCGCCCTGGCCAGCATGGTCTTGCCGACGCCTGGCACGTCCTCGATCAGTAGGTGGCCCTCGGCCAAAAGGACGGTGAGGGCCAGCTCGACCGCGCCGCGCTTGCCGTCGATGACCTTCTCGATGCTGCCGATGATCGCGGAGCTCATGGCCTGGAACGCGACCGCCGTGAGGGGGGCCGGGGGGAGGTCCAGGGGGGAGAAGACGCTGTCGTGGTCGACTCGACCGGGAATGCTGCTCACCATTGACCTCCGGGTTGGCGGTGCGTGTTGCCAGAAGTCTGCCAGATGCTTCTGGCAAAGCCCTCTGTGTGTTTGTCGTGTGCGGGCTGGACGAACGTGACGATGTGTGTCCCGCTCCCTGGGTAGTGTCGGTGGTGCGCCGTAGCGTGGTGCGGGTGACCGATTACCCCGCTCCGCAGCTGTACTCGCCCGTTGTCTCGACCCAGTGGCTCGCCGACCACCTCGGCGCCGACCGTCTCGTCGTCGTCGATACGACGGTGATCCCCGGCGCCCTGAGCACACCTGGATCCCTGTCCTGGGCGAGCGGCGCCGACCGGTTCGCGGCCGGGCAGGTGCCAGGCGCCGTGTTCGCTGACCTGCTCGGCACCTTCGCGGGCCCCGACGGCGGCGCCCCGTTCGCCCGCCCCTCCGCCACCCGGTTCGAGGCCGCGACATCTGCCCTGGGCATCGACAACGCCACGACCGTCATCGTCTATGACGCAGCGGACGGGCGCTGGGCGTGCCGCCTGTGGTGGCTGTTCCGCACCTTCGGATACGACTCCGTCGCGGTGCTCGACGGCGGCCTGCCCTCCTGGACGGCGGAGGGGCGAACCCTCGGCACCGGCCTCTCGGTGCCGCACCCCTCGACGTTCACCGCGCACCCGCGCGAGCATCTCTGGGTCGACCGCGCCTACGTCGACTCGGTGGTGGCCGGCCTCACCGACGCCGCGCTTCTCGGCACAAACGTGCCGGCCGATGGAGCACTCGCCCGCCCGGTCCGGGTGCCTGGCAGCGTCGAGATCGCTGCGGCTGACCTCGTGGCGGCAGGCTCCGGCGAGTTCCTGGGCGAGCGGATGTTGCGGGAGCGGCTCGCCCCGGCGCTGGGCCGCCGTGTTGTGGCGTTCGGGTCGACCGGGGCGGTCACCGCGGCGCTGGCCCTCGCGCTGATCGGCGAGCACGACGTGGCACTGTTCGACGGGGCGCCTTACGGCTGGATGGCGGAGGCCGTCCCGGCGGCGTAGCCCTCGGCGAAGCCCTCCGCGTGGCCGGCGGCCTGCCCAAGCTCACGCCCCTGTTCCAGGCCCTGTGCGATCGCCTCGTCGGTACCGAGCCGAAACATGTCGGTGGGGCCCGTACGCACGAGCGCGCGGGCCCCCGGCGCGTCGAGGGTGGTGACGAAACGGGCGAGCCCGCGCACGATCGCGACCGGCAGCCCGGCCGCCTTGCCCTTGACGAGGTCGGTCAGGCCGGCGATCTCGTCGGCGACGGCCGGGACGGTGACGTCGAGGGTGCGGCCCTGCGCGTCGGTCGAGCCGCGGAGGTCGTCGACAACGAGTACCCCGGCCGCGCCGATCGCGGCATCCGTCTGGCCCTCGCGCCAGGCCCGGCCGAGGGTGTCGCTCACCACGACCCCGATCGTGACGCCGAACCGTGCGCGCCAGGCGGCACAGAGCGCCCGTGCCGAGGCGTCGGGGTCCACGGGCAGCAGCAGCACGGTGCCCTCCGGGGTGTTGCTGGAGTCGACGCCGGCGGCAGCGGCAACCACCCCAAGGCGGTTCTCCACGATCCGGGTGACCCCGTGCCCGTGAGCGCGGCTCGCCACGACCCGCACGGTCTCGGCCGTGATGGCCTCCTCGCGGTCGGCGGCGACGACGAACCGCCCCTCGGCCTTCGAGATCACTTTGCTGGTTACGACAACGATGTCACCCTCGACGGGTCGGTCGCCGTCCGCGGCTGCCGCCATCGCGTCTCCGATCACCCGCGCCAGGTCGTCCCCGCCGACGATCTCCGGGATCCCGCCGATCGCCCACGCCGAGACCCGCGGCACGGGTGCGGGCAGACCGGGCGTTCCTGCCGCGCTCAGCGGTGCAGCTTCGGAAGCACGTCGCGCGCGAACACGTCGATCCACTGGCGCTGGTTGCGGCCGACGTTGTGCAGGTAGATGCGGTCGAAGCCGAGATCGGCGAAGCGCTGGATGTACTCGCGGTGCTTGTCGGGGTCGGCCGAGATGATCATCCGGCCCTCGAAGTCCTCTGGACGCACGAGCTTGGCCATCTGCTCGAGTTCGAACGGCGAGCGGATGTCGCCCTTCGGGAACTTCATCCCGCCGTTGGGCCACTCGACGAGCGCGTTGGTCAGCGCCTGTTCGTCGGTCTCGGCCCAGCTCATGTGCAGCTGCAGCACCTTCGGCATTGTCGACGGGTCCTTGCCGGCCTCGCGGGCACCCTCGTCGAACTTGCCGAAGAGCATCGACACCTTCTCGAGCGGCGCGCCGACGGTGATGAGCCCATCGGTGTGGCGGCCGGCGCGCTTGGCGGTGACCGGCCCCGCGGTGGCGACGAGGATCTCGGGGGCCACCTCCGGCATGGTCCAGAGGCGGGTGGACTCGAGCTTGTAGAACTGCCCGGAGTGCTTGGTGTCCTTGCCGGCGAGCGACGCGGTGAAGAGCTTGTTGATGATCTCGATGGCCTCGAACATGCGGTTGATGCGCTCGGGGGCCTCGGGCCAGTAGCCTCCGACGATGTGCTCATTGAGGGCCTCGCCCGAGCCGAGTCCCAGCCAGTGCCGGCCCGGGTACATCGCGGCGAGCGTGGCGCTCGCCTGCGCGACCATCGCGGGGTGCCAGCGGAAGGTGGGCGCGGTCACGCCGGGGCCGAAGTCCCCGGTGGTGCGCTCCCCCACAGCGGCGAGCACGTTCCAGACGAAGGCGCTCTGCCCCTGGGCCGGCACCCAGGGCTGGAAGTGGTCAGCGGCCATGACCCCCGAGAACCCCCTGCTCTCGGCGTAGGCGCTCAGCGCGACGGCCTCGGTCGGGTGAAACTGCTCGAGCATCGCCGCGTAGCCGATCTGCAAACCTGTCATGCCCTCATCCTGCCACTCCCGCCCGCGAGGCGGGGTGGCTCGGCGGCGGGCGCCTCAGGCGCGGGCGGGCGACTGCAGAAAGTTGGCGACGGCGGCCGGCACATAGGGGGCCACGTCGCCGCCGAGCGAGGCGACCTGCCGCACGAGTGAGCTCGAGACGTGGGCATGCGCGGGGTCGGGCAGCATGAACACCGTCTCGACACCGGCCAGGTTGCGGTTGACGATCGCCATCGGCGTCTCGTAGGCCACGTCGACCTGTGAGCGCACACCCTTGACGAGCACGCTGGCCCCGACATCGGTGCAGTAGTCGACGAGCAGGCCGACGCTCCACGAGGTGACTTTGATCGTGCCCTCGAACCCGGCGTCGGAGATCGACTTCTCGATCAGGGCGACCCGCTGCGCGACCGGCAGCAGCGCCGCCTTGGAGGGGTTGTGCACCACGAGCACATGGATCTCGTCGAAGATGTGCGCCGCGCGTTCGATCACATCCAGGTGACCGAGGGTCACGGGGTCGAAGGAACCAGGGACAACGGCGATCCTGTGCATTTGTGTACCCTATCCGGCCCAGGTTGCGAGCTTGTGTCGCGCCCTCTCAATTCTTCGCGAGGAAGTCGCGGCTCGCCTCGTCGAGGCGGCGGGCGAGGGCAGCCTTCATCAGCGGATGTCGCGACAGCAGCGGGTCGGATTGGAGGATCTCCGCGGCGATCGAGCGCGCCTCGGCGATCAGCGGGCCATCCTTCGCCACCCGCAGGACACGCAGCGACGACCGACCGCCGGACTGGCTTCTGCCGAGCACGTCGCCCTCCCTGCGCAGCTCGAGGTCCTTCTCGGCGAGCTCGAAGCCGTCAAGGGTTGCGGCGACGGCCTCGACGCGTGCCCTGGCGAGGGTCTCCGGCACGGCGCGCGTCACCATCAGGCAGAGTCCGGGGACCATCCCCCGGCCGACCCGGCCGCGGAGCTGGTGCAGCTGTGAGACTCCGAAGCGGTCGGCGTCGAGGATGACCATGGCCGAGGCGTTCGGCACGTCGACCCCGACTTCGATGACGGTGGTGGCGACGAGCACGTCGATCTCCCCTCCGGCGAAGGCCCGCATGACGGCGTCCTTCGTCTCGCTCGGCATCCGACCGTGCAGGATCTCGATGCGGAGCAGGGAGAGCGTGGGGTGCGCCTGCAGCTCGGCGAGCACGTCGGTGACGTTGGCGCGGGGCGCCGCGACGTCCTCCGCCGCACTGGCCTCGTCCTCCGGCAGCTCGAGCTCCTCCTCGGTGGAGAGGGTGCTGTCGATGGCTGGGCAGACGATGAATGCCTGCCGTCCGACCGCCACCTCCTCGGCGACGCGCTGCCAGACCCGGTCGATCCAGCCGGGCTTCTCGGCGAGGGGCACCACATGGCTGACGATCGGGATGCGCCCGACCGGCAGCTCGGCGATGGTGGACACGTCGAGGTCGCCGAAGACCGTCATCGCCACGGTGCGCGGGATCGGCGTCGCCGTGAGCACGAGCACGTGGGGCGGGTTCTGTCCCTTGCGGCGCAGCGTCTCGCGCTGCTCGACCCCGAACCGATGCTGCTCGTCGACGACGATGAGCCCGAGGTCGAAGAAACCGACGCTCTCGCTGAGCAGCGCGTGGGTGCCGACGACGATGCGCGCCTGCCCGGTGACGGCCGCGAGCATCGCCCTGCGGCGCACGGCAGCCGGCATCTGGCCGGTGATGAGGGTGGGCATGAGGGTGGCGGCGAGGTCGGGCCCGAGAGTCTTCACAATCGAGCGGAGATGCTGGCCGGCGAGCACCTCGGTGGGGGCGAGCAGCGCCGACTGGCCGCCGGACTCGGCCACGGCCAGCATCCCGCGGAGGGCGACGAGGGTCTTGCCGGAGCCGACCTCGCCCTGCACCAGCCGGTTCATCGGCACCGCCGCGGCGAGGTCGTTCGCGATCGCCGCACCGACGCGCTCCTGGTCCCCGGTGAGTGTGAACGGCATCACGGCGTCGAAGCGTTCGAGGAGACCGCCCGGCTCGGGGATGCGCGGCTCGGCGAGCTGCAGGCGCACGATCGCTCGCTGCTCGAGCAGGGCGGCCTGGAGCAGGAACGCCTCCTGGAATTTCAGCGCCTTGCGGGCGCGACCCCAGTCGGCGTCCTTCACGGGGCGGTGGATGAGCTCGATGGCCCGCGAGTAGTCGAGCAGGGTGCGGGAGAGCCGCACCGACTCGGGCACGGGGTCGTCCAGGATGCCGATCGAGTCGAGCACCACGGCGAGCGCCTTCTGGATCTGCCAGGAGGCGACGCTGGAGGTGGCGGCGTAGATGGGCAGCGGCGCCTCGGCCCAGGCCATCGCCTCGTCCGCACTCCGCTCGGTGTCGGGCGGGAAGAGCTCGTAGGTGGGGTGGGTGAGCTGGCGGGTACCCCGGTAGTCGGTGACCTTGCCGGCGAAGATGCCGCGCGCGCCGGTGATGAGCTCGTTCTTGCGGAACCGCTGGTTGAAGAAGGTGAGGGTGAGGATCCCGGTACCATCGCTGATGCGCACCTCGAGGATGCTGCCGCTGCGGGCCTTCATCGATCGCTCGCTCGAGCCGAGGACCTGGGCGACGATCGTGACGTTCTCGTCGGTCGGGAGCTCGTCCACCGCGGTCAGCTCGCCGTGCTTCTCGTACCGTCGCGGGTAGTGGCTGAGCAGGTCGCCGACGGTCTCGAGCCCCAGGCCCTTCTTCATGGCCGCGGCGGTGCGGCCGCCGAGCGCGGTGCTCAGCTTGGCGTCGAGGGGCGATTCGGGCATGGTCCGATGCTATTCGCCCGCGCCGACACCACCCGCCGCGACATCCGCTGGCCAGGGCCAGCCGCCGGCTAGAGCCACCCGCGCTTGCGGAAGATGAACCACAGTGTGCCGCTGATGGCGACCATCAGCGCCAGCGCGAAGGGGTAGCCGAACGCCCACTCGAGCTCGGGCATCACCCGGAAGTTCATGCCGTAGACCGACCCGATGAGTGACGGGGCGAACAGGATCGCGGCCCAGCCGGAGATCTTGCGCGCCTCCTCCGCCTGCCGGTTACTGGAGACGCCCACCTGCTGCATCTCCTCGTTCTGCCGCTGGGCGACGAGGGTCGCGTTGACCGTGAGGATGTCGCGCAGCAGTTGGCGGAACTCGTCGATGCGCTCGTTCACCTGCACCACGTGGTCCTCGACGTCGCGCAGGTATTGCCGCAACCCCGGGTCGTCACCGCTCTCGTCGAAGTGCCCCCGGATGACCGCGAGGATGTCGACGAGCGGACGCACCGCCAGCTGCAGGTCGATGACCTCGCGCGACAGCTCGTAGATGCGCCGCGACACACTCGGGTCGCCGTCGAAGACCTGGCCCTCGATCTCATCGATGTCGTTCTCGAGGCCGGCGACGACCGGCCCGTAGCCATCGACCACGGCGTCGAGGATGCCGTAGAGCACCGCATCGGTGCCGCGCGCGAGCAGATGCGGGGTGGACTCGAGCCGCTTGCGCACGATCGACAGGTCGGGCGACTCGGCGTGGCGGAGGGTGATGACGAAGTTCGCGCCGACGAAGATGTGGAGTTCGCCGAACTCGACGCTCTCGGTCTCGTCGAGGTAGCGGGCGGCCCGCAGGACGATGAACACCATGCCGTCGTAGCGTTCGATCTTCGGTCGCTGATGGGCGTGGATCGCGTCCTCCACCGCGAGCTCGTGCAGGTGGAATTGGGTGGCGAGGGAGCTGAGCTCGTCGGCGTTCGGCCGGTACAGGCCGATCCAGGCGAGCGCGCCGGAGTGGGCGTCGAGGGCGGCGAAGGTCTCGTCGAGGGTGTGCGGGCTCGCGACGCGGTGGCCGTCGCGGTAGATCGCGTTGTTGACGACGTGGGACCTCGAGGCCTGTTCGACGGTGTCCGTCTGGACTGGGTCGGGCGCGACTTCCGCTGCCCGTCGCCGGAGCGTCATCGAGCTCAGGCTCATGGAGCTCAATGCCTTGCGAATGTCCCGTGCCATGAGAGAAAGGTAACCCCTACAGGCCGAAGGCGTAGCCGTGCGACTGGCGCACCGAGGTGCCGATCTGGTGGGAGTAGCTGTCGTCGTTGACCTCGAGTCCGCGCAGCTGCCTGCCGACTTCGCGCTGGCTGCGCTTGAGGTAGTTGATCGCCACCGTCTTCTCCGCGCCGGAGACCGCCAGGCCGTCGCGCTCGAAGGCCGCCGAGGCACGGCCGATCACCGCGACCTGGGCGTAGATGCCCGAGGCGACGGCGGTGAGTCGCTTCTGGATGAGCTGCTTCTCCTGCACCTTCTTGCCGTGCTTGCGCAGGGCGGCCTCGGCGGCGTCGCGCAGCTGCACGGTCTGCTCACTCACGGCGGCGGTGTGCTTCGCGAGGGACGGGTGCGCCCCGGCGAGGCGGCCGGGGCGGATCGCCCGGTTGATGCGCCCGCTCACGTAGGGCGCGAGCACCCCGATGGCCTTCGCCGGGTCGCTGATGCTGAGAGAGCGCATGTCCGGCAGCTCCTCGCTGAGCGACCTGAGACCGCCGAGGGCGACGAAGGCGCGCATCACGTCGTTGGCGCCCTCGAAGATCGGGAAGATGCGGAAGTCCCGCAGTGCCTTGGAGAGCGGATGATCGGACATGTACGCCTCACCGCCGTGCACCTGGAATGCCTTGTTGAGTCCCTTCCAGCCCACGTCGCTCGCGACGGTCTTGGTCATCGCCGACTCGAGGGAGAAGTCGGCGACGCCGAGGTCGACGAGCCCGGTGGTGAGGTACGACATGGACTCGAGGCCGTAGATCTGGGTGGTCATCCAGGCGGCCTTCTCCTCGACGAGCTCGAAGTCGATCAGGGCGCGATCGAACTGGTGGCGCTTCGTGGCGTGCTCGAGGGTCAGATCGAGGAACTGTTTCATGCCGCCCGCGATGGAGGTTCCCATCGACATCCGCCCGTTGTTGAGGGTGTTCATGGCGATGCGGAAGCCGTCGCCGGGCTCGCCGAGGAGGTTCTCGGCCGGCACGCGCACGTTGTCGAAGTGCACCCGCTGCAGGCGGTTCGCCCTCAGTCCCAGGGTGTCGAAGCGGGGTCCGGTGCTCAGCCCCTCGGTGCCCTTCTCCACGACGAGGGCAACGTGTCCCAGGTCGCTCCGGGCGAAGACCGTGAGCACGTCGCCCGCGCCGTTGCCGATCCAGCGCTTCTCGCCGTTGAGAAGCCAGGAGCCGTCGGCCTGCCGCTGCGCCCACGTCTCGAGGTTGTAGGCGTCGGAGCCGACGTTGGGCTCGGTGAGCACGAACGCGGCGAGCTTGCGGCCGGCGGCGAGGTCGGGCAGCCAGCGGGCCTTCTGCTCGTCGGAGCCGAAGAGGTAGATGGGCTTGGTGCCGATCGACTGGTGCACCCCCATCACCACGGCGAGCCCGCCGTCGACACGGCCGAACTCCTCCATCACCCGGCAGTAGCCGGTCTGACTGAGGCCCTGGCCGCCGTACTGCTCGTCGACGAACAGGCCGAGGAGTCCGGGCTCGCCCAGGTCGCGGATGGTGTCGTCGCCGACCCAGCCATCGCGCTCCGCCTTCGCGGGGTCGTAGACGGTGGTGAGGTAGGTGCGTGCGACCGTGGCGAGCCGCTCCACCCTGCTGCGCTCGTCGGAGTCCATCGTCGGGTAGGGCAGCACGAGCTCCGAGGAGACGGAGCCGAGGAAGAGCGACTTGGTGAAGGAGGGCTTGGATGAGCGATCGACGGTGGCCATGGTCGCCAGTGTGGATGATCCACGGTCGCGGGCCCAACCGGTTGTGGGGAGTCCACAACCGCACGCCCGAGTCGGTACGGTGGGGGCAATGACGCGCATAATCGCCGGGTTCGCCGGCTCGCTCTCGATCCACGTTCCACCGACGGGCACGCGCCCCACGAGCGACCGGGTGCGCGAGGCGATCTTCTCGGCGCTCGATGCCCGGCACGACATCCCCGGCGCGCGGGTGCTCGACCTCTACGCCGGGTCCGGCGCGCTCGGACTCGAGGCCGCCAGCCGCGGGGCCGCACGGGTCGACCTCGTCGACAGCGGATCGGTGGCGGCGGGGTGCTGCCGCCGGAATGCCGAGATCGTGCGGAAGGCGGCTCCCGCGACATCCGCTCTGAGGATCGAGGTCTCGGCCAGCCGGGTGCAGTCGTTCCTCACGGCGAGCACCGGTCACTGGGACCTGGTGTTCCTCGACCCCCCGTACGACCTCGACGAGGCGGAGCTCACACTGAACCTCGCCGCGCTCGTGGTGCGGCTGGCGCCCGGAGCGGTGGTGCTCGTCGAGCGCGGCTCGCGGTCGCCGGAGCCGGTCTGGCCGCGCGGCATCGTACGGGACCGCTCGAAGAAGCACGGCGACACGACGCTCTGGTGGGCGCGCGAAACGGACTGAGCGGGCTGGCTCAGCCCACGTTGCCGTCCCAGCCGCGGTACGGGTCCCAACCGGTGCCCTCCAGGCTCTGCCCGTCGAGCAGTATCCCCTCGCCGGCCACGACCGCGCCGATCGGGCGGAAAGCGCCGGGCAGCACCGTTCCGGTGCGGAAGGTGGCGAGCAGGGAGTGGTCCTCTCCACCACCGAGCACGGTCAGCGGGTCGTCGCCGAGGGCCGCTCCGTGGAAGTCGATGCCGACTCCGCTCGCGCCGGCGATCCGGCGAGCGTCGAGCGCGAGCCCGTCGCTGAGGTCGATCATCGAGGTCGCGCCGGCCAGAGAGGCGGCGACGCCGTCCGAGATGGGAGGGCTAGGGGCGAGCTGCGCGTCGATCGCGGCAGCGTCGTGCTCCGATGCGAGGCGAGCGGATGTCGCGGCGGCCCGCTCCGGCTCCCCCGCGGCGTCGACGCCGCCGGAGAACAGCAGCCGCAGCCCGGCCGCGGCGAGTCCGAGGGTGCCGGACACCGCCACGATGTCCCCCACGCGGGCACCGGAGCGCACCACGGGGGCGCGCCCGTCGAGGTCGCCGAACGCCGTGACGGCCAGGGTGAGTGTCGCGGAGACCGACAGGTCGCCGCCGACGACGCCGCAGCCGGGCGCGAGGGCGGCGCAGGCCTCACGGAAGCCGTCGGCGATGCCCTCGAGCAGGCCGACGGGCGAGTCGGCCGGGGCCGCGATTGCGACCAGCAGCGCGCTGGGGGTCGCCCCCATCGCGGCCACGTCGGAGAGGTTCGTGGCCGCGGCCTTCCACCCGATCTGCAGGGGGCTCGACCAGGCGAGCCGGAAGTCGGGGCCGTGGATCATCATGTCCGTGGTGACGACGAACCGCCCGTCGGGGGCCGCGACGACGGCCGCGTCGTCGCCGGGGCCGAGGAGCGCGGCATCCGCTCGGGGCAGCCGGGGGAAGATGCGGGCGAGGGTGGCGACCTCGCCGATGCCGCCGAGCGTGTCAGGAACCGTCATGCTGCCAACGGTAACCTGACAGGGATGTTATCGATGCGCCGGGCGGCGACGACCGCCGCAATGATCCTCGTCGCGTTCACCCTCGCGGGGTGCGCCGTGGCCGTGCCGATGCAGCCGGCCGCCGACGCGGTCAACCCGGACTGCGCCGAGATCATCGTGCGCCTGCCCGACGCGATCGACGGCCACGACCAGCGCGAGACCGACGCCCAGGCGACCGGCGCCTGGGGAGACCCGGCCGTGATCCTGCTGCGCTGCGGGGTCGAGGTGCCCGGCCCCTCGACCCAGCGTTGCGTGAGCATCGACGGCATCGACTGGCTCGTCGACGACAGCGACCCCGATCGCGGCGTCTTCACGACCTACGGCCGCGACCCGGCCGTGCAGGTCGTCGTGGACCACGTGACCTCGGACTCGAACGCCCTCAACGCCCTCTCCAACGCCGTGGGCAGCGCCCCCGTCTCTGGGGCGTGTACGACCTCGGAGGACGCCTCAACTGGCGGAGAGCTCGTGGTGCCCGGCCAGCCGCTTCCCTCGCCGTCGCCGTCACCGTCACCGTCACCGTAACCGTTATCTGGCGGTCTCGAGTCCCAGGGTGATGAGCTCGTCGATGAGCTGAGGGTAGCTGAGCCCGCTCGCCAGCCAGCACTTGGGGAACATCGAGATCGGCGTGAATCCCGGCATCGTGTTGAGCTCGTTGACGACGAAGCCGGTCTCGGTGAGGAAGAAGTCGACGCGGGCGAGCCCGGTGCCGTCGATCGCGAGGAACGCGAGGGACGCGAGCTCCTGCATCTTCGCGACCTGCGCATCGGTGAGCTCGGCGGGGCAGACCAGCGACGCGGCGTCCGGGTCGAGGTACTTCGCGTCGAAGTCGTAGAAGGTGCCGCTGGGGGTGACGATCTCCCCGGCGACCGAGACGCGGGGCGGACCGCCGTCGCGGCCGGCGAGCACCGCGCACTCGATCTCGCGGCCGACCAGGGCCGTCTCGATGAGCACCTTGGTGTCCTCCGCGAGCCCGGCGTCGATTGCGGTGCGCAGGGACGCGGCATCCGCTGCCTTCGAGACTCCCACGCTGGAGCCGGCACGGGCCGGCTTCACGAACACCGGCCAGTCGAACTGCTCCTCGACGCGGGCGACGACGGCGTCGCGGTCGGTACGCCAGGCGGTCGTGGTGACGCAGATCCAGGGCGCGACGTCGATGGCGGAGTGCTGAAGCACCGTCTTGGTGAAGTGCTTGTCCATGCCGACCGCCGAGCCGAGCACCCCGGCGCCGACGTAGGGCAGCCCGAGCAGCTCGAGCATGCCCTGCAGGGTGCCGTCCTCGCCGAACCGGCCGTGCAGGATCGGGAAGACGATGTCGATCTCGGCAAGCGGATGTCGCGTGCCATCCGCCTCGACGACCGTGAGCGTCCTCGACGAGGCCGAGTCCGGCCAGAGGATGCGTGTGCCGTTGTCGTGCACGGTCGGCAGATGGGCGGAGTCGAGGGCGAATGCCGCCGCGTCGTCGCTCTGCAGGGTGAAGGCGCCGTCGGTGGTGATGCCCACCGGGATCACGCGGTACTTCTCCCGGTCGATGGCGGCGAGCACACCGCCGGCCGTCGCACAGCTGATCGAGTGCTCGCTCGAGCGTCCGCCGAAGAGAACCACAACGACGAGCCGTGGGTCGCGGTCTGGTTCGATCATCATTCAGGACTCCGCACGGGGTTCGTCGCTGTCGGTGGTGAGGTGCGGGGCGATGTCGCGCGGCTTCATGGTGCCGGCGAGCACCTGGGCGACCTGGGACACGATCGGCATCTCGACGCCCTTCGCCTTCGCGAGGGCGAGCACGGGGGCGACGGAAGAGAGGCCCTCCGCGGTCTGGTTCATCTGGGCGACGACGTCGGTGAAGCTGTAGCCCTGTCCGAGCAGGCGACCGGCCGTGTTGTTGCGGGAGAGGGACGACTCGCAGGTGGCGATGAGGTCGCCGAGCCCGGCGAGGCCAGACAGGGTCTCGGCGCGCGCCCCGTAGGCGACGGCGAAGTCGGTCATCTCGACGAGCCCGCGGGTGATGATCGACGCCTTGGTGTTCTCGCCGTAGCCGACGCCGTCGACGATACCGATCGCCACGGCGATGAGGTTCTTGAGCACCCCGCCGAACTCGGTGCCGATCACGTCGGTGTTGACGTAGGAGCGAAAGTAGGGGTTCGTCGCGGCGATGGCGACGCGGGTGGCGGTCTCGAGGCTCGTCGAGGAGACGACGGCGGCCGTCGGCTGCTCCTTCGCGATCTCGAGGGCCAGGTTCGGGCCGGAGACCACCGCGATGCGCTCATCGTCGATGTCGAGCACCTCCCGCAGGATCTCGCTCATCCGCAGACCGGAGCCCTTCTCGACGCCCTTCATCAGGCTGACGACGATCGCGTCGGCCGGGATGAGCTCGCGCACGATCTCGAGGTTGCCGCGCAGTGACTGGGCTGGCACCGAGAGGAACACGAGCTCAGCGCCGTCGAGCACCTCGGGGATGTAGGAGCTCGACCAGAGGTTGCGGGGCAGGTTGATACCGGGCAGGTAGTCGCTGTTGCGCTTGCTCTGCGAGATCTCCCTGGCCAGCTCCGCCCGTCGCGCCCAGAGGGCGACATCCGCTCCCCCATCCGCGAGGATCTTGCCGAACGTGGTGCCCCAGCTGCCGGCGCCGAGCACGGCGATGCGGCTCGCCCCCGGGCGGATCACCCGGATGGGCATCGTGTTGATCAAAAGCGGCCGGTCTCTTTCTGGTTGTTCTTCGAGGGGTCCCAGCGCTGGGCGGGGGCCTTCTCGCCGCGGAGGTCCTCGAGCAGGGCCGTCACCGCGTCCATCACGAGCGCGGTCGCCGCGGTCGTGGCCTGGCCGTCGACGGGCTTGCCGCGGAAGGCGGAGAGGTCGACCGGGTCTCCGAACTTCACGTGGATCGTCTTGCGTGGGAAGACGCTGATGCGCTTCGCGTACCTGGGCATCACGAGCTGGGTGCCCCAATGGGCGACCGGGATCAGCGGGATGTCCATCTCGAGGGCCATCCGCACCGCGCCGGCCTTGCCCCGCATGGGCCACAGGTCGGGGTCGCGGGTGAGCGAGCCCTCGGGGTAGATGACCACGGCGAGGCCGTCATCGACGATCTTGCGCGCCGCGACGAGGGGGTCGTTGCCGCGCACAGCCCCGGCCCGTTCGACGGGGATCTGGCCGGAGGCCCGCAGGAGCGCCCCGAGCACGGGGTACGTGAACAGGCTCGCCTTGGCCAGGTAGCGCGGCATCCGCCCGAGCTTCCACATGACAACGCCGATCACGACGGGGTCGATCTCGCTGTAATGGTTGGGGGAAAGCACGAACGCGCCGGTGGCGGGGAGCTTCTCGCGGTCCTGGATGCGGAACTTCGCGATGAGGTTCATCGGCGGGACGAGGAGGAACGCCAGGAGGCGGAAGATCGGGGTCTTCTCGCTCGTCCGCCGCGCTGCGGTGCCGGTCACCCGGGGTCAGCCTTCGTACACGAAGTCGGCGCCGAGCGCTTCGAGCTTGTCGATGATGTGCTCGTAGCCCCGGCTGATGATGCCCATGTTGCTGATGACCGACTGGCCCTCGGCGCTCAGTGCGGCGATGAGGTGGCTGAAGCCGCCGCGCAGGTCGGGGACGTAGATGTTGGCGCCGTGCAGCTTCGTGGGGCCGGTGATGATCGCGGCCTGTTCGAAGTCGCGGCGGGCGACCCGTCGCGGGTAGCCGGGCAGGCCCTCCTTGTGCACGACGATGTCGGCGCCCATCTCGTTGAGCGCCTCGGAGAAGCCGAACCGATTCTCGTAGACGGTCTCGTGCACGACGGAGACGCCGTGCGCCTGGGTAAGGGCGACGATGAGCGGCTGCTGCCAGTCGGTCATGAAGCCCGGGTGCACGTCGGTCTCGATCGTGACGGGCTTGAGATCGCCCCCCGGGTGCCAGAAGCGAATGCCGTCCTCCTGGATGTCGAACGCGCCCCCGACCTTGCGGTACACGTTGAGGAACGTCATCATCTCGGTCTGCCTCGCGCCTTGCACGAAGATGTCGCCCTTGGTCACGAGCGCGGCCGAGGCCCAGCTCGCGACCTCGTTGCGGTCGAACAGGGCCCGGTGGGTGTACCCCTCGAGGCGGTCGACGCCCTCGATGAGGATCACCCGGTTGGGCTCGACCGAGATGATCGCGCCCATCTTCTGCAGGATCGCGATGAGGTCCATGATCTCGGGCTCGATCGCGGCGTTCTTGAGCTCGGTGATGCCCTGGGCGCGCACAGCGGTGAGGAGCACCTGCTCGGTGGCTCCGACGCTCGGGTAGGGCAGCTCGATGAGCGCCCCCTTGAGCCCGTTCGGGGCGGTGAGGTTGATGCCCTCGTAGGTCTTGTCGACGACGGCACCGAACTTGCGGAGCGCGTCGAGGTGGAAGTCGATCGGGCGGTCGCCGATGCGGCAGCCACCGAGGTCGGGGATGCGCGCCTCGCCGAGACGGTGCAGGAGGGGGCCGCAGAACAGGATGGGGATGCGGCTGGCACCCGCGTGGGCGTCGATCTCGGCGAAGTGCGCGCTCTCGACCTTGCCGGTGTCGAAGGTCCACTCGCCGCGGGCGCCCGTGGTGACCTTGACGCCGTAGACCTCGAGCAGTCCGCGCACGACCTGCACGTCGCTGATGTCGGGAACGTCCTTGAGCAGGCTGGGGGTCTCGCCGAGGAGGGCGGCGACCATGGCCTTGGTGGCCAGGTTCTTCGCCCCGCGCACGGCGATCGTGCCGGTCAACGGCTTGCCGCCGTTGATGGTGATCGAGTCGGCCGTGAGCCCGACGCGGGCTCCCGCCTTCTGTGAGTCCTTCTGTCGTGCGCTGTCGTGCTGCGGGGACGTGTCCGGGGCGACATTGACGAGCGGATTCATAGAGATACCTGCGCTGACTGTGGGAAAAAAGGAGACGTGATCACCGGGCTGGAAGGGTGCGCGGGCGCCAGGCAGCCCGTCCGGCCTCGAATTCCGTGATCTGGTCCTTGTCGCGGAGAGTGAGGCTGATGTCGTCGAGACCTTCGAGCAGCCGCCAGCGAGTGTACTCGTCGATCTCGAAGACAACCGTGATCGACCCGACCGTCGCAGTGCGTCCGACGAGGTCGACGGTGGCTTCGATGCCCGGGTTCTCGCCGATCAGCGCCCAGATCCGCGCAGCATCCGCTTCGCTGATCTCGCCGGCGAGGAGGCCCTGTTTTCCGGCGTTGCCCCGAAAGATGTCACCGAAGCGGGGGCTCAGCACCGCGGCGAATCCGAAGTCGCGCAGCGCCCAGACTGCGTGCTCGCGGCTCGATCCCGTGCCGAAGTCGGGGCCAGCGATGAGCACACGCGCGCCCTGGAACTCGGGGCGATTGAGCACGAAGTCCGGGTTCTTGCGCCACTCGAAGAAGAGGGCGTCGTCGAAGCCGGTCTTGGTGACGCGCTTGAGGAACACCGCGGGGATGATCTGGTCGGTGTCGACGTTGGAGTCGGGCAGGGGCGCGGCGATGCCGGTGATCTGGGTGACCTTGTCCATCAGTCGTTCCCTCCTGCCGTGATGCCGTCGGCGGTGGCCGTGGCTTCTGCTGTTCTCGTGTCTGCTGCGACGTCCCACGGTCCGGAGAGCGTGCCGCGGATCGCGGTCGCGGCGGCGACCAGGGGCGAGACGAGGTGGGTGCGCCCGCCCTTGCCCTGGCGGCCCTCGAAGTTGCGGTTCGACGTCGATGCGCACCGCTCGCCCGGGGCGAGCTGGTCGGGGTTCATGCCGAGGCACATGGAGCAGCCGGCGAAGCGCCACTCGGCACCGAAGTCGGTGACGATCTTGTCGATGCCCTCAGCCTCGGCCTCGATGCGCACCCTGGCGGAGCCTGGCACGACCATCACCCGCACGCCGTCGGCCTTGCGGTGGCCCTTGATGACCGACGCGAACGCGCGGAGGTCCTCGATGCGGCTGTTGGTGCACGACCCCATGAACACCGCGTCGACGGCGATGTCCTTCATCGGGGTGCCGGCGGCGAGGTCCATGTAGGCGAGGGCGCGCTCGGCCGCCGCGCGCTCGTTGTGGTCGGTGATCGTCTCGGGGTCGGGGATGGAGCCGCTGAGCGAGACGCCCTGGCCCGGGTTGGTGCCCCAGGTGACGAAGGGCTCGAGCTCATTCGCGTCGAGGTACACCTCGGCGTCGAAGACGGCGTCGTCGTCGGTGGCCAACGTGTTCCAGTAGGCGACGGCCTCGTCCCAGTCGGCGCCCTGCGGGGCGTGCGGGCGGCCGAACAGGTAGTCGTAGGTGGTCTGGTCCGGCGCGACCATGCCGGCGCGCGCCCCGGCCTCGATCGACATGTTGCAGATCGTCATCCTGCCCTCCATAGAGAGCGAGCGGATGGCGCTGCCACGGTATTCGAGCACGTAGCCCTGGCCACCGCCGGTGCCGATCTTGGCGATGACGGCGAGAATGATGTCCTTGGCTGTGACGCCGTCGCGCAGCTCGCCCTCGACCGTGATGGCCATGGTCTTGAAGGCCTGCAGCGGCAAGGTCTGGGTGGCGAGCACGTGCTCGACCTCGCTGGTGCCGATGCCCAGTGCCATCGCACCGAACGCGCCATGGGTCGAGGTGTGCGAGTCGCCGCAGACGACGGTGATGCCGGGCATGGTGAGGCCGAGCTGGGGTCCCACGACATGCACGATCCCCTGCTCGATGTCGCCGAGGGAGTGCAGGCGGATGCCGAACTCGACGGCGTTGTTGCGCAGGGTCTGGATCTGCGTGCGGCTCGTCAGGTCGGCGATCGGCTTGTCGATGTCGAGCGTCGGGGTGTTGTGGTCCTCGGTGGCGATCGTGAGGTCGGGGCGACGCACGGGGCGGCCCGCGAGGCGGAGTCCGTCGAAGGCCTGCGGGCTCGTGACCTCGTGGACGAGGTGGAGGTCGATGTAGAGGAGGTCGGGGTTGCCGTCGGCACCCTTGACGACCAGATGGTCGTCCCACACCTTTTCTGCCAGCGTCCTGCCCATCATCATGCCTTCCTGTCGGGGGTGGGCGCGCACACCCAATGGGCTCATTCTACGTTGCGGGTTCACCGCGGCCGCCGAGGAACACGGCGGGCGGTCACGCGCTGCCGCTGTCCGCTTGTGGCGCGGGGCACGCACTCCAGGACGGCCGACGGTGACGATCCCGTTGGCCTGGTTGGGGGACACCGCCGTCAGTGACGGCCAGCGATTGCGCTGCGGCGGGTCAGGAGTCCGCGTTTTCGAGCTTCTTCTTGCGCTCGTCGTGGCCCGATTTGATCAGGCTCGCGATGGTCGCGACCGCCATCGCGCCGATGATGACCCCGAGCGACTGGAATGTGCCGATCTCCGGTGCCCACAGGATCGGCTGTCCCCCGTTGATGAACGGCAGCTCGTTCACGT
Source organism: Microbacteriaceae bacterium (assembly GCA_014378715.1). Lineage (GTDB taxonomy): Bacteria > Actinomycetota > Actinomycetes > Actinomycetales > Microbacteriaceae > Marisediminicola. The sequence continues at coordinate 27,780 of JACMNE010000002.1, forward strand.
GCATGGCGTGCGAGACGAGCTTCACGCCGATGAAGGCGAGGATGAACGCGATGCCGTAGTGCAGGTAGACGAGACGCTCGAGCAGCCCGCCGAGCATGAAGTACAGCTGGCGCAGGCCCATCAGGGCGAAGATGTTGGCCGTGAACACGATGAACGGGCTCTCGGTGATGCCGAAGATCGCGGGGATCGAGTCGAGGGCGAAGAGCAGGTCGGTCGAGCCGATCGCGAGGAACACGATGAGCATCGGCGTGAACACCTTGCGGCCGTCGATCGACACCCGCAGCTTGGCACCGTGGTACTCGTCGGTGGTCGCGACGCGCTTCTTGATCGAGCGGATGAAGAAGTTGTCCGTGGCCTCGTCGCCGCTCTCGTCACTCTGGAATGCCTGCTTGTAGGCGGTGTAGAGCAGGAACGCGCCGAAGATGTAGAAGATCCAGGAGAAGTTCTCGATGAGCTGCGCGCCGAGCAGGATGAAGATGCCGCGCAGGATGATGGCGATGATGATGCCGATCATCAGCACCTCCTGCTGCAGCTTCGGGGGCACCGCGAACCTGGCCATGATGATGACGAAGACGAAGAGGTTGTCGATGCTCAGGGAGTACTCGGTGAGCCAGCCCGCGAGGAACTGCCCGGCGTGCTCGGTGTCGCCGATGAGCAGCATCAGCAGCGCGAAGATGAGCGCCAGGCTCACGTAGAACGCGACCCACAGGCTCGACTCCTTGAGCGAGGGCACGTGCGGGCGCCGCAGCACGATCAGCAGGTCGATGATCATGATCGCGACGAGGACGATGATGCTGGTCACCTCGAAGGCGACGGGAAGGGCGGTGAGTTCCATGGTGGTTCTTTCGATGGGAGGGTGGGCGCGTACGCAGATAGCCCGAAAGTCTCTCCCGTGCAGCAGACTGCACCACCGTAACCGGAGCACCAACACTGCTGCCCGTACTGACGACTACGGCGAGGTGGGATACTCCCCTTCGCGAATGACAGAGTACCCGATTACGCGTCCGCCGTTACCCCTGCGACTCAGCCGAGCAGTTCCGGCCGCTTCCACTCGTTGCCCTGCACGTGCTCGTCGAGGAACGCGAAGACCGTCTCGTACCAGACGATCGCGTGCTGCGGCTTCAGGATCCAGTGGTTCTCGTCCGGGAAGAAGAGGAACTTGTGCCTGGTGCTGCCGTCCGCCTCCGCGTGGTGCTCGGCGAGCTCCGACCACAGGCGCAGGCTCTCGCCGATCGGCACCCGGTAGTCGTGGTCGCCGTGGATCACGAGCATCGGAGTCACGATGTCGCGCACAGAGTGGTGCGGGGAGTTGTCGATCATGCCCTGCGCCGAGAAGATGCTCTGCCAGTGCCTGGAGTTGTCGGTCGTGCCGTTGAACTGGTCGAGCGCCCACAGGCTCGCGTGGCTCACGATCGCCCGGAACCGGGCGGTGTGTCCGGCCACCCAGTTGGCCATGTAGCCGCCGAACGAACCGCCCATCGCGGCCGTCCTGCTCGCGTCGATGTCGTCGCGCGCCTCCGCGACATCCGTTATCGACAGCAGGTCGGTGTAGGGCTTCGCTCCCCAGGAGTTCCAGCCGCGGGCGATGAAGTCGAGGCCGTACCCGGTCGAGAGGGCGGGGTCGGGCAGCAGCACCGCGTAGCCTCGGGCGACGGCGAGCAGCGGGCTCCAGCGCCAGCTCCAGGCGTTCCAGCTGTTCAGCGGGCCGCCGTGGATCCACAGCAGCAGGGGTGCCGGAGCAGCGGATGTCGCGCCATCCGGCACCAGCAACCAGGCGCGCACTCGGGCGCCGTCCTCCGCGACGGTCTCGATCTCGGTGATGGAGCCAGGCGCCTCCGGCAGGACGGCCGGGGTCGCCAGGGCCGTGACGGCGCCGCTCCGGCTGACGCGCACGGGGTGCGAGGGGGCGGTCCACGACGAGCGGAGGGCGACGAGGTCGCCGGTGGTGGGGTCGACGGCGACGTGCGAGTAGCTGAAGTCGTCGTCCGTGAGGCGTTCCACCGGGGAGCCGTCGAGCGGCAGGCGGAAGATCGGGCCGCGGCCGTTGTCGTCGGCGGTGGCGATGATGGCGAGGTCGTCGGTGTCGAAGACCATGCTCGACTGCCAGCGGTCCCAGTCGGTGGCGATCCGGCGCGGGGCGCTGCCGTCGATGCCTGCGGTCCAGACCTCCTGGTCGGCCGGGCCGTCCGGGGTGCTGAGCTCGGTGCGCACGTAGGCGATCCGGCTGCCGTCATGGCTCACGGTCGGCGCCTGGAACTGCACGTCCGGCTCGTCGAAGAGGATGGTGCGCACCCCGGTGGCGACGTCGATAGAGGCGAGCACATAGCGACCGGAGCGTTGCTCCTGCACACGCAGTGCGGCGATGAGGGTGGTGCCGTCCGCAGTGAGCACCTGTCCTGCGGTGTTCCCGGTGCGGCCGGAACCGGGGGTGAGGTCGATCGGGCGAGGAAGCTGTTGGGTGTCGCCGGTGGCAACCGCGGGCACGGCGTCCTCCCGCAGCCCGGCCAGCGGCACACTCAGCAGGTGGGGCTCCGCCGGGCCCAGGTCGGCGTCCCAGTAGCGCACCGGGTAGCTTTCGTGCAGAATCGCGGCGACCTTGTGCTTCGTGCGGAGGGCGCGGGCCGCGGCATCGGCTTCGAGATCGACGGCGCTGGTCAGCAGGTCTGCGGTGATCACGATCGTGTCGCTGCGCGCGGCCGTGGCGGCGATGCCGGAGACGCCGCCGGACAGGCGTGTGACGGCGCGGGCCTCGCCACCGGCAGCGGGCAACAGCCAGAGCTGGGCCGCCTCGGTGTCGGGGTCGGCGGACGTGTCGGGGCGGGCGGAAACGAAGAGGATGTCCCCCGATCCGGTGAATCCGGCGCCGGACTCGCCCTTCGCGGAGCGGGTGAGGCGGGTGGATGCGCCCGAACCGTCGGCGGCGACGCTCCAGAGGGCGCGCTCGAAGGTGGTGCCGTCCTGGGCGAGGGTGGCGACCGTGAGAACTGCCTGCTTTCCACTGGGTGACAGGGCGAGGCTCTCCACCCGAGGGAGGGCGATGTAGTCGGCGAGACGGGAAAACGGCTGTGAATTCTTCTCGGTTGTCATCTCCCCACCGTAACCACCCCGGATGTTGCGGGCACGGATCCGTACCCCGTCAGTGGCCCCGTGTGTCCATCGCGTGAAATCTCGCGGCGACGTACCCCGATTCGGTGGAATTACCAGCTTCGTACCCCTAATGTGAAGAGAACGATGGACCATACCGATAAACCTGTGCCCCTTCACCGCCCGCACCTGATACACGCGGCACGACCGGAGGGGCTCATTCATGCATGAGCTGATCATGATCGGCATCGGGCTCGTGCTCACCGTCGGAACCGGCTTCTTCGTGGCCTCGGAGTTCGCTCTCGTGAACCTCGACCGCAACGAGCTCGAGGCACGCGAGGCCCGCGGCGAGAAGCGACTCGGCCCGACGATCTCGGCGCTCAAGATCACCTCGACCCACCTGTCGAGCGCTCAGCTGGGCATCACGCTCACGACGCTGCTCACCGGTTACACTTTCGAGCCCGCGATCAGCGCCCTACTGACCGGCCCGCTGACCGGGATCGGCATCCCGGACCAGATCGTGCCCGGCATCGGCTCGGTGATCGGCATCCTGATCGCCACGGTCTTCTCGATGATCATCGGTGAACTCGTGCCGAAGAACTTCGCCCTGGCCCTTCCGCTCGCGACGGCGAAGTTCGTCATCCCATTCCAGGCACTGTTCACCGCGGTGTTCAAGCCCGTCATCCTCCTGTTCAACAACACGGCCAACGCCATCATCCGCTCGTTCGGAATCGAGCCGAAGGAGGAGCTCTCAGGCGCCAGGAGCGCGGAGGAACTGGGGTTCCTCGTGCGCCGCTCGGCCCTGGAGGGCCTGCTCGACGCCGACCACGCGACGCTGCTCGACCGGTCGCTGCGGTTCTCGGACCACGCGGCGGCCGACGTGATGACCCCCAGGGTCAGGACGACGACGGTGCGCGCCGGGGACAGCGCTGAGCACATCGTGTCGCTCGCCACCTCGACCGGGTTCTCGCGGTTCCCGGTGATCGGGCGCGACACCGACCAGATCCTCGGGATCGTGCACGTCAAGCAGGCGTTCGCGGTGACCCTGCCCGAGCGCGCGATCGTCATCGCGGCGAGCCTCATGACGCCCCCGCTGCGGGTGCCCGAATCGATGGGCGTCGACTCGCTGCTCGGCATCCTGCGCAAGCAGGGGTTTCAGATCGCGATCGTCTCCGACGAGCACGGCGGGACCGCGGGAATCGTCACGCTCGAGGACCTCGTCGAGGAACTCGTCGGCGAGCTCGAGGACGAGCACGACCGCTCCCGGGTGGGCGTGGTGCGCACCGGGCGCTCGATCACCTTCGCCGCCTCTCTCCGTCCGGACGAGCTGCTCGAACGTGCAGGAGTCGCCGTCCCCGACGGCAAGGAGTACGACACCATCGGCGGGTTCATCGCGGATGAGCTCGACCGCACCCCGGAGCTCGGTGACGAGGTCGAGGTCGACGGCGGCGTGATGCGCGTCGAACGCGTCGACGGCAACCGCATCGAGCGGATGAAGTACACCCCCACCGACCCCGACCATGTGTCCCTGCCGAGCGCGAAGGCCGAAGTAAATGAGTGAGTACCTGCCCGGCCTGATCTGGCTGGTCGTCCTGCTGGCCGTCAACGCCTTCTTCGTCGGGGCCGAGTTCGCGGTCATCTCCGCGCGCCGGTCGCAGATCGAGCCGAGGGCCGAGGCCGGCAGTAAGGCCGCGAAGACCACCCTCTGGGCCATGGAGCACGCCACCCTGATGCTCGCGACGAGCCAGCTCGGCATCACCGTCTGCTCACTCGTGATCCTCAATGTGTCGGAGCCGGCGATCCACCACCTGCTGGAGATCCCACTCGGGCTCACCGGCCTCTCGGTGCAGGCCATCGGCATCATCGCCTTCGCCGCAGCGCTGCTCATCGTCACCTTCCTGCACGTCGTCATCGGCGAGATGGTGCCGAAGAACATCTCGTTCTCGGTACCGACCCGCGCCGCGCTCATCCTCGCGCCGCCGCTGGTGTTCGTCTCCAAGGTCGTCGGTCCGGTCATCTGGGTGCTCAACACGGCGGCCAACGGCATCCTGCGCCTGGTCAAGGTGCAGCCGAAGGACGAGGCGACGAGCGCGTTCACCATCGACGAGGTCGCGAACATCGTGCGCCAGTCCACCCATGAGGGCGCTCTGACCGACGCCAGCGGAACCCTCACGGCCGCGTTCGAGTTCACCACCAAGAAGGTCGCGGATGTCGAGGTGCCCCTGGTCGACATGGTGCTGCTGCCCGAGACGGCGACGCCGGCCGACATCCAGGTCGCCGTCGCCCGGCACGGGTTCTCCCGCTACATCCTCACCGATCACGACGGCGACCTGACCGGCTACCTGCACCTCAAGGACGTCATGGACCTCACCGGCACGCACACCTTCGGCCATGCGGTTCCCGCGAAGCGCATCCGCCGACTCTCCTCGACCCTGCAGTCGAGCGAGCTGGAGGACGCCCTCGCGTCGATGCGGCGCAGCGGCGCCCACGTCGCCCAGGTCTTCGACGAGCAGGGCACCACCACCGGGGTGCTCTTCCTCGAGGACATCATCGAGGAGCTCGTCGGCGAGGTCCAGGACGCCACGAGCCTCTAGCGTCCCGACCATCATTCAGGAGTCGGCCGTCATTCCGCGACATCCGCTCGTTCATTATTCAGGAGCGGATGTCGCGGGCCGCGGGCACCGGCCCGAAACCCTGGGGCGCCGTGTGGTGAGCGCCGCCGGGAACACTGAATCTGCGGAATGATGACAGTCAGCGA
>JACMNE010000058.1 GCA_014378715.1 Microbacteriaceae bacterium
CGCGGCGGCGGTCGAGAGGATCACGGTGTGCAGACCGTGTTCGAGCAGGCGCTGCACGGGTCCGGCTGAGCGATGCCTCGCCCGCGAGAATGTCAGTCCCCGGTGATAACGATGACGCGCCATGTCCGACCCCAATCAGCACCTTCGGTGTGCTGTGATAAGTCTGACCGTCGCCTTGAGGGTTAATTGCGCGACACGCCGAACCAGATCATCACGGATCGGGTCGCGACCGCCACCACGACCCCGTGCTGGTTGCGCGCGGTGTGCTCCAGCACGACGATCCCCTGGCCGGGCCGCGACACCGATGCGCGGGTCGACAGCACGATGCTCGAGCAGTAGATCGTGTCTCCATGGAAGAGCGGATGTGGGAACTCCACCGCGCCGAACCCGAGGTTGGCCACAATCGTGCCCTGCGTGAGCTGCGCCACCGAGAGCCCGACCATGGTGGCGAGAGTGAGCATGGAGTTGACGACCCGTTCCCCGAAGGGCTGGGTGGCCGCGTAGGCCGCATCGAGGTGCAGCGCCTGCGGGTTCATCGTCAGGGTGCTGAAGAGCACGTTGTCGGCCTCGGTGATGGTGCGGCCGGGCCGGTGCTCGTAGACGGCACCGGGGTCGAACTCCTCAAACCAGAGACCGCGCTGCTCCACGACGCGGCGCTCCTGCGCGCTCACCGGGCCACCCCCGCCAGGGTCGGAGCATCGACGGCCGGCGCGGTCAGCCGGTCGAGCCCGAGCTCGCGCGAGATGACCATCAGCTGCACCTCGGTGGTGCCCTCGCCGATCTCGAGGATCTTCGAGTCGCGGTAGTGCCTGGCGACCAGGTTCTCGTTCATGAAGCCGTAGCCGCCGAAGATCTGGGTGGCGCTGCGGGCGTTCTCCATGGCAGCCTCGCTGCCGACCATCTTCGCGATGGAGGCCTGCAGCTTGAAGGGTTCGCCCCGCATCATCCGCTGGACGGCGTCGTAGTAGGCGAGCCGGGCGGTGTGCACCCGCGCCTGCATCCGGGCGATCGAGAAGGCGATGTGCTGGTTGGAGGCGATGGGGCGGCCGAAGACGTTGCGGCTCGATGCATAGCGGATGGACTCGTCGAGGCAGCCCTGCGCGGCTCCCGTGCAGAGGGCGGCAAAGGCGATGCGGCCCTCGTCGAGGGTCTGCACGAAGTTGGCGAAGCCGCGGCCGCGCTCCCCCAGCATGTTCGCCTCGGGGACGCGGACCCCGCTGAGGGTGAGCGGGTGGGTGTCCGAGGTGTGCCAGCCGACCTTGTCGTAGGCGGGCTCGACGGTGAATCCGGCGGTCGGGGTGGGCACGAGGATCGCGGAGAGCTCCTTCTTGAGCGAGCCGTCGGGGCGCAGGGACTCGCCGGTGACAGCAGTGATCGTCACGAGCCGGGTGATGCGGGTGCCGGAGTTGGTGATGAACTGCTTCGTGCCGTCGATCACCCAGTCGCCTCCCTCGAGCCTGGCCGTGGTTTTCGTGCCTGCCGCATCGGAGCCGGCATCCGCCTCGGTGAGTCCGAACGCGGCGAGCGCCGATCCGCTGGCGAGCATCGGCAGCCACTCCTGGCGCTGGGCCTCGGTGCCGCTGCGGAAGACCGGCATGATGCCGAGCCCCACCCCGGCCTCGAGGGTCACGGCGATGCTCTGGTCGACGCGGGCGAGCTGTTCGACGGCAAGGCAGAGCGAGAGGTAGTCCTTGCCCCCTCCGCCGTACTCGGCCGGGATGGGGAGGCCGAAGAGCCCCATCTCGCCCATCTGGGCGATGATCTCGTACGGCAGCTGGCGTTTGGTGTCGTACTCGTAGGCGGCTGGCGCGACGACGGTGTCGGCGAAATCGCGCACGGTGTCGCTCAGGCGCTGGTGCTCGTCGGTGAGTTCGTGGCTCATGGGGTCTCCTCAACTATCGGTGGGTGATCTTCGGGCGTGATGCGGGCGAGCACGTCGCCGGCGCGCACCACGTCGCCGGCGCGGGCCGAGAGTGTGAGAACCCCAGACAGCGGCGCGAGCACACGGTGCTCCATCTTCATGGCCTCGACGCTCAGTACCGGGTCGCCCGCCTCGACGCGGTCGCCGGTCGCGGCGTGCAGCGCGACGATCGTTCCCGGCATCGGTGAGGCGATCTCGGGGCTGGCCTCCCCCGGGGCGCGGGTGAGCGCGGCGCGGGCCTCGCCGATCAGCTCGGCGCGGCTGGGCACTCCGAAGCGCCAGGTGACGCCGTCGCGGGCGAGCCAGAGCGCGCCGAGTGATTGCGAATCGGCTGGCTCGCGTGCGCTGTGTACCGTGCGGAGGACACCGTCATGCACCTCCACACCGTCCACACTCACCACGCCATCCGCAGCCACACTCGCCACAACTCGCCGGTACCCGCTCTGCTCGGGGACGTCGATCACGATGCGCCTGGCGCGGTGGGCGCCGACGCGCCATCCGCTGGCCTGGGTCCAGGGA
>JACMNE010000059.1 GCA_014378715.1 Microbacteriaceae bacterium
CCAGGCACGCATCACCTGGCGCAACCGCAATGACGCGCTGAAACTCGCCGGGGTCTCCGAGACGACGCAGTGGTTCTCCGCCGCGAGCTACCTCCTGTGGGGAGTGTTCGGCGCGGTCAGCGGGTCGTTCTGGGTCATGGCGCCGAGCATCGTGAGCTTCCCGCTGTCGATCGCCACGATCATCATCGTGCGCCGCGGCCGCCGCCTCGCTCCGCTCACCAAGTCGATCACGATCATCCCGATGGCCGGCTCCCTTCTCGATCAGGCAGCGGATGTCGCGGACGTCGCCACCCCGGACGACCTCCCGGCCATCCCGATCCTCTCCACCGCGACCGCGTCGATCACCATCCTCTCCACCGCGACCGCGTCGATCCCGATCCTCTCGACCGCGACCGCGTCGATCCCGATCCTGTCGACCGGGACCGCGTCGATCCCGATCCTGTCGACCGCGACCGCGTCGATCCCGATCCTGTCGATGTCTCCGCTGCCTGTCGCGCCGGTCCCAGTGCACGCGGCGACGGGCACGATCCCGGTGCTCGTCTAGCCCCACCCGCACGGGCCAGCCGGGGGAGTACCGTAGCGGCATGGCAACCGAGGCTGTGACCGTTCCTGTGGGCGGGCGCGAGATGCGCATCTCGAGCCCTGGACGGGTGCTCTGGCCGGAGCCCGGCATCACCAAGCTCGACCTCGCGACCTACATCGTCGCGGTCGGCCCGGCGTTCGTCGCCGCGAACGGCGACCGCCCTGTGTCGCTGCAGCGCTTCTCCGACGGCATCGACGGCGACCAGTTCTTCTCCAAGAACCCGCCGAAGGGGGCCCCCGAGTTCATCCGCTCGGTCGTTGTCACGTACCCGAGCGGCCGCAGCCACCCGCAGCTTGTCATCGACGAGCCGGCCGCCGCCGTCTGGGCCGTTCAGATGAACACTGTCGTGTTCCATCCCTGGGCCTCCCGCGCCGCGACGTCCGACTTTCCCGACGAGCTGCGCATCGACCTCGACCCGCAGCCGGGCACCGACTTCGACGACGCGATCCCGGTGGCGATCGAGCTGCGCGCCGTGCTCGACGAGGCGGGTCTCACCGCCTTCATCAAGACCTCGGGCAACCGGGGCCTGCACGTGTTCGCGCCTATCCAGGCCACCCACGACTTCCTCGACGTGCGCCACGCCGTGATCGCCGCAGCCCGGGAGCTCGAGAAGCGGATGCCCTCGCAGGTGACGACAGCCTGGTGGAAGGAGGAGCGCGGGGAGCGCATCTTCGTCGACTTCAACCAGGCCAACCGCGACCGCACCATGGCCGGCGCCTACAGTCCGCGGGCGCTCGCCCACGCGCCTGTCTCCTGCCCGATCGGCTGGGACGAGCTGGAGAACGCCGACCCCACCGCCTTCACGATCCTCACGGTGCCCGACCGGCTCGCCACCGTCGGCGACCCCTGGGCGCACTTCACCGCCAACCCCGGCACGATCGACGTGCTGCAGGGCTGGTGGGAGCGGGACCTCGCCGCGGGGCGGGGCGAGCTGCCGTTCCCTCCCGACTTCCCGAAGATGCCGGGAGAGCCGCCGCGCGTGCAGCCCAGCCGGGCGAAGAAGCCGTAGCCCCGCGACATCCGCTCACCGGTGGCGTGCCCGGTAGTCCCCCGGCGAGCACGCACAGATCCGGGTGAAGTGGGCGTAGAAGCTGCTCTGTGACCCGAAACCGGCCGCGTGGGCGATTTCGATGGCTCCGAGCGTGGTGGTGAGCAGCAGGCGCTGCGCCTCCGAGACCCGGCACCGGGTCAGATAGTCGCCCAGGGTGGTGCCGACCGACCGCCGGAACAGCGACATGGCGTAGTGGGTGTTGAGATGCACCGCGTCGGCGATCTCGGCCGTGGTGACCGGCTCCCGGAAGTGCGCCACGATGAACTGGGCCATCGCGGTCACCCGCTGCATCGACTCGGACGCCCCGGTCCCCGCCAGCGTCAGAGCCGTCGCGTGCCCTGTCGACCGACGGTGGTAACCGAGTAGCCGACGCACGAGGGCGTGGGCCTCGATGAGAGCGATCGTCTCGCCGTCCTCGTCCTCGAGCTCCCGCATCCAGCACATGAACATCGACTCGACGTCGCGTCCGGCCGCACCGGTGGGCACGATCACCGGACGGCCCTGGAGAACCTCGTTGAGGTCCCGGGTGGACAGACCCCAGCGCAGTACGGTGCTCAACGGGATGTGGAGCCAGCAGCTGTCACCCGGCTCGTCGTAGGACGACTCGATCAGGCGATGCGGGGTCGCTCCCCAGAACATGGCGAGGTGTCCGGCTGGAACGCTGATGTGCTCGCCTCCGAAGAGGTAGTCGAGGCGGCCCCGCAGGACGAAGTTGAGCTCGAGGTCATCGTGCTGGTGTGAGCGTTCCATTGCCAGCGCTTCGCCCCGCCGGCTCCAGATGGCGGGGTCGAGCACATCGACGGCGAACGAATCCGTGGGCGGGTCATGCACAACGATGGACATGACTACAGGCTAGGTCACGACCTGAGGATCCCGGAGTAAGTGCAGCTGACGGCGGAGGTTGTGGACCACGGCTCGCTCCTAGCCTGGGGTCATGTACCCCACAACCCGACCTCCGAAGATCACGATCATCGGCGCGGGAGGATTCGTCTTCCCGTTCCGACTCATCGGCGACCTCGTCAGTTTCCCGGCGCTCCAGTCGAGCACCCTGTGCCTGATGGACCTCGATGCGGAGAGGGTCTCCCGCACCGCGACCGCGGCGCGGGCGCTCGTCGCCCATCACGGCCTCGACACGACGATCATCGAGACGACCGACCGGCGCGAGGCTCTGACGGACGCCGACTTCGTGATCGTCACCTTCCAGGTGGGCGGGATCGAGTCCTACCGCCACGACGTCGAGATCCCCCGCAGGTACGGGGTCGACCAGACGGTCGGTGACACGGTCGGGCCGGGCGGGGTGTTCCGGTTCCTGCGGTCCGTGCCGGCCTACGAAGGCATCGCGGCGGACGCCCTCGAGCTCTGCCCGGACGCCCAGTTCATCAACTACGCGAATCCGATGGCGATGGCGACCGGCTTCCTCAACGCCAAGGGCCTGTCGACCATCGGCCTCTGCCACAGCGTGCAGGGCACCACGCGGATGCTCGCCCGCACCCTCGACATCCCCTACGGCGAACTCACCTACGTGTGCGCCGGAATCAACCATCAGGCGTGGATCCTCAGCTTCGAGCACGGACAGGAGGACCTCTACCCCCGCCTGCGCGAGACCATGTCCGCCCTCCACCAGCGCGGCCGCGCCGCTGCGGACCTCACAGACGACGACGGCGACCACAGCGAGGCCGCCGCCGCCTCGAGCAACTACGAGGGCGGGAACGAGCAGGTCCGCACGGCGCTGATGAACTCGTTCGGCTACTTCCAGACCGAGTCGAGCCATCACGCCTCCGAGTACGTCCCCTACTTCCGCAAGGATGCGAAGACGGTGCTCGAATACATCCCGGAACGGTGGGACTACTACGAGATCTGTGTCGCCCACGACGTGACCGGCGACATCGAACAGCAGCTCGAGAAACTCAAGGCCAACCTCGAACCCTCCGTCGAATACGGTGCGAGCATCATCAACGCGGTCGTCACCGGGGTGCCGACCGTCGTCTACGGCAACGTGCCCAACTCCGGGCTCATCTCGAACCTGCCCTCCGACGCCTGCGTGGAGGTGCCGTGCCTGATCGACGGCAAAGGGGTGCAGCCGGTCGCCATCGGTGCCCTCCCGCCCCAGCTCGCAGCCCTCAACCGCACGAACATCAACCTTCAGACGCTCGCCGTCGAGGCCGCACTCACCGGAACGCGGGAACACGTCTTCCACGCGGTGGCCGTGGACCCGCTCACCAGTGCTCTGCTCACGCTGGAGGACATCCGCTCGATGACGGAGGAACTCTTCGAGGCGCATCACGACCTGCTGCCACCGGCCCTCACAGCGCGCTGACACCACGCAGCGGGTGCGGCGCAGCACCGTTCCACCGCACGGCGCACGAACGACCAACGGATGACAAGGGAGTCACTGTGACAACATCAGCACCCCGCATACGAGCAGCGCGGATTGAGGCTCCACCCGGGAAGACCCGCCGGGGGTGGACCGGCGGCGATGACTCCCGGCTCGCGTTCCTGTTCGTGCTCCCGGCCGCGATCGGGCTGCTGGCGTTCTACTTCTGGCCGCTGCTGCGTGGGATGTGGCTGAGCTTCACCTCCTGGGACCTGCTGTCGGCCGCCGAGTTCATCGGCTTCGACAACTACACCCGGATGTTCGCCGACCCGGTCTTCTGGAATGCGATCCGGGTCACGCTCGTGTTCGTCGTCTTGAACATCGGCATCCAGACGGTGGTCGCGCTGACGCTCGCGGTGCTGATGCAACGGCTCACCCAGTCGACCCTGGTTCGGTCCCTGATCCTCACCCCGTACCTCGTGTCCAACGTCGTCGCGGCACTCGTGTTCTTCTGGATCCTCGACTTCCAACTCGGCATCGGCAATCAGGTGCTCGAGTGGATGGGCCTGGACCGGATCGGGTTCTTCACCTCCGAGTCGTGGGCGATCCTCACCGTGGCGCTGGTGAACGTCTGGCGGCACATGGGCTACACCGCGCTCCTGATCTTCGCGGGGCTGCAGGCCATTCCCAGCAACCTCTACGAGGCGGCCCGCGTCGACGGTGCCTCCGAGGTGCGGATGTTCTCGTCGATCACGATGCCGCTGCTGCGGCCCATCCTCGGCCTGGTGCTGATCATCTCTGTTATCGGGTCGTTCCAGGTGTTCGACACCATCTCGGTGACGACGGGCGGAGGACCGATCAATGCCACCCGGGTGCTGCAGGTCTACATCTACGACAACGCCTTCGCCCAATTCGACTTCGGCTACGCCTCGGCCCTCAGCGTCGCGATGCTGGCCATCCTGATGATCGTCACCTTCATCCAGTACCGCATCACGCGGGCCGGTCAAACCGATCTCAATTAGGGAGACGGACATGACTCAACTCTCGCAATCGTCCAGGACCGTCGCCGACGACCCCACTCCCGGCCCCGCGCCGTCGACACGCACACGCCCCCGCATCCGCTGGGGGAAGATCATCGCCTGGATCGTGATGGTGGTCCTGCTGGTCATCACGATCTTCCCCTTCTACTGGATGCTGCGCACCTCGCTGTCGAGCAACAGTGCGCTGGCGGCGAATGCCTCATCCCTGCTGCCGGTCGACTTCAGCTGGGGCGGGTTCCAGCGGGTGTTCGGCCTCCAGTCGATCGACGACGCGATCGCCGACGGAGGGTCGGGGGCCCAACTCGACTTCTGGCGCTACCTCGTCAACTCCGTCGTCGTCGCGACGGGGATCACGGTCTGCCAGGTGTTCTTCTCCGCCATGGCCGCCTACGCATTCTCCCGCCTGCGCTGGAGAGGACGCAATCTCGTCTTCGGTGCCTTCCTCCTGTCGCTGATGGTTCCGGTGATCTTCACGCTCCTGCCGAACTTCCTGCTCATCAAGGAACTCGGACTGATCGACACCCTCCTCGGGATCATGCTGCCGTCGCTGTTCATGGCGCCGTTCGCGATCTTCTTCCTGCGGCAGTTCTTCCTCAATGTGCCCATCGAGGTCGAGGAGGCGGCGCTCGTCGACGGGGCGAGCAAGGTGCGGGTGTTCTTCAACGTGATCGTTCCGATGTCGGTCGCCCCGATCGCGACGATCTCGATCCTCACCTACATGACGGCCTGGAACGACTACTTCTGGCCGCTCATGGTCTCGTACACAGACGAGTCGAGGGTCATGACGGTAGCGCTCGGCTCCTTCGCCGCCCAGAGCCCCCAGGGCGGCCCCGACTGGGCCGGACTGATGGCGGCCACCCTGGTCGCGGCCACCCCGATGGTGATCCTCTTCGCATGCTTTGCCCAGAAGATCGTCAACTCCATCGGCTTCAGCGGAATCAAGTGAGGTGCGGATCATGACCACGTCCACCAGCAGATCGCGGCGTCAGGGGCGCCGCCGCGCCATGTGGCGCACCATCGTCGGGTCCGCGATCGCGGTAGGCCTCATCGGCGCCACCGGCTGCGCCACGCCGACCGCTTCGACCGATGCCACCCTCGACTACTGGGTCTGGGAGTCGCTCCAGGTGCCCGCGTACCAGAAGTGCGCCACCGGGTTCGAGGCGGAGAACCCCGGCATCGAGGTGCGCCTCACCCAGTACGGGTGGGGAGACTACTGGCAGAAGCTCACGGCGAGCCTTGTCGCGGGGGCCGGCCCCGATGTCTTCGCCGATCACCTCACCAAGTACCCGGAGTTCGTCACCCGCGGTGTGCTGCTGCCCCTCGACTCCCTCGAGGCCACCCGCGACTTCGACGGCTCCGGGTTCCAGGAGGGCCTCGCCGACCTGTGGGTCGGTCAGGACGGCCTGCAGTACGGCATGCCCAAGGACTTCGACACCGTCGCGCTCTTCTACGACGAGGGGACCCTCGAGGACGCCGGCATGACGCCGGCGGACCTCGAGGACCTGCAGTGGAACCCCGAGGACGGCGGGACCTTCGAGGACGTGATCGCGCGACTGTCCGTCGACGAGAACGGCGTCCGAGGCGACGAGGAGGGTTTCGATCCCGGCAATGTCGACGTCTACGGTCTCGCATCTGGTGGTGCGGGCGGCGACGGCAACGGCCAGACGCAGTGGGCCTGGCTGGCCGCTGCGACCGGCTGGGAGTACACCAACGCGGACGTCTGGGGTGACGAGTACTATTTCGACGACCCGCGCTTCCAGGCCACCCTCGCCTGGCTCTTCGGCCTCGTCGACAAGGGGTTCATGCCGTCGTACCAGAGCGTCGGAACCTCCCCCGATCCCGTGCAGCAGCTCGGTTCCGGCCAGGCCGCGCTCTCGCCCAACGGATCCTGGACCATCAGCGCATACGGCCGACTCGAGGGCATCGACCTCGGGATCGCCCAGGTGCCGGCCGGGCCCATTGGCCATCCCGTGTCCATGTACAACGGCCTCGGCGACTCGATCAGCGCGCAGACCGACTACCCCGAGGAGGCGGCGAAGTTCGTCGCCTACCTCGGATCCGACGCGTGCCAGATCATGGTCGGCGAGGAGGGGGTCGTGTTCCCGGCGCGTCCGGCAGGCACCGAGGCCGCTGTCGCGGCATTCGAGTCGCGGGGACTGGACGTGTCGCCGTTCACCGATCTCGTCGACGACGGCTACACCGTGCTGTTCCCCGTGACCACGAACGGCGCGGAGATCCTGTCGATCATGGTCCCGGTGCTGGAGGCCATCTACATCGGCAGCGAGGACGTCTCGCGTATGACGGAGGTCAACGCTCGGATCAACTCGATCCTGCAGGAGTAATCCGTTTCACCGCCCCCTGCAACATCCGCATCAATGAAAGGCATCACCATGGCATTCACCCTCGGAATCGTCGGAGCTGGCCAGTTCGCCGGCCAGTTCGCGACACTGTTCAAGCTGCACCCGGGCGTCGGTCGTGTGGTGATCACCGATGTGTTGCCAGAGAGGTCGGCCGACCTCAACGAACGGCTCGGCCTCGATGGCACGGCGGAGAGCTTCGAGTCGATGATCGCCGACCCGACGATCGACGCGGTGGCCATCTTCACCCAGCGCTGGACGCACGGGCCGCTCGTGCTGAAGGCCCTTGCGGCGGGGAAGCACGTGTACTCCGCGGTGCCGATGGCGATCTCGGAGACGGACATCGAGGCGATCATCGACGCCGTGCGAACGACCGGGCTCACCTACATGATGGGGGAGACAAGCTACTACAACCCGGCCACGATCTACGCCCGCACCCAGGTGGCGGCCGGGAAGTTCGGGCGGGTGTTCTACGCCGAGGGCGACTACGTGCACGACATGGACCTCGGATTTTACGAGGCCTACCAGTACAGCGGCGGCGCCGAGTGGAAGCGGACCGCCTCCTACCCGCCCATGCTCTACCCGACCCACTCCATCGGGGGAGTGCTCGGCGCGATCCCTACTTACGCCACGAGCGTGAGCTGCATCGGTGTGCGCGACGACCGCGACGACGGGGTGTTCGACACTGAGGTGAGCATGTTCGACAACGACTTCTCCAATGCGACCGCGCTGTTCGAGCTCGCCGGCGGTGGCTCGATGCGCATCAACGAGATGCGCCGGGTCGGCTACCCCTCGCACCTGCGCGAGAGTAGGTTCCGGTACTTCGGCACCGAGGGCAGCTTCGAGCAGCTGGCGACCGTCTCCGTCTGGCAGGACAAGAGCGGCGTGACCGACGTCACAGCGCTGCTGGCAACCGAGGCGACAGCGGATGTCGACGACCCCACACTCGCGAACGTGGCCCCCGCACTCAGGGATGCCTTCGTGTCGGGACACTCCTCCGTGCACGACACCGACCGGCTTCCCGCCGAGTTCCACGGGGTGCACAACGGGCACGAGGGGAGCCACCACTTCCTGGTCGACGACTTCGTCACGGCCGTCGCAACGGGCACACGCCCACCCGTGAACGCCTGGGTCGCCGCGCGGTTCACCCTGCCCGGCATCGTCGCCCACCAGTCCGCGCTGCAGGGCGGGGAGCGGTTGCCGGTGAGAGACTTCGGGGACGCGCCGGCCTGATCGCGCGTGCAGCCCAGCCGGGCGAAGAAGCCGTAGCCCCGCGACATCCGCTGTCAAGGCGTGCCGCACGCGCACCCGAGCCACGTAGGTTGCCTGCATGAGCACAGACCGGCCAGACGCCGCCCACACCCGCCCGACCACACTCGACGACGCGACGGTGGAGGCCCTCGGGAAGCTGTCCGAGGCTCTGGAGGTCGTCGAGCACGCGCGGGGCTACCTCTATGGGTTCCACCGGCTGACCGGCAAGGCCGACCTGGCGCTGGGCGAGGCCGTCGACCTGCTGCGCGCCGCCGGGCACACCCAGATCGCCGACGACCTGCAGCGCGACATGGTGGGGCGCAACGTGATCCAGGGGAGGTGGACGTTCCAGATCGTCGAGGACTATGACGACGGCTACTACACCGCCTTGAAGCAGGCGGAAGCGGATGTGCGGGGCACCCTCGCCGGGGGCAAGCGGCACCTGTTCGAGGCGGAGATGAAGGAGAACCGGCGCAGCCACGGGCGGGAGCACCACGAGGCGCGACCGGGCGAGGACGCCTGACTACCCGAGCACCCGACTCAGGTAGTAGGCGACAGGGCGCTCCCGCTGCTCGAAGGTGCAGGACGCGGCCTCGCGGTCGGGCCGCCACCGGTGCACCTGCACGGGGTGCCGGAAGCCGGCGCCCTCCATCTGGTCGTACGTCACCTCGACGACCGCCACCGGGTCGAGCGACACGACCGACCGGTCCCGGCTGCCCGAGAACCGGGTGCGCTCCCGCTCACCGCGCACCGTTTCCCCGGCGTCATCGCGCAGCGCCAATGGGGCGAGCTCGTCGACGAGCTCCAGCCGCCGCGCGTCGCTGGACGCCGAGGCGCCCCCGACGTCCTTCAGCTCCCCGTCCTGGTCGCACAGGCGATGAAGTTCGCCGGGGTGTCGACGGACAGGGTGTCGATGGACAGGGTGTCGATGCGGCTCTCGGCCGGGTGGATGCGCTGTGCGAGGGCCTCCCCGTCGAGGCGCTCGGCGCCAGGGAGGCCGTTGCGGACGACGATCTCGCCGTCGAGCACACAGCCGTGAGGCAGCAGGTCGGCCAGGGCGGCGGTGAGCTCGCGGACGTAGCGGCCCTCCCTTTTCGGCTCGTAGCCGAGTCCACCTGCGACGCTGTCCGGCTCCGGAAACGTGGCGACGGCCTTCGCGAGCATGGGGGAGGGGAGGACCGGGAACACACTCGTGAGGCCATCATGAATGGCGGTGCGGCCGACGCACTGGACCGGTCCATCACTAGCATGGGAAGGTGAACCCCCTGCCCGTGAAGCGGCCGACCATCCGCGATGTCGCGACCGCCGCCGGGGTGTCGAAGTCGCTCGTGTCCCTGGTGTTCAGCGACAGTTCCGGGGTGAGCGCCGACCGCAGGCAGCGGGTTCTCGCCGCGGCGGACGCGCTCGGCTATCGTCCGAACTGGCTGGCGAGGGCCCTGGCCGCAGACGACGGCAACTTCGTCGGCATCCTCGTCGCCGACACCCACAACCCGCTTTTTATGGAGATCGTCGATGCGGCGAGGATCGAGCTGGCCGCCCGTGGGCAGTACGGGCTGCTGACCAGCGCGGTGCTTCCACCCCGGGAGGGCGATCCGCCCCGCCTCGACGAGCGGATCCTCTCGGCGTTCGGCGACCTGCGGCCGCGGAGCGTACTGATCGTCGGCTCCGTGCCCGACATGCCGGTTCTGTCCCGTCTCGCCTACGGGGTGCCGATCGTGGTGGCGAGCGCGATCGCCGAGAACCTGCCGATGGCGGTCTCGGTGCGCAGCGACGACGCCGTCGGGATGGACCTGGTCATCGCCCACCTCGTTGAACGCGGCCATCGGCGCATCGCCCATCTCGGTGGACAGGGCGGCCCGGTCGCCGTGGAACGCGCGTCCTCGTATGTCGAGGCGATGCGACGGCACGGCCTCGCCGATGAAATATGCATCGAGCCGGCCGAGTTCACCGAGTCGTCGGGATTCCGAGCGGCGGACGCGCTGCTGCGGTCGGCGCATCCGCCGACCGCGATCGCCGCCATGAACGACCTCACCGCGATCGGCGCGCAGACGGCGATCGACGAACGAGCTGCGGCCACCTCCGTCGCCCTCACGGGCTACGACAACACCTTCCTGGCGGCCAACTCCCGTATCTCCCTCACCAGCGTCAACTCTGACAACGCCGAGATCGGGCGGCGGGCCGCCCATGCCCTTGACGAGCCGAACGCCCCCGGTAGACAGATCCTCGTCACGCCGACCCTGGTAGTCCGGGCATCCTCTACTGCGGCGTCCGCGTCAAGATGGTCCGTGTGAGATTGTCTTGACATGAATGGCAATCGCCATCTAGGTTGGGATGAATCCAGAAACTGGACCGGTCCAATCGACTCCCGACAGGGGATACGCAATGATGCGCGAGACAGCAGCCACCACCCCCATCGGGGTCGGCCTGATCAGCGTCGGCTGGATGGGTCAGTTACACAGCAAGGCCTACCGCGCCGTTCCGATGGTCTACCCCGAGCTGGGGATCACGACCCGCCTGGTGCAGGCGGCGGACAGCTCAGACGCGCGGGCAGCGTTCGCGCGCGATGTGCTCGGCTACGCGACATCCGCTCTCGACTACCGGGAGGTGCTCGCCAACCCCGAGGTCGACGTCGTGTCGATCTGCGCGCCTAACTTCCTGCACGCCGAGATGGGCATCGCGGCCGCCGAGGCTGGCAAGTCCTTCTGGATCGAGAAGCCGGCCGGACGCAGCGCCGCCGAGACGGGGGCCATTGCCGCCGCAGCCGATGCGGCGGGGGTGGTCACCAGCGTCGGGTTCAACTACCGCCACGCGCCGGCCGTCGAGCACGCGAAGAAGCTCATCGCAGAGGGATCGCTCGGCCGCATCACCAACGTGCGCGGCACCTTCTTCGCGGACTACTCCGCTGAACCCCACGGCGCGCTCTCCTGGCGCTTCACCCGCGCCCTCGCCGGCAGCGGGGTGCTCGGCGACCTGATGGGGCACCTCGTCGACCTCATGCACTACCTCGTGGGGCCGATCGGCGAGGTGAGTGCCGTGACGAGCACGGTCTACACCCAGCGCCCGGTGCTGCAGATGGGCCAGGGCACCCACTTTGCGGTGATCGAGAACGGCGAGCTCGGCCCGGTCGAGAACGAGGACTACTCCGCCATGCTCGTGCGCTTCGCCGACGACGCCGAGGGTTCCGGCGCGGTCGGCACCCTCGAGGCCTCCCGGGTCGCCGTCGGGCCGCGGGCCAGGTACACCTTCGAGATCTACGGCACCGAGGGGTCGCTCAGCTGGAATTTCGAGCGGATGAACGAGCTGGAGGTCGCCATCGGACGCACCGGCGACCACATCGGCTACACCACGGTTTACGCGTCACCGGGCTTCGGGGACTTCTCCCGATTCCAGCCGGGCGCCGGGACGGCAATGGGCTACGACGACCTCAAGGTGATCGAGGCGAAGAAGTTCCTCGTGGCGGTCTCGGGGGGCGAGCGACTCAACTCCACTATCCACGACGCCGTCGCGGCCGCCAGGGTCGTCTCCGCCGCCGAGGAGTCGGGGATCAGCAGGGGCTGGGTGGCGATCCCGCCGACGGTGGGGACCACCGCGGCGGTCCGCGAGCCCAGCGGCGTGGGGTCCCGCGCATGAGCGCCGTGCGCATCGCCGCCGCTCCCATCTCGTGGGGCGTCTGCGAGGTGCCCGGCTGGGGGCTCCAGCTCTCCCCCGACCGGGTGCTCGGCGAGATGGCCGACCTCGGCTTCTCCGCGACCGAGTTCGGCCCAGAGGGCTTCCTTCCCCGCGAGAGCGGGGCGAAGGCCGCCACCCTGCGCGCTGTCGGCCTGACCGCGGTCGGCGGTTTTGTGCCCGCGATCCTGCACGTCGACGGCCACGACCCGCTCCCCGCGATCGCGCTCGAGCTCGACGCCTTCGAGGTCGCCGGGGCGGATGTCCTGGTCGTGGCCGCGGCGACCGGCGTCGACGGCTATGACGCCGCCAGGCCCGTACTCGACGAGGCGGCGTGGACCAGGCTCCTGCTCAACCTCGACGCGATCGATGCCGCGGCGGGCCGGCGCGGCATCACGGCCGTCATCCACCCGCACGTGGGGACGATCGTCGAGAACCCGGCCGAGATCTCCCGGGTCCTCGAGGGCTCCAGCATCGGGTTCTGCCTCGACACGGGACACCTCCTGATCGGCGGCACCGACCCGGTGGACTTCGCCCTGCGCCACAGCGCCCGCATCAGGCACACCCACCTCAAGGACGTCGACCTCGGCATCGCGGCACTGGTCCGCGACGGCGCGCTCGGGTACTACGACGCGGTCACCCGCGGCCTGTACCGTGCGCTCGGACGCGGCGACATCGACATCCGCTCGATCGTCACGAGCCTGATGTCGAGCGGGTACAGCGGATGGTTCGTGCTCGAGCAGGACAACGTGGTGGTCGCCGAGCCGGCCGCCGGTGCCGGCCCGATGCTCGAGGCGCGTGCAAGCATCGACTTCCTCCGCAGTATTCTCGCGGACCCCTGAACCACCCACAGCACACCGAATATCCAATGGAGGGTATGCACATGTCACAGAACACC
Source organism: Microbacteriaceae bacterium (assembly GCA_014378715.1). Taxonomy (GTDB): domain Bacteria; phylum Actinomycetota; class Actinomycetes; order Actinomycetales; family Microbacteriaceae; genus Marisediminicola. The sequence goes on from JACMNE010000059.1 coordinate 13,161, forward strand.
AGGAAGTGGATCACCGCGACGGCCGCGGCCGGAGCGCTCACGCTCGTCCTCGCCGGCTGCACGGGCCAGCCCGTCACCAGTACCAGCACTGACACGGCCGGGGCGGCCGCATCGGATCGCACCTATGCGCTCGTGGTGCACTCGGTTCCCGGCGATCCCTTCTGGGATGTCGTGAAATCGGGTGCGGAGGCGGCCGCGGACATCTACGGTGCGACCGTCACCTACCAGGGCGATCCCGACCCGCAGAAGCAGAGCCAGCTCATCCAGACCGCGATCGCCGACGACGTCGACGGGCTCATCGTGTCGATGGCGAACCCCGAGGGACTCTCGGGAGCCATCAAGGACGCCGTCGCCGCCGGGATCCCGGTCATCACCATCAACTCGGGCGAGAGCGCATCCGCCGCGCTCGGAGCCATGACCCACGTCGGTCAGGACGAGTTCGTCGCCGGGCAGGGGGCCGGACAGCGGCTCGACAGCCAGGGCGCGACCAACCTCATTTGCGTCATCCACGAGGCGGGCAACGCCGGCCCCGAGGACCGCTGCCGCGGCGCAGCCGACACCTTCGGAGGCACCGTCACGAACGTCCAGGTCGATGTCGCGAACATCGCCGACGCCCAGAACACGATCATGAGCTCGCTCCTGGCCGACCCGTCGATCGACGGGGTGCTCACCCTCAACCCGGCGATCGCCGTCGCGGCGTCTCAGGCCGTGACCGCCGCCGCAAGCGAGGCCCAGATAGCCACGTTCGACGTCTCGGCCGACGTCACCCAGCTGATCATCGACGGCAACATCTCCTTCGCCATCGACCAGCAGCCGTACCTCCAGGGCTACCTCCCGGTCGGATTCTTCGAGCTGTTCTACACCAACGGCAACACGGTGGGCGGCGGACTCCCGGTCAACTCGGGCCCCGGCTACATCACCCAGGACAACGCCGAACAGATCGCCGAGTTCGCGGCCAACGGGACGCGCTGACCGTGACGACCGCAACCGCGGCCCCTCCAGCCAAGGACGAGCGGGTGGCCACCACCCACCCGCTCGTCCTGCTGCTGAGACGGCCCGAGGTCGGCGCGCTCGTCGCCGCGCTCGGCATCTTCGCCTACTTTTCCCTCACCACCACCTCCTTCCTGTCGGCGGCGGGAGCGGCGACCTGGCTGTACTCGGCATCGCTGTTCGGCATCATGGCCGTCGCCGTGGCGATGCTGATGATCGGCGGCGAGTTCGACCTCTCCGCCGGAGCCATGACGGGAACGACCGGGCTGCTCGTCGGGGCATTCACCACCCAGTGGGGGATGAACATCGTCCTGGCGATGGCCATCGCCCTCGCCGTGGCCCTCGCCGTCGGGGCGTTCAACGGCATCGTCGTCATCAAGACCGGACTGCCCAGCTTCATCGTGACCCTGGGCACGTTTTTCATCCTGCAGGGGGTGAACCTCGCCGGCACCAAGCTCGTCACCGGCCAGGTCGCGATCCAGGGAATGAGCGCCGTGCCCGGCTTCGACGCCGTGCGGGTGTACTTCGGATCGAGCATCCCCCTGCTCGGGATGAACCTGAAGGTCTCCGTGCTCTGGTGGATCGCGATCACCGCCGTCGCCACCTGGATCCTGCTGCGCACCAGGTTCGGCAACTGGATCTTCGCCGTCGGCGGGCAGCAGCAGAGCGCCCGCCAGACCGGAGTGCCGGTGCTGCGCACGAAGATCGGCCTGTTCATGGGCACCGCAGGCGCCGGCTGGCTCGTCGGCATGCTGTCGCTGTTCGATGTCGCGACCGTGCAGGCCACGACCGGCATCGGCCAGGAGTTCATCTACATCATCTGCGCGGTGGTGGGCGGCTGCCTGCTCTCCGGCGGATTCGGGTCGGCCATCGGTGCGGCCCTCGGCGCCCTGATCTACGGCATGACCCTCCAGGGGATCGTCTTCGCCCAGTGGGACAACAATTGGCTGAAGGCGTTCCTCGGGGGCATGCTGCTGCTCGCCGTGCTCGTCAACCTCTATGTCCGTCGACAGGCAGGAGTCCGCGAATGAGTCTCACGACAGCGCCGCCCATCCTCGAGGTGCGCGGCATCGGCAAGAGCTACGGATCAATCATCGCGCTCAGCGACGTCTCGACCTCGGTCAACGTCGGCGAGGTTGTCTGCGTGCTCGGCGACAACGGTGCTGGCAAGTCCACCTTCATCAAGATCCTGGCCGGGGCACACGACTACAGCTCGGGGGAGCTGTTCCTCTACGGGCAGCCGAAGCGGTTCACCAGTCCGCGAGACGCCCTGGACTCCGGCATCGCCACCGTCTACCAGGACCTCGCGGTCGTTGCGCTCATGCCGGTCTGGCGCAACTTCTTCCTCGGCTCGGAACTCAGCACCGCCGGAGGGCCGTTCGCCCGGTTGCGGGTCAAGGAGATGAAGGCCGTCACCACGAGCGAGCTCCAGAAGATGGGGATCGACCTGCGTGACGTCGACCAGCCGATCGGCACGCTGTCCGGTGGGGAGCGCCAGTCGGTGGCGATCGCGCGCGCCGTCTATTTCGGGGCCAAGGCCGTGATCCTTGACGAGCCGACATCCGCTCTGGGAGTGAAGCAGGCGGGCGTGGTGCTGCGCTACGTGGCACGAGCGCGCGACCAGGGGCTCGGGGTGGTGTTCATCACCCACAACCCCCACCACGCCTACCCGGTTGGCGACAAGTTCCTTCTTCTGAAGCGCGGCACGAGTCTGGGCCAGTTCACGAAGTCCGAGATCTCGATCGCCGAGCTCACCGGGCTGATGGCCGGGGGAGCCGAGCTCGAGGCGCTCGCGCACGAGCTCGAGCGGTAGCCCTACCTCCCCGGCACCCGCCCGTCCACCGCTGGCGTCGGGGAATCGCGTGGTGATATCCCTGTAGTCATGTCATCAGACGACCGCGACCTCGACCAGTTTGCCCACCACCTCGCCCAGGCGCTGCAGATCCTCGACCTGAAGCTCGACCACCGGGTTGTACTCGATGTGGTGGAACGGGCCACCGAGACGGCAGGTGCGGACGTGGGCAGCCTGACTGCCTTCTATGTCGGGTACGCGGCGGGCAAGGCGGCGGGCAGCGGCGACCGCTCGGGTGCCGACACTGTGATGTCGGCAGCGGATGTCGCGTCCACCGTCATCGCGGAATCGGCCGGTGGCACGGACAGTCAGGGCTGGAGCGCCACCGCGCAATAGCGCGGGCCGGGCCCCCGATCTCGCAGCGCGGGCCGCTCAGCCGCGGGTCATGCGGGTGTCGGGGGGCGCGACATCCGCTTCATCGGCACGGACCTCGAGGCGCACGATCACGGCCTTGGACACGGGGGTGTTGCTGCCCTCCGCGACGTGGGCGAGCGGGATGAGCACGTTGGCCTCCGGATAGTAGGCCGCAGCGCAGCCGCGCGCGGTCGGGTAGGAGACGACCCGCCACCGGCGCAGCACCCGCTCGGCGTCGTCGTCGAAGAGGGCGCGCACGTCGACGAACTGGCCCTCGGTCAGGCCGAGCTCGGCGATGTCCGCCGGGTTCACGAAGATGACGTGCCGGCCGTTCTTGATGCCCCGGTAGCGGTCGTTGTGTCCGTAGATGGTGGTGTTGAACTGGTCGTGGGAGCGCAGGGTCTGCAGGATGAGGGTGCCGGCCGGCCGCTCGAGCGCCTCGAGGTCGTTGACCGTGAGCACGGCCTTACCCGTCGGTGTGGTGAAGGTGCGCGAGTCGCGGGGGCCGTTGGGCAGCACGAAGCCGCCGTCGCGGCGCACCTTGCTGTTGTAGTCCTCGCAGCCGGCGACGACGTGCGAGATGTGATCGCGGATGAGGTCGTAGTCGTGCTCGAAGCCGGACCAGTCCACCGCGACCCGGTCGGCCAGGGTCGCGTGGGCGAGGCGGCAGATGATCGCGACCTCGGAGAGCAGGGTGTCCGACACGGGTTCCAACGTGCCGCGGGAGGCGTGCACAGCGCACACGGTGTCCTCGACCGAGACGAACTGCTCGCCGGATGCCTGGCGGTCGATCTCGGTGCGTCCCATGGTCGGCAGGATCAGCGCCTCTGTGCCGATGACGGCGTGCGAGCGGTTGAGCTTGGTCGACACCTGCACGGTCATCTCGGTCCCACGGAAGGCGGCCTCTGCCGCGTTCGTGTCGGAGATCGCGGCGACGAGGTTGCCTCCGACCGCCATGAAGAACTTGACCCTGCCGTCGCGCATACCCTCGATCGTCTGCACGGCGTCGAGCCCGTGCTCGCGCGGCGGTGCGAAGCCGAACTCCTCCTTGATCGCGCCGAGGAACGACGGCGGCATCTGCTCCCAGATGCCCATCGTGCGGTCGCCCTGCACGTTGCTGTGGCCGCGGATCGGCGAGGCGCCCGCGCCGGGCTTGCCGATGTTGCCGCGCAGCAGCAGCAGGTTGATGACCTCCTTGATCGTGGCGACCCCCTTCTTCTGCTGGGTGAGCCCCATCGCCCAGGTGATGATCACCCTCTCCGAGCGGATGTAGCGTGCCGCCAGCTCGTCGATCTCCTGCACTTTCAGGCCGGTCGCCGCGAGCACGGCGTCGTCGTCGAGGTTCGCCAGGTGCACCTTCAGGGCGTCGAGTCCCTCGCAGTAGCGGTCGAGGAAGTCGTGGTCGAGCACGGTGCCGGGGTTCTCGGCCTCGGCATCGAGCACCCGCTTGCTCACCGCCTGCAGCAGGGCCATGTCGCCGCCGAGCCGCACCTGCAGGTACTGGTCGGCCATCTTGGTGCCCGCTCCGACAACGCCCCGCACCCGCTGCGGGTTCTTGTACCGCTGGAGTCCGGCCTCCAGCATCGGGTTGACCGCGACGATGTGGGCGCCGTTGTCCTTGGCCTCCTCGAGTGCGGTGAGCATCCGCGGATGGTTGGTGCCCGGGTTTTGGCCCATCACGATGATCAGGTCGGCGCGGCCGTAGTCGTCGTAGGTCACGGTGGCCTTGCCGACCCCGATGGTCTGGCCCATTCCCCAGCCGGATGACTCGTGGCACATGTTCGAGCAGTCGGGCAGGTTGTTGGTGCCGAAGGCCCGCACGAACAGCTGGTAGGTGAACGCCGCCTCGTTCGAGGTGCGTCCGCTGGTGTAGAACGCGGCCTCGTGCGGGGAGTCGAGCGAGTTCAGCTTGTCGGCGATGATCGTGAATGCCTGCTGCCAGCTGACGGGATGGTAGCGATCATCCGCTGCGGACTTGTAGACGGGCTCGGTGAGGCGACCCTGCATACCCAGCCAGTACTCGCTGCGGCCCTCGAGGTCGGCGATGGAGTGCTCGCCCCAGAAGGAACCGGGCACGGTGACGGGCGTCGCCTCCCAGGTGACGGCCTTCGCGCCGTTCTCGCAGAACTCGAAGGCCTTGCGCTTGTCGGGATCGGGCCAGGCGCAGCTGGGGCAGTCGAATCCGTGCTTCTGGTTGAGGGCGAGCATCGTCTTGCGGGTTCGGTTGACCCCCAGGTGCTCGAGGGCGGGTTCCATCGAGTGGGTCACTCCGGGAACGCCGGCCGCCCAGGTCTTGCGCTCGCCGACCTCGAGGTCCTGCTCCTCATCGGCCTGGGGCTTCTCAAACGTCATCGTGGTCTCCTGATCGTCGGCAGGATCGATCTAACCCCGTGTGGCGCGCGGCGGCAAGGCGCTTGCGGTGCGTGTTTGCCGCCCTACTCCTTCACGGCCCCGTCGAGCATTCCGCGGATGAAGTAGCGCTGAAGGAAGACGTACACGATGACGACGGGCAGCGCCACGAGCACGGCGCCCGCCGCGAGCAGTGCCGTGCCCTGGGTGTACTGCCCCTGGAACAGCGCGAGGCCGAGCGGTGCCGTGCGGAACTCGCCGGTCGGCGACATGACCAGGGGGATGAGGAACTCGTTCCAGGTCCACATGAACATCAGCACGACCATCGTGGTGATCGCCGGTCGCCCCATCGGGATGAGGATCGACCAGAGGATCCGCTTCGGGGAGGCCCCGTCGAGCCGTGCCGCCTCGATGATCGAGCGGTTGACGCCACGGAAGTACGCCCGCATCCAGTAGGTGCCGAACGCGATCGACTGCGCGACCTGGGGCAGCGCCACCGCCCAGACCGTGTCCGTGAGCCCGAGGCTGCGGAGGTCGAAGAACAGCGGCACGACGATCGCCTCAGACGGAACCATGATCCCGATCAGGAACAGGTAGAACAGTGTCTGGCTGCCGCGGAAGGTCATGGTGCCGAAGGCGTAGCCGCTCAGGAGCGACAGGGCCACGGAGAGGGTCACCACGATCACCGCGACGAGCACGGAGGTGCCCATGTACTGCCCGAAGCGTCCCTCCTCCCAGGCGACCGCGAAGTTGCCCGGATGGAACGCGCCCTCGCGAGCGGCGGAGGCACTCGCCGGGGAGAACGCCGCGACCACGATGGTGAGGATGGGGGCGAGCACGGCGATCGCCACGACGGCGAGGATGACGTAGTTCATCAGCCGCTCCGAAGTGCTGACCCTCACGAGGTGGCCCGGTCGCTCGCTCGGTTGATGACGAGGCTGATCAGGAAGATGATCACGGTGAGGGTGACCCCGACGGCGGCCGCGGAGCCGACCTGGCCGAGTTCGAACGCCCGCCGGTACACCTCGTAGCTGGGCACCGTGGTCGAGCTGCCCGGCCCGCCGCCCGTGGTCACGTAGATGAGGTCGAAGGTCTTGAGCGAGGCGACGACCGTGAGGGTCAGGGCGACCGTGGTCTCCGCGCGCACGGCCGGCACGATGATCGAGAAGAACTCGCGGATCGGGCCCGCGCCGTCGAGGCGTGCCGACTCGAACTGCTCGACAGGGATCCGCGCCATGCCGGCCATCAGAAGCACGGTCACGAGCCCGGTCGACACCCAGGTGCCGATGATGCCGACGGCGGGCAGCGAGAAGGCGTAGTCGCCGAGCCAGGCGCGGGTGAGAGAGTCGAGGCCGACGGTGCGCAGCGCCGTGTTGAGTACCCCGTCCGGCGCGTACACCTGGCGCCAGGCGACCGCGACGACGACCATCGCGATGACCTGGGGCAGGAAGATGATCGTGCGGAACACCGACAGCCCGCGCACGCGGGAGCGGGTCAGCAACGTCGCCATGACCAGCCCGATCGACACCGGCAGCACCGCGTAGAAGAAGATGAAGACGAACGCGTGACCGAACGCGGCGATCAGCCGGTCATCGCCGAGGATCGCCACGTAGTTGTCCGCCCCGACGAAGGTCGCAAGGGTCAGGCCGTCCCAGTCGAAGAGCGACAGATGCACGCTCCGCGCCAGCGGATAGAGCACGACAGCGCCGTAGACCAAAAACGCGGGCAGGATGAAGAGGTAGGGAGTCCACCGGTTTCCCGCGGTCGAGGTCCGACGAACGGCCCCCGCCATGCGAGACTCAGCCGGCCGTGGTGAACGCGGCATAGTCGGCTTCCATCGCGTCGAGGAACTCCTGCGGTGTCGACTGCGCGGCGAGCAGACCCTGGAGGCCCTCGCCGAGGGTGTCGCCCATCGTCGGGGTGGCGTAGTCGAGGTAGGGGAGCAGCACACCGTCCTGGGTGACCGCGCCGAACGCGGAGTAGATGTCGCGCAGCACGCCGGAGGCCGGGGCGTAGTCCTGCGTGTTCACCACCGGCAGGTTGCCGGTCTCGGCGAGGATCGCCATCGCGTCGTCGTTGGTGATGAAGTCAATGTAGGCGGCGGCGAGGTCCATGTTCGGGGTGGACGCTGTGACGGTGAACGGCAGCCCGGTGCCGCCCGTGGTCTGCGCACCCTCGCCGGCGACGGCCGGCGGCACGAAGAAGCCGACGTCGTCGCCCATGGCGTCCTGCAGGTCGGGGGCGAGCCAGGAGCCGGCCATCAGGAAGGCGCCGTCGCCGGTCGTCAGCGACTGCCAGGCGGCGTCGTAGTCGGTGCCGTTGACGCCCTCGTTGAAGTATCCGTCCTGCTGCCACCCCTGGAGGGTCGTGGCCGCAGCGAGGTTCGCCGGGGTGTTCCAGGTGGCTCCTGCGTTGCCGAAGCCGAGCTCCGCGATCTCGTCACTGGGCACCAGGGCGCCCTGGACGGGGCCGAAGACGTGCCCCGCCGGCCACTTCTCGATGTTGCCGAGAAGGAGCGGGGTGGTGCCAGCGGATGATGCGGTGGCGAGCGCGGCCTCGAAGCCGGCCCAGTCGGCGGGCACGGCGATACCCAGGTCGGCGAGCTTCTGCTTGCTGTAGTAGACCCCGACGATCTCGCCGACCTGGGGGAGGCCGTAAAGCGAGCCGCTGCCGAAGGTGGCGCCGTCCTGGCTGTAGCTCGAATAGCCGAGGATGCTCTCGGGGAAGCGGTCGGTCCAGCCGTATTCGTCAGCCCAGGCGTCGAGCGGCAGGAGCTGGCCCGCCTCGACGAAGGCGCCCATCGAGTTCCGGGCGTTATTCGCCTGCACCACGTCGGGGGCGTCGTCGCCGCTCAGTGCCAGGCGCAGGGTCGTTCCGAGGTCGTCGAAGGACTGCGACACCCGGTCGATGGTGATGTTCGGGTAGGCGGCCTCGAAGGCCGCGTTGAGGCGGGTCATCTGCTCGTCCTGGCCGCCGCGCACCTCCTGGTCCCAGACGGTGAGGGTGAGCTCGCCCATTGCGGCGACATCGGTCTCGATCGTGCGGTTCGGGTCGAGGCTCGCCTGCGGGGCGGCCCCGGAGCCGGGGGTGCACCCGGCGAGGACCAGCGCGAGAACGGCTGCGGAGACGACACCCGCGGTGCGGCGGGCGGTGCGGTGGGTACGGCTCATGGTGCATGTCCTCGGGTCTCGGATGCTGCGGTCGGGGTGGCGGGTCAAGGGTGGCAGGTCACGTGTGGCTGTGCGGGGCGTAGCGCTCGGCCTCGGTCAGCAGCCCGAAGGTGGCGTCGGCTCGGCGCACGGCGTGGGTCCGCTCGCCGCGGGTCGCCTCGTCCAGGAACGCGTAGCGGCGGGCGAGCTCCGCCGTGGCGGCATTGCGGCCGGCATCCGCTTTGGTCACCTGCCACCAGTCGGCGATGTCGCCCCAGCCCGGCGCGGCGAGTGATCCGCCGAAGTGCTGCACGGCGAGCGAGGCGCAGAGGGCGGCGAAGGAGAGCCGCGTCTCGAGGGGCCAGAGCGCGAGGGTGCCGGTGATGACGGCGGCGGCGAACACGTCGCCCGCCCCGGTCGGGTCGAGGGAGAGGACAGGCAGGCTCGGCACATCCGCTTTCTCGCCGGTGCTCGAGTCGATGGCGACGGCGCCGTCCTTGCCGCGGGTGACGATCGCGAGCGGCACCAGGTCGGCGAGCGCCGCGACGGCCGCGGTGGGGGAGTCGGTGCGGGTGTAGGCCATGGCCTCGACGTGGTTCGGCACAAAGGCGTGGCAGTGGTCGAGGGCGCGGAGCGTGGCGACATCCCACAGGCCGGTCGGGTCCCAGCCGACGTCGGCGAAGACGAGGGGCGAGCCGGGCACGGCGGCCAGCCACCATGGCTCGTCACCTGCGGCCGGGTCGAGCTCGGTCATCACGGCGCGGGCCGGTGGGGCGATGCCGACGAGCTCGAGCTGGGTGATCGGCATCGGGTGGCCGTGGGTGATCATGCTGCGGTCGCCGGCGGTGGCGAGCGAGACGGTGACGGCAGAGTGCCAGCCGGGGAAGGTGCGGGAGCGCCCGAGGTCGATGCGCTCCTGTGACTCGAGCAGCGACCAGGCCCACTGCCCGTAGGCGTCGTCGCCGAATCCGGCGGCGAGGCTCGTGCGCAGGCCGAGGCGGGCGGCGGCGACGGCAAGGTTGGCGATGCCGCCCGGCAGCGACCCCATACCCTCGGCCCAGACCTCGGTGCCGGGGGTGGGCTGCGACGGCAGGCCGGTGAACACGATGTCGAAGAATATCGTGCCCGAGAGGAAGAGGTCGAATTCGACCGGCGGCGTCATCCCAGCACGCTATCAGGCAATTTCGAGCAGGACAACCGCCCACGCGTGCTCGCTTCTGCTCATAACTGATCATTAGGATGGGGGCATGCTCACCTCCACCCGCCGCGCCTCGATCCTGCGTCGGGTCGCCGCCTCGGGAGAGGCGTCGGTGCTCGAGCTCGCCGAGAGCCTCAACGTGAGCGCGTCGACGATCCGCCGCGACCTCAACAGCCTCGACGCAGATGGGCTGCTGCGCCGGGTGCGGGGCGGCGGCAGCGTCGAGCCTGACCGCGAGCCGTTCCAGCAGGTCGCCACCCAGGCCACTTCGGCCAAGGAGCGGATCGCCGAGCGCGCCGCCGCCCTCGTCGTCGACGGCGACGTCGTGGTGCTCGACATCGGCACCACGGCCGCCCTCGTGGCCCGCCGGCTGGCCGGCCGGAGGATCACCGTGATCACCGCGAGCGTGGCGGTGCTCGACGAACTGCGAGACGACGAGGGAATCGAGCTCATCCTGCTCGGCGGGGTGCTGCGGCGCTCCTATCACTCGCTCGTCGGCTCCCTCACGGAGGACGCCCTCTCCCAACTGCGCGGCACGATCTGCTTCCTCGGCACCAGCGGGGTGCTGGCCGACGGCACGGTCATGGACTCGACCGGCGCCGAGGTGCCGATCAAGCGGGCCATCCTCACCTCGTCCGCACGCACCGTGCTCGTGGCCGACGACTCCAAGTTCCCCGGCACCGGGATCCTCTCGGTCTGCCCGGCATCCCGCATCGACGTGGTCGTCACCTCCGGCGAGCACCCCACCCTCGACGTGTTCCGCACGGCAGGAAGCACGGTGATCCTCGCATGAAGCTCACGATCATCGGCGGGGGCGGCTTCCGGGTGCCGCAGATATTCGAGGCGCTTGCTGCAGCGGATGCCGCGGCCCGCGTCACCGAGCTGTGCCTCTACGACGTCGCGCCCGAGCGGCTCCGCACCATCCGCTCGGTGCTTGACCAGCTGGCCGGGACCCTGCCGCTGCCGCCGGTGGTCACCACCACGACCCACCTCGACGAGGCAGTGCGCGGAGCCGACTTCCTCTTCTCCGCCATGCGCATCGGGGGAGCCGAGGGCCGCATCGCCGACGAGCGGATCTCGATCGACCTGGGGGTGCTCGGCCAGGAGACCGTCGGCCCCGGCGGGCTCGCCTACGCCCTCCGCACCCTCCCGCACGCCATGCGACTCGCCGAGACCGTCGCCCGCCTCGCGCCCGACGCCTGGGTCATCAACTTCACCAACCCGGCCGGAATGGTCACCGAGGCGATGCGTGCCGTGCTCGGCGACCGGGTCGTCGGCATCTGCGACACCCCGATCGGGCTGATGCGCCGCGCCGTGCAGGCCGTCGGAGCGACCCCGGACGAGGTGGAGTTCGACTATGTCGGTCTCAACCACCTCGGCTGGCTGCGCAGCATCTCGATCAGCGGTGAGGACCGCCTGCCCGCTCTTCTCGCGAGCGACCGCTCCCTCGCCGGAATCGAGGAGGCGCGCCTGATGGGCTTCGACTGGGTGCGCGCGCTCGGCGCGATCCCCAACGAGTACCTCTACTACTACTACTTCGAGCGGGAGGCGACCGAGCGCATCCGCTCCTCGGTTCAGACCCGCGGCGAGTTCCTGCACCGGCAGCAGTCCGCCTTCTACTCCGGCGCCCACGCCCACCCCGACAGCGCTCTCGAGCTGTGGACCCGCGCGAAGCACGAGCGCGAGTCCAGTTACATGGCGGAGAGTCGTTCGGAGGACGAGCGCGACTCCCGCGCGGAGAGCGATATCGACGGCGGCGGGTATCAGGCCGTGGCCCTCGACCTGATGCGCGGCCTCACCGGCGGCTCCTCGTCCACGATGATCCTCAACGTGCCGCACCAGGGCACCGTGCCGCAGCTGCCAGACGGGGCAGTCGTCGAGGTCGCCTGCACGGTGGACACCGATGGCATCCACCCCCTGCCGATCGCGCCGGTCACGGGCGACATGCTCGGATTGATGCAGCAGATGAAGGCCGTCGAGCAGCTCACGATCGCCGCCTCGGCGACCCGCGACCCGACCCTGGCGTGGCGAGCGATCGCCGCCCACCCCTTCGTGGATTCCTTGCCGGTCGCCCGTGCGCTCTTCGAGCGCTACCGCACGGAGATCCCCGGGGTCGGCGCCGCCTTCGAGTGACCCGCCGACCTGAGGCTTTTTTGCGATTTCCTCCGACTTCTGCTGAACAAAACCCAAAAGTAGGGCTACGCTGAATTCGGGGGACAACACCCTCGCTCAACGACGAGGAGAATCGTGGACTACTCCATTCAGCTCTACACCGTGCGGCACGCCCTGGAGGCCGATCTGGCCGCCACTGTGGCCCGCGTCGCCGAGATCGGCTTCACCCACGTGGAGCCCTACAACTTCGTGGCCACCGCCGACCGACTCGCCGCCGCCCTGCGCGAGCACGGACTCACCGCCCCCTCCGGCCACGCGCCGCTGCTCAGCGCCGACCAGGACGAGATCTTCGCGGCCGCCAGAACGCTCGGCATCCCGACCGTCATCGACCCGTACACCCCACACGAGCGCTGGGGCACCGTCGAGGGCATCCACCTCACCGCCGAGGCGCTGAACGCGGCCGCCGTGAAGGGCGCCGAGTACGGCATCCGCGTCGGTTACCACAACCACGCCTGGGAGGCCGCGCTGCTGCCCGACGGCCGCACCGGCATCGAAGTGCTCGCTGACCGCCTGAATCCCGAGGTCGTCCTCGAACTCGACACCTACTGGGCCGCCGTCGGCGGACAGGATCCCGTCGCGCTGCTTGCCCGCCTCGGCGACCGCGTGCGCTTCATCCACATCAAGGACGGCCCGGTCTCGGCCGACCCGGCCAGCCAGGTCGCCGTCGGCTCCGGCACCCTGCCGATCTGGGACATCATCGACGCCGCCGACTCGCTCGAGGTCGGCGTGATCGAGCTCGACGACTTCGGCGGCGACATGTTCGACGCCGTCACCGACAGCTTCCGCTTCATCAGCGCCGGACGGATCGGCGCATGAGCCCCGTCGGCATCGGCATCATCGGCGCGGGCGTCATCAGCCGCGAGTACCTCACCAACCTTGCGACATTCCCCGACGTCACCGTGCACATCGTGGCCGACCTCTTCGAGGATTTCGCGGCCGCCCGCGCCGCCGAGTTCGGCATCGCCGCATCCGGCGGGGTACAGGCAGCCCTCGACCACCCCGACGTCGAGATCATCATCAACCTCACCACCCCCGCCGCGCACGTCGAGGTCGCCACCGCCGCGATCAACGCCGGCAAGCACGTCTGGAGTGAGAAGCCCTTCTCCCTCGACCGCGAGTCCGGCCTCGGCCTGCTCCAGGCAGCGGATGTCGCGGGCCTCCGACTCGGCTCCGCCCCGGACACCTTCCTCGGCGCCGGCCTTCAGACCGCCCGCCGCATGATCGAGCGCGGCGACATCGGCATCCCGCTCACCGCCCTCACGCTCGTGCAGTCGCCCGGCCCCGAGTCGTGGCACCCAAATCCCGCCTTCCTGTTCCAGGACGGCGCCGGCCCCCTCTTCGACATCGGCCCGTACTACCTCACGGCCCTCATCCAGACCTTCGGATCGATCGCGCAGGTCGCCGCCTTCGGCTCGACATCGCGGGCGACCCGCACGATCGGGTCCGGCCCCAAGGCCGGCGAGGAGTTCGACGTGACGGTGCCGTCGCACGTGAGCGCACTCGCCCGCTTCGAGAGCGGAGAGTCGTCGCAGAGTATCTTCAGCTTCGAGTCGCCGCTCATCCGGCAGGGCTTCCTCGAGGTCACCGGCACCGAGGCCACGATCGCCTTCCCCGACCCGAACCGCTTCGACGGCGACATCCGCATCTGCGCGGCGGGCAGCGAGGAGTGGACGAGCGTGCCGAGCGTCGGGTCCGTCGCGAGCCGCGGCGTCGGGGTGCTCGACATGGCGCGGGCGATCCGCGAGGAGCGGCCGCACCGCGCGCCGGGCTCGCTCGCCTACCATGTGCTCGACGCCATGGTCTCGATCGCCGAGTCCGTCGAGACGGGCCAGTTCGTGTCGGTCAACAGCTCGACCGAGACTGTGCCGTCGTTGCCGGAGGACTGGGACCCGACAGCCGCGACGGTCTGCTGATGACGGGCCCGGGCCGCCCGCTCCGGGTCGCCGCGATCGGCTACGCCTTCATGGGCAAGGCCCACTCGCATGCCTGGCGCAACGTGGCCAGCTACTTCGACGTGCCGGCCTACGAGCAGGCCGTGCTCGTCGGCCGCGCCGCCGATCAGGTGGCCGCCGCCGCCGCCCGGTACGGCTGGACGGAGTCGAGCACCGACTGGCGGGCGGTGATCGCGCGCGACGACATCGACATCGTCGACATCTGCGCGCCGGGCGACCTGCACGCCGAGATCGCCATCGCGGCACTGGTCGCGGGCAAGCACGTGCTCGTCGAGAAGCCGCTCGCCACCACGGTCGGCGAGGCACGCGACATGGCTGCGGCGGCCGAGCTGGCGCGGCGACGCGGCGTCCGCTCGATGATCGGATTCAACTACCGGCGGGTGCCGGCGCTGGCCCTGGCCAGGGAGCTGATCGCCGAGGGGCGACTCGGCACGGTGCGCCAGGTGCGCGTGGCCTACCTCCAGGACTGGCTCGTCGACCCGAACGCCCCGATGACCTGGCGGCTGCGCCGGCAGAATGCCGGGTCCGGTGCGCTCGGCGACCTCGCCTCACACGCGATCGATCAGGTGGAGTTCCTTCTCGGCGCGCGGGTGACCGGCGTCTCCGCGCGCACCCACACCTTCGTCACCGAGCGGCCGGGAGAGGCGGGATCTGAGCCGGTGACGGTGGACGACGCCGCCTGGGCGACCCTCGACCTGGACTCGGGCGCCGTCGCGAGCGTCGAGGTCTCCCGCATGGCCCTCGGCCGCAAGAACTCGCTGCGGATCGAGGTCTACGGCGAGACGGGGAGCCTCAGTTTCGACCTCGAGTCGCTCAACGAGCTCGGATTCCTCGACGGGACCCAGCCCGTCCGCGAGACCGGGGAGCGGCGCATCCTGGTGACCGAGCCCGAGCACCCCTTCGTCGGCGCCTGGTGGCCGCAGGGCCACATGCTCGGCTGGGAGCACAGCTTCGTGCACGAGATCGCCGCATTCCTCGGCGCCATCCGCGACGGGGCCGACCCGTCACCGTCATTCGACGACGGACTGCGGGTACAACTGGTGCTCGACGCCATCGAACGGAGCTCGGCCGCCGGCCAGCTCCGCGTCACCCTGCCACTCGAACCCCTTCCGCTAGAACCGCCGCCGCTCGACACCACCCTCGAAGGAGACCGACCATGACCCGTCCGTTCACCCTCTTCACCGGCCAGTGGGCCGACCTGCCCTTCGAGGAGGTCGCGAGACTCGCCTCCGGGTGGGGCTACGACGGCCTCGAGATCGCCGTCTCCGGCGACCACCTCGACGCCTCGCGCTGGGACGACGAGGCCTACGTCGCCCGCAAGCTCGCCGTGCTCGCGAAGTACGACCTCGAGGTCTTCGCGATCTCCAACCACCTCACCGGGCAGGCCGTCTGCGACAGCCCCATCGACTTCCGCCACCAGGCGATCCTGCCCTCCCGCGTCTGGGGCGACGGCGAGGCCGAGGGGGTGCGGCAGCGCGCCGCGAACGACATGCAGGACACCGCCCGGCTCGCCCGTCGACTCGGCGTCGACACGGTCGTCGGATTCACCGGGTCGTCGATCTGGCAGTACGTGGCCATGTTCCCGCCCGTCCCGGCCTCGGTCATCGAGGCCGGCTACCAGGACTTCGCCGATCGCTGGAACCCGATCCTCGACGTCTTCGACGAGGAGGGCGTGCGCTTCGCCCACGAGGTGCACCCCTCCGAGATCGCCTACGACTACTGGACCACCGTGCGCACCCTCGAGGCCATCGACCACCGCCCCGCCTTCGGCCTCAACTGGGACCCGAGCCACTTCATGTGGCAGGGCATCGACCCGGTGAGCTTCATCTGGGACTTCAAGGACCGCATCTACCACGTGGACTGCAAGGACACGAAGCTGCGCCAGACCGGTCGCAACACAGTGATGGGCTCGCACCTGCCCTGGGGCGACCCGCGTCGCGGGTGGGACTTCGTCTCGGCCGGACGGGGCGACGTGCCCTGGGAGTCGAGCTTCCGCGCCCTCACCGCCATCGGCTACGACGGCCCGATCTCGATCGAGTGGGAGGACGCCGGTATGGACCGTCTCGCCGGCGCGCCCGAGGCCCTCGCCGCCCTCAAGCGGTTCGACTTCACCCCGTCGACGCTGTCCTTCGACGCCGCGTTCTCCCACCAGGGCTGAAGCGGATGCCTCGCCTCCTGGCCCCCGGGCAGCATGCCCGACTCTGGCGTATCGCCGTGCCCTCCGGCGAGCGCACCTTGCTCGCCGAGTCCACCGCGACGTTGTTCGAGGCACCGAACTGGACCCCGGACGGCCTGTGGCTCGTCGTCAACGCCGACGGGCTGCTGTTCCGGGTCGCCGCGGACGGCGGGGCGCTCGAGCCGATCGAGGCAGCCGGACTCCCGCCCGTCAACAACGACCACGTTCTCTCCCCGGACGGCGCGACGATCTACGCCTCCGCCGACGACGGTCACCTGTACGCGGTCGACCTGGCCGCCGGGCGGGCGCGCCGAATCACGGAGAACCGGGAGAGCGGATTCCTCCACTTCCTGCACGGGGTGTCGCCCGACGGGCAGACCCTCGCCTTCATCGGTCTGGCGATCAACGGCACAACGCCGGGCGTCGGAAGCGTGTTCACGGTGCCCATCACCGGCGGGCCGGCGACACGGCTCACCGACGACGACGCCCATAACGACGGCGCGGAGTTCACCCCCGACGGGGAGAGCATCCTGGTCAACTCCGAGCGCGCTTCGACGCGGCCCGGCCACGCGCAGCTGTTCCGGATGCCGGCCACCGGAGGAGCGGCGGAGCAGCTCACCACCGACGACCGGGTCAACTGGTTCCCCCACCCCTCGCCAGACGGCCGCCTGATCGCCTACGTGAGCTTCCCGCCCGGCACCCTCGGACACCCGGCCGACGTCGACGACGTGCGCATCCGCCTGCTCGAGGTGAGCAGCGGCGCGATCAGCGACCTCGTCACCGTCTTCGGCGGCCAGGGCACCATGAACGTCGCCAGCTGGGCGCCCGACTCCCGCAGCCTCGCCTACGTGGACTATCCCGTAACGCCATGATCCACCCCTGCGGGGCCACGAATCGGCCGCGCGGGACACAGCCGTGCCAACTAAGGAAGTGCAATGATGCATTCGATCAGCAGACGACAGGCCCTCGCGTTCGGCATGGCCGGCGCCGCCTCCCTCGCCCTCGCCGCCTGTGCGGCCCCGGGCGGAGGCCTGGTGAACTCCCGGCCGGTCATCCCCGCCGTGCCCGGCGAGAAGATCACCCTCACCTACTGGGCCTGGCTCAAGGACCTCCAGAAGGTAGCTGATGTCTGGAATGCCCAGAACCCGCTTGTGCAGGTCGAGGCCGTGTGGATCCCCGGTGGCAACGCCGGCGGCTACCAGAAGATGTACTCCGCGATCGCCGCCGGAGGCGGGCCCGACATCGGTCAGGTCGAGCTGCGCCAGCTGCCCGAGTTCCTGCTCGCGAACGGGGTCGTCGACCTCAGCCGATACGGCGCCGACCAGTACCAGGACCGCTACGACGCCGGCCTCTGGCAACAGGTCAGCTTCAATGGCAGCGTCTACGCGATCCCGCAAGATTCCGGCCCGATGGCGTTCTACTACCAGCGTGAGCTCTTCGAGCAGATCGGCGCGACCCCGCCCACCACCTGGGACGAGTGGGCGCTGCTCGCCGCCGAGGTGCGCCAGACCGGCCGGCAGAACTACCTCGACGTCTTCCCCGTTGGCGACGCCTCCGTCTTCACCGCCTACGCCACCCAGGCCGGCGCCGCCTGGTTCAGACCCGACGGCGACCGGTGGATCGTCGACATGCTCGACCCGGCCACCCTGGAGGTCGCCGCCTTCTTCGACAGGGCCATCGACGCGGACATCGTCAACACCGGCTACGCCGCCTATTCGCCGCCCTGGTATGCGGCGGCAGCGGCAGAGCAGGTGTACGGCGTGACCGGCGCGAGCTGGGGCGACGCGCTGGTGCAGTCCATCAGTGGCGGGGAGGGCAAGTGGGGCGTCGCCCCGATGCAGACCTGGGGAGACACCGGCTTCGGGTCCACCTACCTCGGCGGGTCGACATCCGCTGTTCTGGCGAACAGCAAGCACCCGAAGGAGGCGCTCGACTTCATCACCTGGATGACGACCTCGCCGGAGGGCATCGACGCAATGATCGCCAACTCGGGCATCGGCTGGTCGCCCGCGAGCGACTACATCGGTGCCGCCCGCGCCGAGCCGAGCGCCTGGTTCAGCGGCCAGAACTACAACGAGGAGGTCTTCGCTCCGGCCGCCGCCGACCAGAGTCTCGACTGGACCTGGGCGCCGCTCACGCAGTTCGCCCTCAACACCCTGCAGGACGAGTTCCGCCTCAAGGTCACGTCCGGCCAGTCGCTCGTCGACTCCCTGGTGAAGGCGCAGGAGGACATCATCCAGGCCTTCGTCAACAAGGGCCTGCGCGTCGAAGGAGTACGCCGATGAGCACCACGACCATGCGCACCGGCGCCGGTACCCGCCCCGCCAGGCGCACAAGCACCCTCAAGCGGTCGCAGACCATCGCCCCCTGGGTGATGCTCGCGCCGTTCCTGGCCGTGTTCGCCCTCACCTTCCTCATCCCCATCGTCTACGCGGTCGGGCAGTCGCTCACCACCGTTCGACGGCAGGGGCTCTTCGGCGAGGACGGCGTCGAGACCGTGTTCGCCGGCTTCGGAAACTATGTGCTGGCGTTCACCAACGACAGCTTTCTCGCCTCGATCGGGCGCATGCTGCTGTTCGGCATCGTGCAGGTGCCGGTCATGATCATCATGGCCACGGTCCTCGCCCTGATGCTCGAGTCCGCATCGGCCAAGTGGCCGCAGTTCTTCCGCGCCGCCTACTTCGTGCCCTACGGGGTGCCCGGCGTCATCGCCACGATCCTCTGGGGCTTCCTCTACATCCCGGGTCTCTCGCCGATCATCGACATCGGGCGCCTCGTCGGCCTGGAGCTCGACTTCCTCGGCCCCACCACGGTGCTGTGGTCGATCGCGAACATCGTCACCTGGACCTACACCGGCTACAACATGCTGATCATCATCGCCCAGCTCAAGTCGATCCCCGGGGACATCTACGAGGCCGCCCGCATCGACGGGGCCGGCGCCTGGCGCATCGCGCGCTCGATCCAGCTGCCACTGATCCGGCCGGCCCTCGTCCTGGCGAGCGTCTTCTCTATCATCGGCACCCTGCAGCTCTTTGCCGAGCCGCAGGTGCTCGCGGCCTCCTCGCCGTCGATCGACAGCGAGTACACCCCGAACCTGTCCGCCTACACCGCGGCCTTCGCCTACAACGACTACGGGGTCGCCGCTGCCCAGGCCGTGATCATCGCCCTCGCCGCGTTCATCCTCTCGTTCGCGTTCCTCGGACTCGTGAATCGCAAGCCCCAGGAGGAGCGGATGGCGCTGCGACAACGCAAGGCCGCCCTGCGCGCCTTCCGCGCCGGCACCACCACGACCAGCACCACGACCGGCACCACCACGCGCCAGGGGAGCGACTCATGAGCATCCGCTCCGAAGAAAAGGCCCGCACCAGCCAGATAGAGCGCGACGAGACGGCGGCCGCCGCCGGGGCCGCGGCGAAGATGAGGCGTCCGTCGAAGCTTGACGGGTCGAAGACGACCGAGTCGTCCCGCCGGTCGCGGATCATCGTCACCGCGATCCTCGCCGTGCTCGGCATCTACTTCCTGGTGCCGGTCTATTACGTCGTCGTCGCGGCGACGAAGACCACTGCCGACCTGTTCTCGACCAACGGGTTCCTGTTCGCGAACATGAACCTGATCGAGAATCTGCAGCTGGTCTTCACGTTCAACGGTGGCATCTTCATCCGCTGGTTCATGAACTCCATCCTCTACGCGGGCGTAGGTGCGGTCATCGCGACCTACCTCGCGGCCGCCGGGGGCTTCGCGCTCGCGAAGTACTCGTTCCGCGGGTCGAACATCGTGTTCGGCACGATCCTCGGCGGGGTGCTCGTGCCCGGCACCGCCACCGCGCTGCCGCTGTTCCTGCTGTTCAGTTCGATGGGCATCGCGAACACCTATTGGGCCGTGCTCATCCCCTCGCTCGTGTCGCCGTTCGGCCTGTTCCTCTGCCGCATCTACGCGAAGGCGTCGGTCGACGACTCGGTCATCGAGTCGGCCAGGCTCGACGGCGCGAGCGAGATGCGCATCTTCCACACCCTCGGGCTGCGGGCGATGACCCCGGCGCTCGTGACCGTGTTCCTGTTCCAACTCGTCGGCATCTGGAACAACTTCTTCCTGCCGCTGATCATGCTCGCCGACGAGAACCTCTACCCCATCACCCTCGGCCTCAACAACTGGCGCAGCCAGGTCGACCGGCTGCCGGAGTTCTACCAGTTGACGACCGGCGGCGTACTCGTCTCGATCATTCCGCTGATCGTTGCCATGATCGTGCTGCAGAAGTTCTGGCGCGGCGGCCTCACCGACGGGGCGGTCAAGGGATGACCCACCCCACCACCATTCAGGAGAATTCGATGCCCCAGACCCCGTCCACCCAGACCCAGCTTCCCTACTACGAGGATTTCACCCCCGGCTCCGGCGCGCTCGACCCGGCCAGGTCCTGGCTCGACTCCTCGAGTCGCACTCTGGTGCTCGACGGGCCGTGGCGGTTCCGCCTCTCACCCAGCCCGGTAGGGCTCGACGAGTCCGTCGCCGCGCCGGACTTCGACGACAGTGGCTGGGACACGATTCCGGTGCCGTCACATTGGGTGCTCGAGGGCCACGGTGCCTACGGGCTGCCGCAGTACACAAACGTGCAGTACCCGTTCCCGATCGATCCGCCCTACGTTCCCGACGCGAACCCCACCGGCGACTACCGCCGCAGCTTCGAGCTGCCGGGCGGCTGGCGGCCGGGCGGGCGCACCCTCCTGCGGTTCGACGGGGTCGAGTCGACGTTCAAGGTGTGGGTCAACGGCCACGAGGTCGGCACTGGCAAGGGCTCGCGGCTCAGCCACGAGTTCGACGTGACCGAGGCGCTCACCTCCGGTGCGAACACGATCGCCGTGCGTGTGCACCAGTTCTCGAGCGCCAGCTACCTCGAGGACCAGGACCAGTGGTGGTTGCCGGGCATCTTCCGCGGCGTCACCCTCCTCGAGCGGCCCGTCGGCGGTCTCGACGACGTCTGGCTCACCGCCGACTTCGACCACACCACGGGCCGCGGCACGATCACCCCCGAGATCCGGGCAGCGGATGTCGCATTCCCCGTCTCCCTGGACATCGTCGAGCTCGGGGTCCACGTGACCTGGGCGACGGCCGCCGATGTCGCACCGGTGGCGATCGCCGCGGTCGACCCGTGGAGCGCCGAGATCCCGCGCCTCTACACCGCCGTGGTGACCGGCGCCGCGGAGTCCGTCGAGCTCCGACTCGGCTTCCGCACCGTGCGCATCGTCGGCGACCTCTTCACCGTGAACGGCGCGCGCGTCGTCTTCCACGGCGTGAACCGCCACGAGGCGCATCCGGTGCGCGGCCGTGTCTTCGACGCCGATCACGCGCGCGCCGACCTCGAACTCATGAAGCGCCACAACATCAACGCGATCCGCACGAGCCACTACCCGCCACATCCGATTCTGCTGGACATCGCCGACGAGCTGGGATTCTGGGTCATCGACGAGTGCGACCTCGAGACCCATGGCTTCGAGGCGGCCGACAACCTGCGCAACCCGGCCAGGTGGGACCAGAATCCGAGCGACGACGGGCGCTGGGAGGCGGCCTACCTCGACCGCATCGAGCGCACCGTCGAGCGCGACAAGAACCACCCGAGTGTGGTCCTGTGGTCGCTCGGCAACGAGTCGGGCACCGGGCGCAACCTCGCGCTCATGTCGCAGTGGGTCCACCGGCGCGACCCGGGGCGCCCCGTGCATTACGAGGGCGACTACACCGGCCAGTACACCGACGTCTACTCGCGGATGTACGCGAGCCTCGAGGAGACCGAGTCGATCGGCAGCGACAGTATTCCGGGACTGCTGCTCGACTGCACCGCCGGCGAGAGCGCCAGGAACCGCCTCAAGCCCTTCATCCTCTGCGAGTACGTGCACGCGATGGGCAACGGGCCCGGGTCGATCGCCGAATACGAGGCGCTCACCGTGGCCTACCCGCGACTGCACGGCGGCTTCGTCTGGGAGTGGCGCGACCACGGCATCCTCACCCGCACCGCCGACGGGGTGCCCTTCCACGGCTACGGCGGCGACTTCGGCGAGGTCGTGCACGACGGCAACTTCGTGATGGACGGCATGATCCTCAGCGACGACATCCCCACCCCTGGACTGGCCGAGTACCGGGCCGTGGTGCAGCCGATCGTGTTCGGCGCGCTCGTGGATGGCGCTTTCCCCCTCCATAACCGCTACCACTCGGCGTCGACGGCGCACCTGCGCTTCGCCTGGTCGCTCGAGCGCGACGGGCACGAGATGGCGTCCAGCGACCTCGAGGTGCCCTGCGTCGCGGCGGGGGAGAGCGCCTCGGTGGCGCTGCCCGACGCGGCCCTTTCCGTGTCCGGCACGGGAGAGTGGTGGGTGACCGTGCGTGCCGTTCTCTCAGCGGATGTCGCGTGGGCCGCCAGGGGCCACGTGGTCGCCGTCGCGCAGTACGCCATCGCGGGGGCCGGGGTTCCCGGCGCCCCCGTGGGCACCTCGGCTGGCGCGCAGCATCCGCTCGCCGAGGGAGGCACTGCGGGAGGCGCTGCGGGAGGCGCCTCAGGAACCGGCTCCGGGATCGTGGACGGTGACGCGTTCGTGCTGGGCGGGGCGCGGTTCGACCTGCGCACCGGCTCGCTGCGCTCGCTCGGATCGCTTGCCGTCGATGGGCCGCAGCTCGAGCTGTGGCGCGCACCGACCGACAACGACCGTTCGGACAGTCGGGGCTCCTACGAGCTCGGCGACCCGAAACTGACCTTCGGCGAGGGGGTGCCCGGGCCGCCGAGCGAGATACGCTGGCGCGGACGCGGCCTGGACCGGCTGGTGCACAGGGTGACCTCGGTGGTGCCGGGGGAGGTCGGCCTCGACGTGCGCGTGCGCACCTCGGCGGCGAACAACCGCGACTGCGTCGAGACGACGTATCGCTGGACCGTCGACACGCAGGGCGCGCTCGCGCTGCGGGTCGAGATCGCTCCGTCCCGCGGCTGGGACACCACGTGGCCTCGGATGGGCATCCGCTTCGCGCTGCCGGGCACGCTCGAGACGGCCGACTGGTTCGGCACCGGGCCGCTCGAGTCCTATCCGGACAGCCGGCGGGCGGCGCTCGTGGGCCGTTACAGCTCCGCGATCGACGCCCTGTCGGCCGGGTACGCCCGACCGCAGGAGACCGGGCACCGCAGCGACGTCCGGGAGCTGACGCTGGGGGAGAGTGGGGGTGCGGAGCTCGACATCCGCTTCCAGGGCGACGAGCAGGGCCGCCTGCCAGGATTCACTGCCTCGCGGCACACCGCGCACGAGATCGACGCGGCCACCCACCCGCACGAGCTGCCGGCGAGCTCGCACGTGCACCTCTATGTGGACGCGGCGCAGCACGGTCTCGGATCGCGCGCCTGCGGCATCGACGTGCTGCCGCAGTACGCGCTGTGGCCCAGTGCGCGGAGCCTGGCGCTGACGCTGTCCGTGCGGTAGCGGGCGCTCTGACGGGGGAAGGGGCGGGGCGCGAACGCCCCGCCCCTTGACGCCCCTCCGGGACGGGCGTAGTTTTTCCATTACCTGAATCGGGTATCAGGTTTGTGCCTTGCTGGCGCGCTTCGAGCTGTGCTGCTCAGCGTGTCCGCCGCTCTGCGGGCGCCGGCCTGGCGAACATTGGAGAAACGATGAAGATTCCCCTCATGAGACGCGCCGGCCTGGGGCGCCTCGCCCTGGCCGCCGCGGTGGCCGGGCTGCTGCTCACCTCCGTCGTGCCGGATGGCGCGGCATCCGCTGCAGGATCGTGGACGACCGAGACCATCGCCGGAATGAGCGTCAAGGTCTACACGCCCACCACCGCGCCGGCCGTGGATGGCAAGCGTGCGCTGATGGTCAACCTGCACGGCTGTGTGCAGACGAACGCCGCGCTGCAGACGGCGGGCAACTGGACCGCCACCGCCGACCGCTACGGCATGGTCGTCGCGATCCCCGCGGCGCCGAACGGCGGGGTGATCGCCGGCTGCTGGGACTACTTCGACACCAACCACAGTCGCAGCGCTCCCGCACGGCACGATGACAACCTGCTCGGGCTTGTCGACACGCTCCTCGCCAGGTCGGCTCTCAACGTCGACGCCGACCAGGTGTACCTCTCCGGCCTGTCATCAGGCGGCGGCGAGACGATGGTCATGGGGTGCCTCGCCCCCGATGTCTTCGCCGGCATCGGCGTCAACGCGGGGCCGACGGTCGGCACCACCTCCGGCCAGATCGGCTACGTCGCCACCACGGAGAGCGCGGGCACGGCGACCTGCCGAGGCTTCGCCGGCAGTCACAGCGCCGGGTTCGCGACGCAGCTGACCTCCGTCATCTACGGCAGCGACGACTCGACCGTCGCGCCCGGCTACAACCCCCTCAACGCGAGGATCATGGCGGGCATCTACGGGGCCACGACCACCTCGACGTTCGGCCTGTCTGGATTCTCGGGCACGAACACCGCGGGCAGCGGCACGATGTATGCGGATGCCGCGGGCCCGCGCGTCTCGCTGGTTCAGAACACGGGGCTCGGGCACAACTGGCCGGCCGGCGCTGCCCCGGGTGGCAGCTACATCAGCGCGAACAGCCTGGACTACCCCGCCTACGTGACCGGCTTCTTCTTCGACAACAACCGCCGGGTCGATGGCGGCACCGTTCCGGACCCGGACCCGACGCCGTCGCCTTCGCCTTCGCCGGATCCGACGCCCGGCCCCGACCCGACACCGACGCCGGACCCGGACGCCCCCTATTGCGGCACGGCGACCAACGCCGCCCACCAGGCGGCGGGCCGCGCCATCAGCTACGGCAACAACCCCTATAACCCGTACTACGCGATCGGCAGCCAGAACTATCTGGGCCAGGGCGATGCGACCCTCTCGACGCTGAGCCAGACCGGCGACGCGCGCTATGAGGTGGTCGCCGCCTGCTGAGGGGGCGTGGGGTCAGCGCCGCCAGGCGCTGACAAGAAGGTGGGAGCCGGAGGTCTTCCTGTGGTGGCGCCGCCAGGCGCTGACAAGAAGGTGGGAGCCGGAGGTCTTCCTGTGGTGGCGCCGCCAGGCGCTGACAAGAAGGTGCATGCCGGAGGTCTTCCTGTGGTGGCGCCGCCAGGCGCTGACGTGCCAGGAGCCGCACGTTACGGCGGGGGTTGTGCCAGCGCGAATTCTCTGTGGCGGGGGTTTTCGCTTACGGCGGGGTGAACGCCGGGATCGGGGTCGCGCTTCGGCGGGGGTAATGGCACCGCCGCTTTCGCTTCGGCGGGGGTTTTCGCCGTCGGCGGGGTAAACGCCGAAATCGGGGTCGCGCTTCGGCGGCGGTTGCGGACTGCGGCGGGGCCTACGCCACGAGGGGTTTCGCTTCGGCGGGGCATAACGCGTACGGCTGGCGGCGCGCGGTGCGCCGCTGTCCGCAGCGGGCGCCGCAGCGTTTCCCTCCTCGAGCGGATGTCGCTGCGGCGCCGAATGCGGACTGCGGCGGGGCAAACGCCGGCCGAATACGGATCCTGCCGCCGGTTGCGGTGCCAGCAGACCGGCACCGCGCCGCAGACCGCGTCACCGGCCCGGGCGCCTCAGGCATTCGCCTCAGGCATTCGCCTCCGGCATTCGCCTCAGGCATTCGCCTCCGGCATCGACCTCAGGCAGCGGCGACCGGCACCGCGACGACAACCAGGGCGATCGCCGGTGTGGGGTTCGCCGGCACCACCACCTCACCGTGCCCGACCCGCAGAGTCACCTTCATGATCTTTCCGGTGGCGGTGCGGGGGAGGTCGTTCACGAAGATGACGAAGTCGGGCACCTTGAAGCCGGCGATCATCAGCCGAGTGTGCGCGAGGATCTGCTCGGCGCTGGCCTCGTGTCCCTCGCGCAGCACGATGTACGCCTTCGGGCGCTCTCCCCACTTCGGGTGCGGAGTGCCGACGACCGCCGCGTCGAGCACGGCCGGGTGCGACACGAGGGCGTTCTCGACCTCGATGGTCGAGATGTTCTCGCCGCCAGAGATGATGATGTCCTTGGCGCGGTCCTTGATCTCGACGTAGCCGTCCGGGTGCATGACCGCGAGGTCGCCGGTGTGGAACCAGCCGCCGCGGAACGCCTCGGCGGTGGCCGAGGGGTCGTTGAAGTAGCCCGCCATCACGTTGTTGCCGCGCAGCACGATCTCGCCGATGGTGAGCCCATCTCGCGGCACGTCGACGAGGTCGCCGTCGATGAGGTCGGCGTCGACGACCCGCGGTGCCTCCGCCTGGATCATCGCGACACCCTGACGCGACACCTTCTCGGCGCGCTCCGCGGCGGAGAGGAGGTCCCACTCGCTCTGGTACTCGCAGATCGTGAACGGACCGTAGACCTCGGTGAGCCCGTAGACGTGCACGACCGTGATGCCGAGCCGTTCGAGCTGCTCGATGACGGTGGGCGAGGGTGGGGCCCCGGCCGTGGTGATTCGCAGCGGCCGGTCCACCGGGTGCGCCTCGTCCGCGTTCGCGATCATGCTGCAGACGGTGGGCGCCCCGCAGAGGTTCGTGATGCCGAGCCGGTCGATGGCTTCCCACACCGCCTCGGGGCGCACGGTGCGGATCGGCACATGGGTGGAGCTCGCCGCGGTGACCGCCCACGGAGTGCACCATCCGTTGCAGTGGAACATCGGCAGGGTCCACAGGTAGACCGAGTCGTGTCCGAAGGAGTTGTGGAACACCTCGCCGAGCGCATTGAGGTAGGCGCCGCGGTGTGTGTACATCACGCCCTTCGGGGTGCCTGTCGTGCCGGAGGTGTAGTTGATCGAGATGACCGTGCGCTCGTCGTCGATCGTCCAGCGCACGGGCTCGGCGACCGCCCCGTGCAGGGGCTGGCCCGATTCGATGAAGACGGTGTAGGACTCGTGAGAGGGGCCCACCGGAACGGCGGTGCGCGCGAACTCCGGATCCGCGATCTCGATCACGGCGGCGAGGGTGTCGGTCGCGGCGAACGCGTCGCCGACCATGCCGGTCAGTTCGGAGTCGACGAACAGCAGCCGCGCCCCGCAGTGCGCGAGCACGTGATGGATCTCCCGCTGCGACAGCCGGGAATTCAGCGCGACGAGCACCCCGCCGGCGAGCGGCACCGCGAAGTGCGCGATCAGCATCTCGGGGATGTTCGGCGCCAGCACCACCACCCGGTCGCCTGGCTCGATCCGCGCCCGGATCGCCCGCGCGAGCTCCTCCGCCTCGGCCGCGAACTGCGCGTAGGTCCAGCGGCGCTCGCCGTAGACGATCGCCTCCTTCTGCGGGAACACCTCGGCCGAGCGCTGCAGGAACCGCAGTGGGGTGAGTGGGGCGTCGTTGGCGCTGGTCGGGGTGATCGTGGTCACGGTGGGACTCCTTCGTCTGTGGGTGAATTGGCGTCGGTGTGTGTGGGAGAGCGGATGACGCGACATCCGCTCTCGGGAACGGGATAGGTCAGGTGAAGGCGCCGACTCCGGTGAGGTGGCGTCCGATGAGGAGGGCTTGGATGGACTCGGTGCCCTCGTAGGTGTGGATCGATTCGATGTCGGCGAGGTGGCGGATGACGTGGTTCTCGAGCAGGATGCCGTTGCCGCCGAGCATGTCCCTAGCCATCGAGGCGATCTGACGCGCGGTGCGGGTGTTCGTGAACTTGGCCATGGATGCCTGGGTCGGCGTCATGGTGCC
>JACMNE010000009.1 GCA_014378715.1 Microbacteriaceae bacterium
GAGGTCAAGAAGCTCCCGACCCTGCGTGGGCGCACCGTGGTCAACCTCTTCTTCGAGGACTCCACCCGCACCCGCATCTCCTTCGAGGCCGCGGCAAAGCGGCTCAGCGCCGACGTGATCAACTTCAGCGCCAAGGGCTCGAGCGTGTCGAAGGGCGAGAGCCTCAAGGACACCGCCCAGACACTCGCCGCGATCGGCGCCGATGCCGTCGTCATCCGCCACCCCTCCTCCGGCGCCCCCCAGGTGCTCGCGCACAGCGACTGGATCGGAGCCGGGATCATCAACGCCGGCGACGGCACCCACGAGCACCCCACGCAGGGCCTCCTCGACGCCTTCACGATCCGCCGCCGCCTGCACGGCACCGCGGCCCGCGGTCGCGGTCTCGACGGCATCCGCGTCACGATCGTCGGCGATATCCTGCACTCCCGCGTCGCCAGGTCGAATGTGTGGCTGCTGACCAGCCTCGGCGCGAGCGTCACCGTCGTCGCCCCGGCCACCCTCCTGCCCATCGGCATCGGCGCGTGGCCCGCGACAGTCGGCTACGACCTCGACGACGCCATCGCCGACTCACCCGACGTCGTGATGATGCTCCGCATTCAGGCCGAGCGGATGTCGGCGGCCTCCTTCTTCCCCAACGCCCGCGAGTACTCCCGCGTCTGGGGCCTCGACAACGCGCGGTTCGGCCGCCTGGCCCCGGCTACCATGGTCATGCACCCCGGACCGATGAACCGCGGGCTGGAGATCTCCTCCCGGGCGGCGGACTCCGGGCAGTCGACCGTGCTCGACCAGGTCGCGAACGGGGTTTCGGTGCGAATGGCCGTGCTCTACCTCGTCCTCTCGGGAAACGGCCTGGGCTCCCCCACTGCCAGCGACGGACGAACGAAATGAGCAGCATGACCACCACAATCCTGGTCAGGGCCGCGACCCTCGCCGACGGGACCCGCACCGACCTGCTCGTCGAGGACGGACGGATCGCCGGGATCGGCGCCTCCCTCTCGTCCGCCCGCGCGCGGGTGATCGACGCCGACGGCCTGATGGCCCTGCCTGGCCTGGTCGACCTGCACACCCACCTGCGCGAACCCGGCTTCGAACAGAGCGAGACGGTGCTCACCGGCTCCCGCGCCGCTGCGATCGGCGGCTTCACGGCCGTGCACGCGATGGCGAACACCTCGCCGGTCGCCGACACCGCCGGAGTCGTCGAGCAGGTCTCCTCGCTCGGCGACCGCGCCGGCTACGTCACCGTGCGCCCGGTCGGCGCCGTCACGGTCGGCCTCGCCGGAACCCAGCTCGCCGAGATCGGCGCCATGGCCCGCAGCCGGGCCAGGGTGCGCGTGTTCAGCGACGACGGCAAGTGCGTCTCCGACGCCCTCATGATGCGCCGCGCCCTCGAATACGTCACGACCTTCGACGGGGTCGTCGCCCAGCACGCCCAGGAGCCCCGCCTCACCGAGGGCGCCCAGATGAACGAGGGGGTCGTGAGCGGCGAGCTCGGCCTGGCCGGCTGGCCCGCCGTCGCCGAAGAGGCGATCGTCGCCAGGGACGTGCTCCTCGCCCAGCACGTCGGCGCGCGGATCCACATCTGCCACCTGTCGACCGCCGGTTCCGTCGAGGTGGTGCGCTGGGCGAAGGCCCGCGGCATCCGCGTCACCGCGGAGGTCACCCCGCACCACCTGATCCTCACCGAGGAGCTCGTGCGCAGCTACGACGCCAGGTACAAGGTGAACCCCCCGCTGCGCCGCGACGAGGACGTCCTCGCCCTCCGTGCCGGACTCGCCGACGGCACCATCGACATCATCGCCACCGACCACGCCCCGCACCCCGCCGAGTCCAAGGACTGCGAGTGGTCGCCCGCCGCCATGGGAATGGTCGGCCTCGAGTCGGCCCTGTCGGTCGCGCAGGCCTCCGTCGTCGACACCGGGCACCTCGGCTGGCAGGACATCGCCAGGGTACTCTCCCGCACCCCGGCGCGCATCGGGCAGGTCGCGGGCTACGCCGGCGGCATCGCCCTCGGCGCCCCGGCCGAGTTCACCCTCTACGACCCTGCGGTGCGCCGGGTCTTCGGCACCTCCCAACTGCACGGACAGGGCACCAACTCGCCCTTCCTCGACCTCGAGCTGCCGGGGCGCGTGATGGCCACTGTGCATCACGGCTATGCCACCGTGCTCGACGGCGAACTCGTCGACCCGGGCGAGATCGCGGCGAGCGCCGTCTCCGCGGGGGTCCACCATGGGTGACCTCACGCAGACGACCCGCCTCATCTCCGGTGCCGTCGTCATCTCCGTGCTCCTGATCGTCCTCGGCCTGATGTACCTCGGGTGGCGCCGCCGGCAGCGCCGCCAGTCGGCGATCGCCCGCCCCCTGCCGGTACCGCAGGCCCCCGGCGAGGAGCTGTTCGCCGTCGACTCCTTCTATGTTGCGTCGACCATCGCCGACGAGCCGCTCAACCGCATCGCCGTCGCCGGCCTCGGCTACCGCGCCCGCGCCTTCGTCACGGTCTTCGAGACCGGGGTCGTGCTCGGCATCGCCGGGGAGGCGGACGTCTTCATCCCGTCGCCCGACCTCGTTGAGGTCACCAGGGCGACCTGGACCATCGACCGCGTCGTCGAGCGGGAGGGCCTCGTGAAGATCACCTGGCACCTCGGCTCGACGATCGTGGACAGCTACCTTCGTGTGCCGGAGCCCACCGACCCCTCGGAGCTCATCGGCGCCATCGAATCAATCATCGCGGTGCCCGAGGGCACCGGGAACGGGGAAATGTGATCCAGGCCGACCCGGCAGTGCTCGTGCTCGAAGACGGCAGCCGCTACACAGGACGCGCCTGGGGCGCGACCGGCAGGACCCTCGGCGAGGCCGTCTTCGCGACCGGGATGACCGGCTACCAGGAGACCATCACCGACCCGAGCTACGCGGGCCAGATCGTCGTGATGACGGCGCCGCACATCGGCAACACCGGGGTCAATGAGGAGGACCCGGAGTCCCGCCGCATCTGGGTCGCCGGCTTCGTCGCCCGCGACCCGTCCCGGGTCGTCTCCAACTTCCGGGCGAACGGCAGCCTCGACGACCAGCTCGTGCGCGACGGTATCGTCGGCATCAGCGGAGTCGACACCCGGGCCGTCACCCGCCGGCTGCGCGACGCCGGCTCCATGAGATCCGGCGTCTTCTCCGGGGCGGATGCCGCGCTCGACCCGGAGGAGCAGCTCGCACTCGTGCGTGCGGGGGCCAGCATGAGCGGCCTCAACCTCACCGCTCAGGTCTCCGTCACCGAGAGCTACCGTCTGCCAGCGACCGCGGAGCGCATCGGCTCGGTCGCGGTGCTCGACCTCGGGGTCAAGACCTCGACCCTGAACAACCTCGCCGCCCGCGGCTTCGACGTGCACGTGCTTCCCCAGTCGGTCACCCCGGCCGAGCTCGCCGAGCTCGCCCCCGACGCGATCTTCTACTCCAACGGGCCAGGCGACCCGGCAGCCTCCGACGCCCACGTCGCCCTGTTGCAGGGCGCCCTGCGCGACGGCCTGCCGTTCTTCGGCATCTGCTTCGGAAACCAGCTGTTCGGCCGCGCACTGGGTCTGAGCACCTACAAACTGCCGTTCGGCCACCGCGGCATCAATCAGCCGGTGCTCGACAAGACCACGGGCCGGGTCGAGATCACCTCGCAGAACCACGGCTTCGCCGTCGACGCGCCCATCGACGGGGTGTTCGACTCGCCGGCCGGATTCGGGCGGGTCGAGGTCAGCCACTTCAGCCTCAACGACAACGTCGTCGAGGGCCTGCGCGCCCTCGACATCCCCGCCTTCTCCGTGCAGTACCCCCCCGAGGCGGCCTCCGGCCCGCACGACGCCAACCACCTCTTCGACCGCTTCCGCGACCTGGTGCTCGAGCTCCTGGCCGGCTCCACCCAGAAGGACGCCCAGTAATGCCGAAACGCGACGACATCAAGTCGGTCCTGGTGATCGGCTCCGGCCCCATCGTCATCGGACAGGCCGCTGAGTTCGACTACTCCGGCACCCAGGCCTGCC
>JACMNE010000060.1 GCA_014378715.1 Microbacteriaceae bacterium
GATCCAGGCGGGTGTCCTGCACGTGGGCGGTGGAGGCGCACCGCGACTCGTTCACGAGGTACGCGGCGATGGACTCCCGGCGCGTGGTCGGCGGGAGCGCGTCTCCGCTCGCGACGATCGCGTCTGCCCCGATCGCGTGCGCGAGGCTCGCCCCGGTGTAGATGAGCCCGACGGTTGCGCACCCGCCCCGGGTGGTCGTCGACCAGCAGCTGAGCGACGATGCCGCCTATCGACTGCCCGACGACGTGGGCAGACTCGAGCCCGAGCCCCACGATCAGGTCGGCAGTCGCGCCGACGATGTACAGCGCCGCACAACCGCCGAGGAACGTGATCAGCGTTCCGGCGATGAGCGCGGAGCCGATCTGCGGCGGGCCGGTGGCGACGGCGAGGATGCCCATGTCGCGGCCCTCCTGCTCCTTGTTCGGGAGCACGAGCGACATCACGGCGAGGTCCACCGAGAAGTAGGTGCCGATGAAGATACCCGAGAGGATGGCGTAGACCAGCATGCCGGTCCAGCTCGGGTTGATGATCGGGATGAACATCGTGAGCGCGAGGCGGACGGCGGAGACGCCGACGAAGAGCTTGCGGCGGTCGAGCTTGTCGGCGAGCCAGCCGCAGAAGGTCGCGACGGCGACCCAGGCGAGCACGGTGACCGACGAGAGGGTGACGACGGCCGTGGCGACGTTGCCGCCGGAGATTTGGTCGGCGCCGATGTAGTCGCTGAGGTGAGGAAGAGGAAGCCACTGACCGTGAAGTGCGACAGGAAGCGGAACAGGCGGCTGACGAATGCGAGGGTGAAGTCACGGCTCGCGAAGGCCTCGAAAAATCCGCGCACCGCGTGGGCGATGCCGGGGTTCTCGCGGGCGGCGGGCAGCGGCAGGGAGAGGCTCGAGCCCTCACGGGTGCCGAGCACCAGGGCCAGCGCCGTGACGACGAAGACCAGGGCGATGATCGTGTAGCCCTCGATCTGTCCGACGCGGCTGGCGACGTTGACTCCGACGAGCACCCCGAGCGGGGTGGCCAGGCCGATGAGCGTCGAGGCGACCCCGCGCCGGCTCTCCGCGATGCGGTCGGGCAGGATCGCCGTGACGGCGCCCTGGTACGTGTTGGAGGTGAGCCAGAGGGCGGTGTATATGACGCCGAGCAGAAACTGGTTGTCCGCGAAGCCCATCGCGATCATGAGCACACCGGAGACCACGGAGGTTCCGACGATCCACGGGGTACGCCGGCCGAAACGCGAGCTCGTGTGGTCGGAGATCGCGCCGCCGAGCGGGAGGCCGATCAGCGACGTGATCGCCACGAAGGTGGTGAGCAGCGCGAGGTTCGCGACCTTGTTGACCGGGTCGAGCGCCTCGACCTGGATCAGGATCTGCTGGATGCCCTGGTAGACGGCGATGATGCCCGTCATCGCCGTCAGCAGGAGCGACAGCAGTCACCCCAGATGGGGAAGCTTCGTGGGGGTCGTGCCGGTGGGTGGGGCTTGGGTGCTCGTTATGGTTTCTCCATGGGAACCTCAGGCTGAATCAGCGGGACAAAAGCGCCTAACGGTCGTTCACTTGTAAGATGTCAGAACAATTGCACAAGAGCAAGAGCGGATGTCACGGAATCTCCAAGTCGGCTCCGGTGGGGGTACATCCACCCCGCGCCATCCGCCGACCGGCTGTTGCCCGAACGTCGGGAAGCGTAGGGTCGAGGCATCACTCAGGTTGAGAGGAATCGGCCCGTCATGATCCCCACCAGCGCAGTAACGGGACCCGAGTTCCCCGCGGAGGTGGCGGGTTGGATCGGGATCGCATTCTGGCTGGTCCTCGGCACGGCCATCGTCGTGCGGGTCGTGCGGGCCGTCGTCCAGCGCCGCCGTGGCGACATCGCGCGGGGGGTGCTCGAACCGATCATCCGCTCGGGGGCGGTGCAGTCGGAGGCGTTCGGGTGGCCACCGGCCGAAGACCTGGCGCCGGTGTCGGTGTCGGTCTCAAACAGTAGCGAGCGGTCTCGTACGGGGGAACTCAAGGAGTCCAGCCAGAGCGCGAGGACGCCGTGCCCCGCCCCCGCACCTGACGCACCCGTCTGAACAGCCCTCATCCGACACGCTGCGCCCCCGCGGCCGGCCCACACGGTGACTCACGCGCATACCGTTCACTGCCGCTGGCCTAGTTCGTCGACGCGGTCACTCCCCACGCGGTCCCCGGTCACACGCGCGGCCGTCATTCGCCTGCGCGCCCCGCGGCCGGATTGGTGCGCCCGCTGTTCACCCACGCGGCCGTGATTACCGCCGCTCGAGTGAACAGGGACCGCGCACCCGCAGCATGACCCGAATCGCTTCGGCGCAGCGACCCCTCTCGCATCGCTTGCAGTCTCGTGTACCCCGTGTTGTTTTATAAAAAATAAAATGCTACCGTCGTCGCAGGCCACACCGAGGTGACTGACAAAGGGGTAGAACATGAGCGTCTCAGCGTCGAGCGAAGTGAATCAGACCGGCGGTGCTGAGGTCGACCCTGATGTCACGGTGACTCCCCCGAAGGAACGCCGCCGGGTACTCATCTCCAGTTTCATCGGCGCGCTCATCGAGTGGTACGACTTCTACCTCTACGGCATCGCCTCTGCGATCGTGTTCAGCAGGCTGTTCTTCCCCGACTTCGACAACACGGTCGGCACACTCCTCGCCTTCTCCACCCTGGCGGTCGGCTTCTTCGCCCGCCCCCTTGGCGGCGCCATCTGGGGTCACTTCGGCGACAAGATCGGCCGGAAGAAGATGCTGGTGCTCTCGATCATCGCGATGGGGATCTGCACCACGGCCATGGGCCTCCTTCCCACCTACGAGCAGATCGGAATCCTGGCCCCCGTCCTGCTGGTCTTCCTTCGCCTGATCCAGGGCCTCGCGGGCGGCGGCGAATGGGGTGGCGCCGTGCTCATGGCGATGGAGCACTCCCCCAGCAAGCGCGGATTCTCCAGCAGCTTTCCCCAGATGGGGTTGACCGGGGGCATCCTCCTCGCCAGCGGTGTGTTCGCCCTGATGACACTCCTGCCGGAGGAGGACCTGCTGACCTGGGGGTGGCGGGTTCCATTCCTCCTCTCTGCTGTCCTGGTGGTCATCGGCATGTGGATCCGACTCGGGGTGAGCGAGAGCCCCGTGTTCGTCGCGGCACAGAAGAAGGCGGCAGCGGCGGCCGCCGCTGCCGAGCTGAGCGGAGAGACGATCGCCAAGCCGAGGGCCCCGCTCTTCGAGGTGTTCCGTCACCCGAAGATGCTCATCATCACGATCCTGCTCGTCATCGGCCCGTTCGCGGCGAGCGCCATCTATCTGACTTTCGCCACTGCCTACGGCATCCAGGTCGGGTTCACCGCCCCGCAGATGCTCACCGCGACGATGATCGCCGCGGCGCTCGGGTTCCTCGGCCAGCCGGTGTTCGCCATCTGGTCTGACTCCATCGGCCGGAAGAAGGTCGTCGGCTGGGGCCTGGCGCTGCAGTCCCTCAGCGGATTCCTGCTCTTCGACCAGATGAACCAGGGAAGCCTGGTGGGCCTCTACCTCGCGATGTGCTTCGCGGCCGCGGCCCACGCCATGTGTTACGCGCCGCTGGCCGCCTGGCTGGGCGAGCTGTTCCCCACCCACCTGCGCTACACCGGGTCGTCGATGGGATACCAGATCGCCGGCTCGATCGGGGGCGGGCTCACCCCCGCGTTCTGCATAGCGCTGCTCCTACTCGCCGGCGGAGCCCCGAACTCAATTCTTGTCGCCGTTTTCATGTGTGCCATCAGTCTGCTCTCGCTGGTCGGCGTGCGAATGGCAAAAGAGACCTACAAGTCCAAGCTCTAACCGTCGCTCACGCCCCCACCAGCAGAGGAGAATCATGACCGTCACCGAATTCCAGACCCCCGCGACCGCGGAGGCTGGTTCCAAGCTCGGCGTCATCGACGTCGACTTCCACCCGATGCCCCTGCCCACCGACCCGCAGGTCGCCGATCACATCCCGCAGGAGTGGCGCGACTACATCAGCCGCTACGGCCTGGGGGCGATGGGCGGCGGGGTGTTCCCCGCCCAGCGGGAATTCACCCATCGGCTCGACGCCGTCGACGTGAACGGCCGGGTCGGACTCGACCCGCTCCTCGCCGTCGAGCAGGTCCTCGATCCCTTCGACATGACTGCGGCGGTGCTCACCTGCCCGCAGACCTACATCATCACCAACGGCGGGGCGAACATGCCCGAGAAGCTGGCGAAGACGATCTACCGCGCCTACAACAACGCGCTTGCCGAGACCTGGTGCGGGGCGGACGACCGGTTCCGGGCGTCCGTGACCGTGGCCCGCGACATCCCCGGAGGCGAGAAGGAGATCATCCGCTGCAAGGAGGGCGAGTTCGGCGACAAGTTCGTCCAGGTGCTGATCTCCCCCTCCGGCCAAGACCCGATCGGCAAGCAGCGGTACTGGCCCATCTTCGAGGCCTGCGAGAACTACGACATCCCGATCTCGTTCCACGTGCCGGGACTCGGCCGCCAACCGACGGGCGCGGGCCGACAGAACTTCTACGCGGAGACCCACGCCGCATTCGGGGTACTCCCCCTGGCCATGCTGCCGAGCATGATCTTCGAGGGTGTCTTCGACCGGTTCCCGAAGCTCAAGGTCGCGGTACTCGAAATGGGCTGGGACTGGGTGGTTCCGTTCAGCTGGCGCCTCGACGCCACCTGGAGCATGCTGCGCGACGAGGTCGGACACCTGCAGCGCAAGCCGTCCGAGTACCTGAAGGAGCACTTCTGGTTCAGCACTCAGCCCCTGGAGGAGCCGGAACGCCCAGACCAGACGGAGGACGTCTTCCGCATCTTCGAGGAGTCCGGCTACGGCGAACGCCTGATGTTCTCCTCCGACTATCCACACTGGGACTACGACTCCCCCTACGAGTCCGTTCCGGAGAGCTTCCCCGAGGCGCGCCGCCGCCGCATCCTGGGCGAGAACGCGAGCAAGCTCTACGGCATCCCGCTGCGGGAGAACAGCGGACTACCATCGCCGACGGCGATCTAGAACCATGTACAAATTGAGTGCGACGATGGCGGCCAGACGCCTCTCCGGCGTTCGCAACTTCGAGGACGCCCGCAGCGCCGCCAGACGGCAGCTGCCGCAGGCGATCTTCGACTACGTCGATGGCGGAGCCGAGGACGAGGTGACCCTCGGCTGGAACACGCAGGGGTTCCGCGACCTCTCCTTCGAGCCGCGCGGCGGCACCTGGATCGCCGCCCCGGATCTGCGCACCACGGTGCTCGGCCTGGACCTCTCCATGCCCGTGCTGACCGCCCCCTGCGGGGGAATGCGGCTGGTCCACCCCGATGGGGACATCGGCATCGCCGCGGCGGCGGCGAAGGCCGGAATCGCCCATGTCGCCACCTCGGCGTCGGGATTCTCGCTCGAAGAGATCGCGCGGACCCCCGGCCCTCAGTGGTTCCAGGCCTACCGGTTCTCCAACCAGGAGGCGATGAAGACGCTGATCCGCCGGGCGGCGGCCGCCGGCTACGACGGCCTTGTCGCCACGATCGACACGAGCGTGGCGGGCAATCGCGAGAAGGATTTCCGCAACGGCTTCAGCTACAACATGCGCATCAATCCCACCAACATTGCCCGGATGGCCCCGAAGATGATCACCCGCCCCGGCTGGGTGTCCCGGTTCGTGC
The DNA here is from genome assembly GCA_014378715.1 of Microbacteriaceae bacterium. Taxonomy (GTDB): domain Bacteria; phylum Actinomycetota; class Actinomycetes; order Actinomycetales; family Microbacteriaceae; genus Marisediminicola. The sequence goes on from JACMNE010000060.1 coordinate 5,660, forward strand.
GGGACGGGATGCCGTTCCAGCTGCCGAACACTGCCGACCTCACCGTCGACGGAAAGCCGATGGAGCTCACCGAGATGACCCGCGTCGGCACGGACTCCCACTCACCCTCATGGGAGGACATCGCCTGGATGCGCGCGAACTGGCCGGGCCCGCTCATCGTCAAGGGAATCCTCGGCGTGGCCGACGCCGAGCGCGCCCGGCAGCTCGGCGTCGACGGCATCATCGTCTCGAACCACGGCGGCCGCCAGCTCGACGGGTCCCCCGCGACGATCAGCGTGCTGCCCAGGATTGCCGAGGCGGTCGGAGATGACGTGACGGTGCTGCTGGACAGCGGCATCCGGCGCGGAAGCGACGTGGTTAAGGCCGTCGCCCTCGGCGCGAAGGCGGTGCTCGTCGGACGACACCCCGCCTGGGGTCTCGCCGTCGCCGGCGAGGCAGGGGTCGGCCACACCCTCGAGATCCTGCGGACCGAGATGATCCGCACGATGAGGCTGCTCGGCTGCCCCTCCGTCGGCCACCTCGACCCCACGTGGGTTACCGAAAAACCGCTCGGCCGTCCGGCAACCGCACGCCACTAAGAAAGCGAACCCGCGCATGAACCAGGACACCCCACGTGCCAAACGGCACCAGAAGTACGTCGTCGGCCGAGTCGACGAATTCCCCGAGAGCGGGCGGATGATCGTCGACATCCGCGGCCGCGAAGTGGGGATCTTCCGGATCAGGAACCGGTTCTATGCCGTTCTCAACCGCTGCCCCCACCTCGGCGGGCCGTTGGTCAAGGGCCAGCTGGTGAACGCGGTCACCTCCACCGGTCCGGGGAATATGGAGCTCGACACCTCCAAGGACCTCATCGCCTGCCCATGGCACAACTGGGAGTTCGACATCAAGACGGGCCAGTCGTTCTGGAACCCGAAGCATCTCAAGGCCCGGCCGTTCGCGGTCGGGGTGGAGGTCGGTAACGAGGTCGCCGAGCAGATCGAGACCGGCGCGGTCGGCATGGTCGAGGGCCCCTACAGGGCCGAGACGGTCCAGGTGGCCGTGGAATCCGAATACATCGTGCTGTTCATGGTGCCGCAGGCCCCAGGAACCGTCCAGAACACTGCCGGCACCCACCGCGCCTGCGAGTCATTCACCCACGCACCCGAGGAAAAAGAAGAGGTCACCTCATGACAACCGCGCTCCTCACGAACACCACCCGCAGCACGTTCTGGACGGGCTCCGTCATCGACTGCGATGTCCATGCGAACATCCCCTCAATCGAGACTCTCTTCCCCTACCTCGACCCGATCTGGGTCGAGGGAACCAAGGAGCGCGGATGGCGGGGACCCAGCGGACCGCGGCTGAGCTACCCGCCGGGCGCCGCCACGACCACCCGAGACGAATGGCGGCCGGCCGACCAGATGCCCGCCTCGCAGCTGTCCATGCTGCAGAAGGACATCCTCGACCCCTGGCAGGTCGACCGCGCGGTTCTGAACTGCTACTACGGCATCGACTCGCTCCGGCACCCGGACTGGGCACCGGCACTGGCCAGCGCCGTGAACGACTGGATCATCGCGGAGTGGCTCGACAAGGACCCGCGGCTGGCGGCATCCCTCGTGATTCCAGCCCGCGACCCGATCGCCGCAGCCGCCGAGATCGACCGGGTCGGCTCCCACCCCGGATTCGTCCAGGTGATGCTCCCCGTGCGGTCGGAGCGCCTCTACGGACAGCGCATCTTCTACCCCATCTTCGAGGCCGCCACCCGCAACGACCTCGTCGTCGGCCTCCAGTGGGGCGGCACCACCGAGGACGCCCCGTCTCCCACCGGATACGCCTCCTGGTACGCGGAGGAATACGCCGCAGAGACACAGGTGTACCTCGCGCAGCTCACGAGCATGGTCTTCGAGGGCACGTTCCAGAAGTTCCCCACCTTGCGCGTCGCGGTACTCGAGGGCGGCTTCACCTGGGTCCCGATGTGGGGATGGAGCATGAACAAGAAGTGGAAGGGCCTACGGCGAGAGACTCCCTGGGTTGACCGGCTGCCCCTCGACATCATCCGCGACCACGTTCGATTCTCGGTCGCGCCGGCCAACCTCGGTCCCCGGGAACACTCCCAACGCATCATCGACTGGCTCGGCTCCGACGACCTCCTGATGTTCGCCACCGACTACCCCCACCGTCACGACGACCAGATCGACGAGCTGCTCGAGATCATCCCCGAGTCCATGCGTGCGAAGCTGATGTCGGAGACGGCCAGGGACTGGTACCGGTTGTGAGTCCCGCCGGGAACATCAACCGACTCAAGGCGAAACTCGGCCGGGGCGAGACGGCCGTGGGCCTGTCCTGTGCCTTGGGCAGCGCCCAGATCGCGGAGGAGTTCGCCCTGGCCGGTTTCGACTACGTCTACATCGACCAGCAGCACGGGATGACCTCCCAGGACACCCTCCTCGGAATGCTGCGTGCCATCGCCAGAAGCTCGACGACCCCGCTGGTGCGGGTGGCCGAGAACAACGCCGCCCTGATCGGGCAGGCACTGGATGCCGGCGCCGAGGGCATTATCGTGCCCATGGTGAACACGGCCGACGACGCACGGCGAGCCGTCGACGCCTGCCAGTACCACCCGGAGGGCCGGCGCAGCTGGGGCCCGATCCGCGCCAGGTACGGGCTCGGCGCCGACCCGGAGGTCGTGAACCGCGAGGTGCTCTGCCTCGTGATGATCGAGACCGCCGAGGCGCTGGCGAATGTCGACGAGATCGTCAGCACGCCGGGAGTCGACGGCGTCTACCTCGGCCCCGCCGATCTCGGCATCAGCCTCGGTTTCGCCCCGCTCGCCTTCGAGCAGACGACGGAGCCGGCGCAGTTCGCCGCCATCGAGCGGATCCGGCTCGCCTGTGCAGGAGCGGACCGCATCATGGGGATCAGCGGCGACCCCGGCAACCTGTCCGCCGCCGGCTTCCGCATGATCACCGCGGGCATGGACGCCATGCTGATCCGCTCCGCTATCGCCGGCATCACCCGCCTGGACCCCGTTCCCCGCACCCCCTGACCACGACGCACAAGACAGAGAGCAGCACAGCCATGACGAACATCGAGACAGTTCGAGGTCCGATCCCGGTCGAGGACATCGGCATCACCCTCCCCCACGAACACATCTTCACCAAGAATCAGGAACTGGAGCTGAGCTACCCGCACCCGGAATGGGACGAGGAGGCCACGACCCAGAACGCTATCGACGAACTGAATGCGCTGAGCGCCAAGGGCATCAACACGATCGTCGACCTCACCGTTCCCGGCCTTGGCCGGTTCATCCCCCGCATTCAGAAGGTCGCCGCGGCGGTCGACATCAACATCGTCGTCGCGACCGGCTTCTACACGTTCAAGGACCTGCCGACCTTCTTCCAGACCACCGGCCCCGGCCGCATGGTCGAGCGCGACGAGCCGCTCGAGGAGTACTTCATCCGCGACATCACCGTCGGCATCGGAGACACCGGGGTCAAGGCCGCGATGATCAAGGTCGCCACGGACGAGTTCGGCATCACCACGGATGTCGAAAGGGTCATGCGCAGTGCCGCGATCGCCCACCTCGAGACGGGCGCGACGATCACCACCCACACCCACGTCGCCCATTACACCGGCAGGGACCAGCAGACCTTCTTCCGGGCGAACGGGGTTGCCCTCGAGAACGTCGTCATCGGGCACTGCGGTGACAGCACGGACATCGCCTACCTGCGGGAGCTCATGGACAACGGCTCGACCCTCGGCCTCGACCGGTTCGGGATGGAGCAGGTGCTGCACGACGACCTGCGGGTCGAGACGCTCCTCGAGCTCATCGACCTGGGCTACGCCGGCCAGCTGACGCTGTCCCACGATGCCGGGTTCTTCAGCATCAACACTCCCCCGTCGTGGCGCACCCGGAATGCACCGAACTGGAACCACGCCAACATCTCCGACCGGATCCTGCCGAAGATCCGCGAGCGCGGTGTCTCCGATGAGACCATCCACCAGATCATGGTCACCAACCCGGCGCGGATCCTCGCCGGCCGACGCAGCGAGTAGGGCACGCACATGCCAGCGATCACCTTCCACCACGAGAACGGCACGACCGACCTGATCGAGGCGGTCGCCGGCACGTCCGTGATGCGCGCCGCCGTGACCAATGGCGTCGACGGCATCGTCGGGGAATGCGGCGGCCAGGCGATGTGCGCCACCTGCCACGTCTACGTTCGCGAGGAGTACCTCGACCGGTTGCCCACGATGAGCGACGACGAGGAGGAGATGCTCGAGGTCACCGCGTCGCCTCGCGACGAGGAGCGCTCCCGGCTCGGGTGCCAGCTGAAGATCACCAGCACCCTCACCGAGATCGCCGTCGACGTTCCGGTGACCCAGGTGCACCCGTGACCGACAATATCGTCATCATCGGCGGTGGCCAGTCGGGGGTGCAGCTCGCCGACTCCCTCCGCACCGAGGGCCACACCGGTGCCATCACCCTGTTCGCGAGCGAGGCCCACCTGCCCTACCAGCGCCCCCCGCTGTCCAAGGACTTCATCTCCGACCAAGCGGATGCCTCGGCCCTGCCTCTGCGCGCGCAGCGATTCTTCGAGGACCGTGCGGTGACCTTCCACCCCGGCGTCACGGTCACCACGATCGACCGCGACGCGAAGACGGTCACCGCCAGCGACGGCACCACCACGGTGTACTCGAGTCTCGTCTTCGCGACGGGCGCGAGGAACCGCACCCTCTCGATCGAGGGGTCGGCGCTCGCCGGGATCCACTACCTGCGCACCGTCGATGACGCGACGCTCCTGCGCCAGGAGCTGGCCGGAGCCCGGCGCGCGGTGGTGGTGGGAGCCGGGTTCATCGGCCTGGAGTTCGCCGCATCGGCCCGCGCCCGCGGACTGGACGTCACCGTGCTCGAGTTTGGCCCCCGCCCGATGGGACGCGTGCTGTCCGAGCCGATGTCGCGGTACTTCACCGAGGCTCACACCCGGAGCGGCATCGCCCTCAGGCTCGGTGAGGGAATCGCGTCATTCGCCGGCGACGGCGGCCGGGTCACCACCGCCATCGGCACCACCGGCACCGAATACCCCGCCGACCTCGTTCTCGTCGGCGTGGGGGTCATCCCCAACGACGAGCTCGCCTCCGCATGCGGGGTCCCCTGCGAGAACGGCATCATCGTCGACGAGAGGCTCCAGAGCTCCGACCCGAACGTCTTCGCCCTCGGGGACTGCGCCAGATACCCACACGCCCAGACAGGAACGATGACGCGCCTGGAGTCCGTGCAGAACGCGACGGACCAGGCGAAGACCCTGGCCAAGACGCTCACCGGGACACCGGCGGACTACACCAGTCTCGCCTGGTTCTGGTCGCAGCAGGGATCCATCAAACTGCAGATCGCCGGCATCACCGACGGGCACACCGATTCTGTTCTCCGTGGCGACATCGACGGGGACAAGTTCTCCATCTACTGCTTCCGCGACGGCACCCTGGTCGGCGTGGAGTCGGTGAACAGCCCGGCCGACCACATGACGGCGAGGAGGCTTCTCTCCGGCGCCATGCCGCTCAGCACAGCACAGCTCGCCGACGCGAGCTTCGATCTGAAGGCCTACTCCAAGTCCCTCGTGCCAACTGCGGAAAGCGTCTGAGTCACTCCTGCCAGAACGAAAGCGAGTCCAACCAGGCGAGGAGGAGCCTGCAGGTGGCCAGGATGTGGTCGCGCATCAGCGACCGTGCGCCGTCCGAGTCGCCCGCCTCGATGCGGTCGATGATCGCCGTGTGACCGAGTCGATTGACCTGTTCCCAACCGGGAATGGCGTGGAACGCGGAATCGAACTGCAGTGGGACCAGGCGGCGCGCGGAGTCCGCGAACCAGAGGAGCTTGGGCGCATCCGCCATGGAGTGGATCGTGGAATGCAACTCCGCGTTCAGCCCGAGGGCAAGGGCACTGTGGTGGTCCTCCAGCTGGTGGAGCTCGCGATCGACCTTCCGGAGCGACATCACACCGTCGGCCGTCACGCGGCCGGCAGCCCTTGCCGCCAGCTCGCCTTCGGCGGTGGCCCACATGAAGTATGTGTCCTCGACGTTGTCGCGTCGTATCGGCGCCACCCGGAACCCGCGGTTCGGCTCGTGCACCACCCACCCGTCCTGGGCGAGCAGCAGAAGAGCCTCGCGCACGGGCGTGATGCTCATGTTCAATTTCTCGGCCAGGGGCGCGAGGCGCAGCTGCTCGCCGTGCTGCACCTTGCCGGTGAGGATCTCATCCCGGATCGCCGAGGCCACCGCGTGTCCCAGGAGCTCTCGCCCCGGCTTCACTCCAAAGCTCATGGATTTTATTTTATCAGTAGATCACCTGATCCTCATGTTTGTGCCGCCCCGCCATGGCAGCATGAGCGCCATGTTCCTCGACGCACCACGTGGTTTTCGAGACCCCAACCGGGTATCCGAACGACTTTCCATGCTGGACATCGCATCTACATCGCTGCCCCTCCTGACGTGGACGCTGGACCTCAGCCGCCGACATGAAGTCATCGTCCCGTACTTCGATCCGGCTGAGGCTGGCACGGAGTCGAGGGTCCTCCTCCTTCAGGAGGCCCCCGGACCAATGACCAACTCAGAGAACACCCGCCCGGGTTCGGGTTTCATCTCTGTGGACAACGATGATGGTACGGCGGAGAACGTCTGGCGGGCACGCAATGCAGTGGGCCTGCACACGGGGATGCTCTCTTGGAATATCGTCCCGTGGTATCTGGGAGCCGCCAGCCGAAAGCCGACGTCACAGGAGCTCGAGGTTGGCGGCCGGGAACTCCTCGGTCTCTTGCCGCTCCTACCTCAGCTCAGCACTGTGGTCCTCGCCGGACTTCACGCGCGAAACGGGTGGAGAAAGCACGTCGCGCCATTCGTTGTCGGGCAATACACCGTCATCGAGACCTGGCACGCCTCTCCCCTGTCTTTCAATCAACCGGGCAAGAGGGAGCACTTCCTGGCGTCGTTCGAGCGGGCGGTCCGCTCCACGTTCGACGAGTGACCGCCGCCTGACGCTGCTCCCGCGTCAAGGTTTGGCGTGCGCTCGAGCGGAGGGGAATGCTGATCATCACACCCACGATTGAGAGAACGCCATGCCCCGCCCCAGTCGCCCGCCCGAGAGCCAGTTCGACGTCCTCACCATGCCTGCGGCGCCGGTTTCGTAACCTTGACGCCGCTGCGGTGGGGATTTTCGATAACGGCAGGGCGAATGCCGGAAACGGGGTGCCGGTACGGCGGCGGCTGCGGACACCGGCGGGCGTGTTGCCATTGCGGACCCGTCTGCGGGGCCGCGACAACCCCTCGGGAACACACCCCCAGATCCAGCCCTCAGATCCGACGCCGGCCGACACTCTGCGGATCGCCGACCAGCCGGTCGGCCCAGTCCACATCCCGCAGCTCCCCCGTGCCGGCGGGCTCCGCGATCTCGTCCGACACCACCTGCGGGAGTACCTCAGCGGTGTTCGGTTCGAACAGTTTCGTGAACTCATCAAGATCGACATGCACCCCGACAGGGCGCCCACCCGCGTGAACCGTGAAGATCACGATTGCTGCACCGTCGGCAGCCACCCCCGTCGCAACAATCGTCACCGTCTCGCCCTGCAGTCGGCCGAGATTGGCGAAGTAACCGCGAACTCCCGCCGGGACAGCGGATGTGTCGACCCCCGCGCTTTCGCCGCCCATCCGTTACTCCCCTCGGCGCGGTCGGCGCACTGCCGTGGCACCGACCGGTGCCCTCCAGCGCAATCGCGCAATCGCCCGCTCCGGCCTGGTGCGTCATCTCTGCGACCGCTGCGAGCCTACCGGCGCCGCTAGCAAGGTCGCTCACGCGCTTGATGTTTGCTCGCGCTGGCGCATTTCGCCGACGCGGTCATTCCGCGCGCAGTGCCTGTTCGCGCGCGCGGCCCCCATTCGCCTGCGCGCCGCTCGGCCCGATTCGCGGGCTGGCTGTTCGCCCACGCACCCGTGATTACCGCGGCGCGAGTGAACAGCACCCGCGCACGGCACTCAACAATCAAGCGACCGCTCAGTCGTCGACGACCACCTCGCCGCGCAGCTCAAGCGCCGCCAGACCGCCCCGCATCGCCTGCAGCTGCTCCGACGCATGCCCGTCCCACCCCCACAGCTCCCCCACGACCCGCACCGGTTCCCTCGTCCTGAACGACCGCGTCGGATTCCCGGTGAACTTCCTATCCGTCACATTGGGATCGTCTTCGAGCTGACCCGTCGGCTCCATGACGTAGATGCGACCCCGCCCCGGCCCCGCGGCCAGCTCGGCACCCCACGCGGCGGCGTCCAGCGTGCCGGTCACATACACGTGACCCGCCGTGCGTCCCCCGCCGAAGTTCGACCGGCGGCCAGCCATGGGCAGGTCGCCGACCACGAGTTGAGCCTTCGTCCCGTGGAACAGTCGTCCGGCGACATCCGCTTCGAAAGGAGTCAGCATCGCCCCAAAATAGCGGATGTCGCGGCAACCGCTAGAGGCGACGTCCCGCGAACACCGCGTGCAGCAGCGGCACAACCGACCCGATCATGAGCACCGTTCCGAGCACCGCATCATCCGCCCGAAGGAGGACGCCGGCGATGAGCAGGGCGCCGAACAGCACGGCAGAGATCGCCTGGCGTCCGGTGCGCTCGAGGCGGGCGACCCGCTTCTCGAGCCCGGGACTGGTGACCGCGAGCGTGCCGTCGTCGAGGCGGGTGATGAGCCCGTCGAGGCGCTTGGGCAGGCGGAGGGCGATGGTGGCGGTCTCGAGCGCCTGCTTGCCGAGGTCCTGCACGACGTTGCCACGCTCGTCGCGGATGAGCTGGGCGGCGTAGGGCTCCACAGAGTCCCAGAGGTTGAAGGCGGGGTCAAGGGCACTCGCGACACCCGAGGTGAGCGACATCGCCCGGATCACAAGCAGGAAGTTCTCCGGCAACTGGAACGGCAAAGATCGCACGACGTCGCCGAACTGCACGGCGAAGTCGCGGAACTCGCGCGGATCGACCTCGCGCAGCTCGGCGAAGCCCATACCGCCGAAGCGGGCGAAGAGCTGGGTGAGCGCCCGCTCGAGCTCGGTCGTGTCGGCGGAGGGCAGCAGCACACCCACATCGCGCATAGCGTTGAGCAGGCCGCGTCCGTCGCGGGAGGCGGCAGCGATGAGCAGCTTGCGCAGGCCGCTGCGGGTGCTCGTCGGCACCTCGCCCATCATGCCGAAGTCGATGAAGGTGAGCTTGAATCCGCGCGCACTGTCAGGGACCGGGGTCACGAAGATGTTGCCGGGATGCGGGTCGGCATGGAAGAAGCCGTTGGTGAAGAGCTGGTCGAACATCACGGCGGCGAAGATGGGGGCCACGATGGCGGGGTCGATGCCGGCCGCGGCGAGCGAGTCGGTGTCCGAGATCTTGATCGCGGTGACGTCCTCGAGGGTGAGAACGCGGCGCGTGGTGCGCTCCCACACGATGGTGGGAACACTCATCCGGTCGTCGTCGGCGAAATCCGCCGCGAAGCGCTCGGAGCTCGCCGCCTCGTGCAGGTAGTCGATCTCCTCGAGGCTCGTCAGGGCGAACTCCTCGACAAGGGCCGGCATGTCGACGCGGTCGTAGACCAGCCGCACGCGGCTGAGCCAGCCGCCCACCTTGCGCAGGGCGGCCAGGTCGACGTCGATGATCTCGTCGATGCCGGGACGCTGCACCTTGATGACCACCTCGCGCAGTCCGGTGTCAGCCGCGTCGAGGGGCGCGAGCAGGGCGCGGTGCGCTTGCCCGAGGGAGGCGGCGGCGACCGGCACCTCGTCGACCATGGCGAAGGCGCGCTCCAGTGGCACCCCGAGCTCGCGCTCGGCGAGGCGGCGGATCGCCGCGAAGGGCACCGGGGCGACCTCGTCCTGCAGTCCTTCGAGCTCCCGGGTGATCTCCGGCGGCAGCACGTCGAGCCGCGACGACATGAACTGGCCGACTTTGATCATGAGTCCACCGAGGTCGGCCGCCAGGATGCGGAAGTGGCGGGCGAAGCGCATCATCCGCTTCGGACGGGTGCGTTCGGCGACCTTGATGAGCCCGATGCGCGGGAGGAACAGCTCGTACCACCAGGTGATGGCGAGGTAGAAGCTGGCGAACCGCAGGATGCGGCGGTAGCGGGCCCGGGTGTCGCCCGCGCCCGTCATCGACCCGTCGAGACCCCGTCGAGCCGATGCCACCCCGTCAGTCCTGGGCGAGGATCGAGTACAGCCGGCGACGTGCCTCATCGAGGATCGTCACGGCCTGCTGCACCTGCTCCGGCGTGCCGGTGCGTGCCACCTGCGCGGCGGCCTGCGCCAGCTCGACGCCGGCCTTGGGCAGGGCCGTGCGGCTGGTGCCGGTCGAGCCGGAGTTCGCGAACGGCGACGACGTGTCGGCGTGGGCCGCAGCCTCGCGCCCCTCGCCGGTCAGGGAGTAGATCTTGCGCCCGTTGGACTCCTCGGCGCTGACCAGGCCCTCGTCGGAGAGCAGCTGCAGCGTCGGGTAGACCGATCCCGCGCTGGGCTTCCAGCTGCCGCCGCTGCGCTCCTCGATCTCGTGGATGATCTGGTAGCCGTGCATCGGCTGCTCCGCAAGGAGGGCGAGGATGGCGGTGCGCACCTCGCCACGTCCGGCGCGGGTGCCGGTCTGCTTGTCGAATCTCGACCGCATCTCTTCCATGACCTGCCACATGCCGTCCATGTTGTTGCCCTTGCCGAATCCGCCTGCTGGGAATGAATTGCCCATGATGTTTCCTCCTCTAGGAACGCGAACGATACATAACGATACGTCGCTCATTCATGCGGATGTCGCGTTCCCGACGTCATCTCAGGCACTGTCTAGCCACTGCCCAGAAAGCTACACGGCCTTCTTGGACAACCACCCGGCAGAGGAGTTTCGCCGCCGCCTCCCGGGGTGTGAGGACTGCCTACGACTGGCAGAGCGCGATGACAATGCCTTGCCAGCGGAATTTTCCCCTGCTTGAGTAGCGGTTGCCTCAACCTCCGTTGAGTGCAGACCGACGAGGGTTGAGGGAACGATGACCATGGCCCGCGACATCCGCTTCTCGGCATGGAGGCAGAAATTCGTCGTCGAGGAGCGGTACCTCGAGCCGGACGCCCGTCGCCGCTTGTACACAGTCGCCGCGAGCATGATGGTGATCGGCGCGGTGGCCTTTGTGGTGATTCTGATCGGCGTGGCGACGCAGACGGGATTTGAGCGGCTGGACGCGCCAGTGGAGGCCTGGTTCGACGCGCACGTGTCCGAGGCGACGACGGGATTCATGATCGCCCTCGCGATCGTCTTCGGGCCGGTCGCGCTCCCCGTCATCATCCTCGTGGTGCTCGTCGGCTGGATCGTCACGGCCAGGCACCTCTGGCGGCCCCTGCTTCTGGCCTGCGGCATGGCCACCGGAGTGGTGCTGGCGCAGGTCCTCGCCCCTCTGGTGCAGCATCCGCGACCGCCGGTCGGACAGATGCTGTTCGGACCGGATCACACGTTCTCATTCCCGTCCGGGCATGTGCTCGGAACGTCCGACTTCCTGCTGATCATGAGCTACCTCCTCGCGAGCAGGATCCAGCGCAGGTGGGTCACCGTCTGCGCGTTCACCGTCGCGTCGGTCGCAATCCTCGCGCAGATCGTGAGCCGCCTGTACCTCGGCTACCACTGGATCAGCGACACCACCGCGTCAGTCGCGCTCTCCTTAGTCATCGTCGGAGCGCTGATCGCCGTCGACGTGCATCGCACGGTGCGTGTACCGAGCGAGCGAGTGCTCGGCCTGCTTTCCCAGACGCAGCGGGACGGGACGTGAGCGTGCCACCCTTAGATCAATCGCCTCCAGAAAGGCATCTTCCATGAGCACACAGGCCAAGGCCCGCCGCGCCGCCAACTCGGTGGGAGACAGCCGGGCGCTGAACATCCTGGCCCGCACCGGGTTCGCCGCGAACGGTCTCGTCCACCTCCTCCTCGGCTACCTCGCCATCCGCGTTGCCGCCAACCAGGCAGGCCAGACCGACCAGTCCGGGGCCCTGGCGGAGGTCGCGAAGCTGCCGGGAGGGGTGATCCTCCTCTGGGTCGCCGTGGTTGGATTCTTCGCGCTCGGCCTCTGGCTCGTGGTGCAGGCCGCCCTGGGGATCGGGTCGACGTCGAAGAAGCGGTGGGTCCGGAGCCTCGTCGCCGTGGGGAAGGCGGTCGCCTACATCGCCCTGGGTGTGACGGCACTCACTTTCGCGCAGGGCCAGTCATCCAGTTCCAGCGATTCGACGCAGCAGGCCAGCGCGGGTATCCTCGCCCTGCCAGGCGGACAGCTCCTGCTCGGCGGCATCGGCGTGGCCGTCGCCGCGATCGGCGGATACTTCGTCTACAAGGGAGTCACAAAGAAGTTCGTCGAGGATCTCGCGGTCCCGCCCGGCACGGCGGGACGGACCGTTCGGGCCCTGGGAGTAGCCGGTTACGTGGCCAAGGGCATCGCCGTGGTCATCGTCGGGGTACTGTTCGTCGTCGCCGCGGTGACGGTCGACCCCGGCAGCGCGACCGGGCTGGACGGCGCCCTGAAGTCGCTCGCGGCACTCCCGTTCGGAATGGTGATCTTGATCGCAGTCGGTCTCGGCTTGATCGCCTACGGTGTCTATACCTTTGCGCGGGCCCGCTTCGCGCGGTTGTGACCGTCCCGAACCAGGAGGTGCGCTGGGCACGTTGTCACCCACTGGGGATGCTCGCACACGCCCCTACCCCCAGGGGCGCACCGGATCGGGCTCGTGGCCGTACCTGCTCGCCAGCATGGTGCGGTTGCGCGCCCCGGTCTTGCGCAGGATCGAGCCCACGTGCTTCTCCACCGTCTTGGCGGAGATCCCCAGTTCGCGGGCGATCTGCTTGTCAGCCATCCCCCGGATGACCATCACGCGCACCTGCTTCTCCCGGGAGGTGAAGCCGCCGACCTCCGCTTCACTCGCAACATCACCGAGAAGGTGGTCGAAGATGTCGCCCTCGACGAGCGCCTGGCCCTGGCCGGCGGCGACGAGGATGCGCGCGATCGTGTCCCCGCTGGCGCGCTGGCTGACAAACCCGCGCACACACGCCTGGCGGGCCGACCGCACCTCGTCCGCGGTGGGGGTGTCGGTGAGCACTACGATCGCGACTCCGCGGTCCAGCTCGCGGATCGCCGCCAGCACCCCGGTCGTGTCCTGATTGAGCATGGCGAGGTCCATCAGCACAACATCCGGGCGGAGCAGTTCGTAGGCCTCGAGGAGCTGGTCGGTCGAGCCGATCTCCGCCGCCACTCGGATCGCCGGCTCGGCCAGGCTCAGCAGGCGCACGAGCCCGGCGCTGATCACCGGATGATCGCTGGCGACCAGGATCCTCCACTGGGGCTGGCCGATGATGCCCGGCGCCGGCGGGCGGTCCGGCAGAGTGGCGCGCACGGTGGTCCCCCAGCGCGGCGTGGTGTCGATGTGCAGCTCGCCGCCGAGGTGGGCGGCGCGGGAGGTCATCCCGTGCAGTCCCAGGCAGCCGGACGGCAGGATGGAGTGGTTCCCGTGCGCCGCGGCGAGGTCGAATCCGCGGCCGTCGTCCTCGACGACGACCACGAGCGCACCAGAATCGTAGATCAGGCCGACGCGCACTGCGGCAGCCTGCGAGTGGGAGACCACATTGCTGAGCGCCTCCTGCACGATCTTGAAGGCCTGGTGGGAGATCTCCGGGGCGAGCGGGCGGATGTCTCCGATCACCGTCAGCCGGGTCGCGGCACCGCACATCACCTCCACCCAGTCCAGCTCCGACGCTACGGCCTCCTCGATGGTGCGACCGGAGAGCGCGGCGGGGTCCATCCCGAGCACCGTCCGGCGCGTCTCGCTGAGGGCGTCGAGGGCGAGCGCGCGGGCACTGCCGATGTGCCGCAGGACCGCAACCTGACCACCCTGCCGTTCGCCGGCCGCCTCCGCCTCCGCCTCCGCCTCGTCGAGACTGACCAGCAGGGTGGCGAGGGACCGGCCCACCGTCTCGTGCACATCCCGCAGGGCACGCTCGCGTTCCGCCGTCACCGCCGCCTCGCGGTCGCGCACCGAGGCCTTCTCATGGAGCTCGGAGTTGACCAGCGCGATGGCCGCATGGCTGGCGAAGAGTTCCGCCAGGTGGGCCTCCTCCGGGGTGAACACCCGGTCCCGGTCGGGGCTGAACACGATGAATGCGCCGACGATACGCGGGCCCCACTGGATCGGCACCCCGATGACCGCGCAGTTCCACCGCGGGTCGTCTGGCGGGATGTGACCGCGCTCGATGCTGCAGTAGGCGTCCAGGACGACGGTCGAGCGACGGTCGACGACCTGCCCGGTGAGCCCTTCCTTCAGGGAGAACGTCTGCCCCTGTTGGCAGCCGACCCCGATGTCGATCTTCTTCGTGTAGGTGCCGCCGACCTCGTCGACGAGGGCGATCGACCCCGACTCGCACCCCAGCAGGGAGGCCGCGTGGGCCAGGATCCGCCCCAGGAGCGGCTGAAGGTCGAATCGGCCGGTCAGGTCCCGCGCCAGCTCGGCGACCCAGTCCTGGCCCGGGTCCGCGCCAATCGTCAGCCCGCGACGGACCACGGTGGCGAACTCCAGCTCGACGTCGGTCATGTTCGTCCTCCTCGACGACGTGCCCCGCCGCACCCGCGGCTGAAGCCACCCTAGCCGCACGCCTGAAGATTCCTCCGTGCGAGTTTGCTGGGACTTCCCGGAGGGCCTCTCCCGTCGCTCACCACCCGACCGCTCAGAACACCCGGATGGGCACCTCCGCCGGGTCGAGGAGCAGCGACTCGATCTCCTCGTCGAGCCGCACGAGGGTGATCGACGCCCCGGCCATGTCGAGCGAGGTGCAGTACTCGCCGACGTAACTGCGCCCGACGCTGATCCCCTGCTCGGCGAGACGTTTGTGCGCCTGCCCGTAGAGGATGTACAGCTCGCTGATCGGGGTGCCACCGAGTCCGTTGACCATGAGCGCCACGCGGTCGCCGGCGGTGAACGGCAGGTCGCTGACGATGGGGGTGAGCAGCTCCTCGACGATCTCGTTCGCGGTCATCATCTTGGCGCGGCGGCGGCCCGGCTCCCCGTGGATGCCGACGCCGAGTTCGATCTCGTCCTCGCCGAGCTCGAACAGCGGGCTGCCCTTCGCCGGAGGGGTGCAGGCGGTGAGGGCCACGCCCATGGTGCGGGTCACCGAGTTGACCTTCTCGCCGATGCGGATCACCTCGTCGAGGTCAGCACCGCGCTCCGCCGCCGCGGCAACCGCCTTGATCACGAAGAAGTTTCCCGCAACGCCGCGCCGGCCGATCGTATAGGTCGAGTCCTCCACCGAGACGTCGTCGTTGATGAACAGGGTGCGCACGTCGATCCCCTCAGCGGATGACATCTCCTGCGCCATGTCGAAGACCATCTTGTCTCCGGTGTAGTTGTTCACCAGTAGCAGCACCCCCTTGGGCGACGCGAGCAGCTTGGTCGTGTTGTAGACGTAGTCGAACGGCGGGGCGGCGAATACGTCGCCGGGGCAGGCCGCGTCGAGCATCCCCTTGCCCACGATCATCACGTGGGCCGGCTCGTGGCCCGAGCCGGATCCCTGCACGATCGAGACCTTGTTCTGGTCCGGGCCGTCGGCGCGCATGATCAGGTTGTACTCGGGCACGTACTTGAGCGTGTCCGGGTTGGCCAGGGCGAGGCCCTCGAGCATCTCGGGCACGAACTGCTGCGGGTTGTTGATGAACTTCTTCATGGGGTCTCCGTCTCGAGGCGATTTTCGGATGAATCGTGGGTGCTAGTGGGAGTCCCACTCGGCGATGATGCGTTCGATGATGATGGCGATGGCCACGGCGCCAGCGTCTGGTGACCCGATGCTGCGGGTTCCGCTGTAGCTGGCCCGCCCCCGCTTCGCCTCGAGCGTGCTCGTGGCGTCGGCGCAGGCGCGAGCGGTCCGCGCGAACGCGGCACGGCACTCGTCCGCGCTGGCGCCGGCGACGATTTGGCGCTCCAGCTCCTCGGTCGCCGGGACCAGGGCGTCGAGCAGGGTCTTGTCGCCCAGGCTGGCGTTCCCCCGCGCCTGGATTCCCTCCGCGGCCGCGCGGAGTATGGCGACGACGGCGGGTCCGTCGACCATCGCGAAGTTCTTCGCCGTGGCCGACGCCCGCAGGAAGGCGGTGCCCCAGAGCGGGCCGGAGGTGCCGCCGATGCGGCTCGAGATCGCCAGCGCGATCTGCTGCAGGAAGGTGGCGACGTCGTCGCGCTTGTAGCTGTCCCAGTCGCTGAGCACCTTCTCGAAGCCGCGGGCCAAGGAGTACCCGAGGTCGCCGTCGCCGACGACAGCGTCGAGGTCGCCGAACTCCTTCTCGTTGTCGACGGCGGTCTGCGCGAGGGTGTGCACGACGTACTCGACGTCGGCGAGGTCGGCAGTGGTCATGATGTCTCCGTGATCGTTGGGGTGAAGGGGGCGGAGGGGTGCGGGGCGGCGAGGACGGCCTGCAGGGTGGCGAGCGACACCACGCCTGGCACGTCGACACCGACGGGATTGCCCAGCACCCCAGCGGATGCCTGCCCAGCGGATGCCTGCCCGGCGGATGTCGCGCCCTCCGACTGGCCCTCGGCATCACCGAGGGAGGTCACGACCAGCGACGCACCGGTGAAGTCCTCACCGCGGGTGTATCCGCTGACGGTCACCACGGTGCGCAGCCCCGCGGCGAGCGCGGCACGGAGCCCGTTGGAGCTGTCCTCGACGACAACGGCCTCGTCCGGGTCGAGGTGGAGTTCGCGGAGCGCGAGCAGGTAGATGTCGGGGGCTGGCTTCTTGTGTGGCACGACGTCGCCGGCAAAGACCGCGAAGTGCGCGGCAAGCTGCTCGCCGACGGCGTGGGTCAACACGGCGCGGACGGCCGGTTCCGCCGAGGTGGACGCCACGGCGAGGGTCCAGCCCGCGTTGTGCGCCTCTTCGGCGATCCTGGCGATCCCAGGGCGGGCCGGCATCACGCCGGAGTCCACCATCTCGGTGTAGACCGCGGTCTTGCGCCGGTGCCAAGCGAGGATCGCCTCCTCCACCGCGGCATCGTCGGTGAGGCCGAGTTCGGTGGTGAGTTCGGGGGTGAGGATGCTGCGCATCCGCTCCTTCCCTCCGCTGATCCTCACCTTCTCGGCGTAGTCCTCCACACTCCATTGCACGGGCACGTTGAAGTCGCGGAAGGTCTGGTTGAAGGCCGGCAGATGGCCGTACTGCTCCGTGTCGGCGAGCACCCCGTCGCAGTCGAAGATGACGGCGGGCACCTCAGCGACCGCCCCGGCCGGCACTGCCGAACTGCTGGGTGAGCCCGGTGACCATCGTGATGATCTCCGCCCGGGTGTGGGCGAACAGCGACGGCGGATCCCACTTGCTGTTCTGCTCGGCCCGCGCGAGGAACGTCAGGCTCGACTTCATGAAGGTCTCCTTGAGAGCGGTGGAGATGTTCACCTTCGCGCAGCCGCGGGCGATGAGGTCGGCGAACTGCTCGGCGCTCAGCCCGCTCCCGCCGTGCAGGGCGATCGGGATGCCGCGGGCCTCCACGATCTCCGTCACCCGTCCCGCGTCGAGCACGGGAGCGGCCTTGTAGCTGCCGTGGGCGTTGCCGATGGAGGGAGCGAACACGTCGATGCCGGTGGCGTCGATGAACGCCAGCGCGGTCGACAGGCTCTGCCGGGGGGCGACCTCGTCGGACCCGTGGTCGTCCTCGACCCCGGTGATCGCCTCGATCTCGCCCTCCACCTGGGCTCCGTACCGGCGGGCCTCGGCCACCACCTCGATGGTCTGGCGCTGGTTCTCCTCGACGGGCAGGGTCGACGCGTCGAAGAGAACGGAGTTCCACCCCGCCTTCAGGCACTCGGAGATCACGTCGCGGTCGGGGCAGTGGTCGAGATGCAAGGCGACCGGAACTCCGATCCCCCGCGTGAGGGACTGCCAGATGTCGAACAGCACCCGGGACGAGATGCTGCGCACTGTCTTCACCGAGGTCTGCAGGATCACCGGGGAGTTCGCCTCCTCCGCCGCCGCGAGCACCGCCTCCATCGTCAGATCGTTGAAGACGTTGATGGCCGGTACCCCGTAGCGGGCCTCGAACGCCGGATCGACGATGTCCTTCAGCGCCACAACACCCACGACAGCCTCCTTTGGTCAGCCATTCCGACGCTACGGACAGCCCGCGGGAGCGGGTAGGCGGGATACCCCCCAGTCGGTGGTGGGGTAATCACCACCTGTTCCGAGCGGATGTCCCGTGCTTGGATCAGGCGCACGTCGCGGACGCGACCATCCCCCAGCGCAAAGGACACCCTCATGGCATCTGGATCGGTAATGGAAACAGGAACGGTACTCGAGACGATCACGTCGGAGGAGGCCCGCAGAGTCATCGACGCGGCCGCCGCGAAAGCGACGGAGATCGGGCAGCCGATGGACATCGCCGTGGTCGATGCCGGCGGAAACCTCAAGGCGCACGTGCGCATGGACGGGGCCAACATCGGCAGCATCACCATCGCCATCAACAAGGCCTACACGTCGATCGCGTTCCAGAGCGAGACATCCGCTCTGCAGGAGGTCACCCGCCCCGGCGGCCCGATCTTCGGGCTCAGCGACGCCCATGGCGGGCGCCTGGCCGTCTTCCCCGGCGGCATCCCGCTGGTGCGCGACGGCCACATCATGGGAGCGATCGGGGTGTCCACCGGCTCGATCGAGCAGGACCAGGAGGTCGCGATGGCGGGCGCGCAGGCCTACTGAGCGGGCTACGGAGTCTAGGGGGCGACGAGGGTCCAGAGGTACCCCCCAGTACCGGGCATCACGCCATCGGTACACTTCGGGCGACCAAGGGATTCTCATGTTGAAAAGGTTTCGTTCCGCTCGCTGGGCCGTTCTCGGCGCCGCACTCGTCGTCACGTCGATCGTCGGCACCGCCGCCGGCTCGGCCAGCGCAGCGACACCCACGTCGGGTCTGTCGTATGTGGCGCTGGGTGACTCCTACGCCGCGGGGTTCGGGCTGGCGCCCCTGACCGGGCTGCCGGTCCCCGAATGCGGGCAGGCA
This sequence comes from Microbacteriaceae bacterium, assembly GCA_014378715.1. Classification (GTDB taxonomy): domain Bacteria; phylum Actinomycetota; class Actinomycetes; order Actinomycetales; family Microbacteriaceae; genus Marisediminicola. The sequence continues at coordinate 24,690 of JACMNE010000060.1, forward strand.
TCGGTGGACTACCCCCACCAGGTCGCCACCGCCCTCGGCCTGGTTCTGACGGATGTGACGTGCGCGGGCGCGATCACAGACAACCTCGTGGTCGCACAGGGGAACGCCCCGGCGCAGGCCACGGCTCTATCGCCGCAGACACAGGTGGTGTCCGTGACCATCGGCGGAAACGACCTCGGCTTCGGCGCGATCTCCCAGACCTGCATCGCCTTGAGCGCCGCCGGACCCCTGGCCGCCGACCAAGCGCTGCCGAACTGCTCGGCCGGGTACAACGGCGGGCAAGGCGACCAGCTGCAGCAGCGGCTTCTGGGGCTCGTCGTGCCCAAGCTCGCCGCCGCGTTCGCGACGATCACGGCGGCCGCCCCGAATGCGAAGGTGTTCGTCGTCGGCTACCCCGCCATCTTCCCCGCCGTGATCCCGGCCGCCGGCTGCTTCAGCGCCGTGACGACTCCGAACAGCTTCCCGTTCACCGACGTCGACGTGGCGTACCTGCACGGGGTGGAGACCGCCCTGAACGGCGCGATCCAGGCCGCTGCCACCACCGCCGAGTTCACCTATGTGCCCGCGGTCGGTGACAGCGCCGACCACAGTGCGTGCGCCGCCCCGGCATCCGCTTTTGTGAACGGCGTCACCCTGTCGGGCAACCTGCCGCTGCCGTTCTCGCTGCACCCCAACGCGGGCGGCGTAGCCTCGATGACCGCGCAGCTCTCCAGCGCCATCGAGGCGGCGTTCCCCGCGGTCGTCACCCCGCCCGTCGTCACCCCGCCCGTGATCGCCCCCGCGGATCCGGCAACCGGGACGACCAACGAGCTCGCCGCGACCGGCCCCGATACCGACCGGGGGCTCCTTCTCGCCTCGCTCCTGCTCTCGGCCGGCCTCGCGATCACCGTCCCCACCATCGTGCGCCGCCGTCGGGTTCGGGCGACCCGGTAACGATCGGGCGGGTCAGCGGGCCCGCGTCCGGCGTGCGGCGATCAGGGCCGGACGGTCCAGGCCGAACGTGCGTCGGGCGATGAAGCCCCCGATCGTGGAGCCGGCCGCGAGGCCGATTCCCGTGGCCAACGCGAGCACCATGAAGGGGAGCGCCTCATCCGCCGCGTACTCGGAGTTGGTGAAACCGTAGAGCGAGCGGTAGACGGCCAGCCCGGGAATCAGACCGATGAGGCCCGCCATGGTCATGGCCCCCTCCGGTACCTTGAGCCAGCGGTAGGTGAGATATCCGATGACGCCCGCGGCCGCACCTGCGATGCCCGGCGCCAACCCCGGCTGCGGAGCCAGGGGCAGGGCCACCCAGTAGAGGGCGAAGACTCCGCCGGCGGCAGCAGCCATCAAGGGCACCAGCTGGAGTCGCACATACGACGTCAGAGCGAATCCGACCCCGATGAGGGCCGATCCCAGCACGCCGGGAACCAAGCTGATGCTGTCGCCCAACGAGGTCGCGATGGTCACCGGGATTCCCATGCGCAGTGCGACACCCAGGACGATCGAAATTCCGACCGCGAGTCCCAGGGTGAGCATGAGGACCTCCATCCCGCGGGCGGTCGCGGTGACGTAATAGCCGTCGATCGCGTCCCTCGCCGATGCGGTCAGCCCGATGCCCGACAGCAGCATGACGATTCCCGAGATGACGATGACGGTCGGCTGGTTCGACCCGGGCAGCTCGATTCCCACCGAACGCAGCCAGAAGAAGAACACCGCGATGATCGTCGTGGCCATGGCGGCCGCCATCTGGGCGAAGAATCCGGGAACCGACAGCTTCCCGAGCCTGCGGGTGATGAGGTCGGAGACGACCGCCGTGGCTGCGGCGACGAGCACGAGCACAAAGCTCACGTCGAACATCACCACGACACCTCCCGCCAGGATGGCCTTGCCCGCGGTCATGACCCAGCGTCGGTAGGGGTGGGGGCTCGCCAGGATCGCGGTGAGGCGGTCCCGGGCGTCCTCGACCCCGACCGGATTGCCGGGACTGGTGATCTCGTCGATGAGCAGGTAGACGTTCTGCAGCCGGGTGTAGTCGGTGGTGCGCACCTTCACGATCCGCATTACCGACATCGGATCCTCGTTCATCCCCCGATGGACGGAGACGGTGATCGAGGTGAAGGTGATGTCCACGTGCATGGAGCTGATGCCATAGGCGCTGCTGATGCGCAAAACCGTGGCCACGACGTCCGAGGCGGAGGCACCGGTGGCGATCATCGCCTCCGCAGCCCGCAGGCTCAGGTCGATCACCGACCGGGCGTGTCGCTGCGAGGACTCGTCGTCACCCCCGATGACGGAGATGATCTGGGTGGGCGTGCCGATCGCCCGGATTGCCCCGCCAGCCAGGTCGAACAGTGACCGGCTCACCCATCGTCGAGGAGTGCCGCGTCGGTCATTGATGTCATCAGTCACTACTTCAGGGTAGGGGCATGCAGGTGATGCATGATGAGCGGGATGTTCACTCCCACCCGCGCAGCCGCCCTCGAGTCCCTCGACGATTTCCTCCCGCACGCCGGGCGGGACTACGCCCGCGACCGCAACACCGACACCGGCACGGACCGGAGCAACGTCTCCTGCCTCTCCCCCTACCTTCGGCACCGGCTCCTGACCGAGCACGAGGTTGTGGCGGCGGTGCTCGGGCAGCACAGCCTCGCCGCGAGCGAGAAATTCGTGCAGGAGGTGTTCTGGCGCACCTACTGGAAGGGGTGGCTCGAGCAGAACCCCGAGGTGTGGCGACGCTACCGGCGCGACGTATCCGAGCTCGGCCAGACCGAGTCGGATGACTACCGTGCGGCGATCGGCGGGCACACCGGCATCGACGCCATGGACGCGTGGGTCCACGAATTGGTACAGACCGGGTACCTGCACAACCACACCCGCATGTGGTTCGCGAGCATCTGGATCTTCACACTCGGTCTGCCGTGGCAGCTGGGCGCCGACTTCTTCTACCGCCATCTCCTGGACGGGGATGCCGCGTCGAACACACTGTCCTGGCGCTGGGTGGCCGGCCTCCAGACCGCGGGCAAGACCTATCTCGCCACGGCGTCGAACATCTCCCGTTACACCGAGGGGCGCTTCTCCCCGACGGGGCTCGCCACCTCGGCTCGGGCGCTCGTCGAGGAGCCCCTCCCCTCACGGGCACCGATCTCCCCCGGGGAGTCCGCTCCGTCGGGTGCCAGGGTGGGGCTGCTGCTGCACGAGGAGGACCTCGACGCGGCGAGCCTGCGCCACGAGTTCCCCTGGCTCGAGGCCGACGGCCGTCTCGTGGCCGTCGCCGTTCACGCCGACCCCGAGGGGCGATCGCCGTCCGGCGCCTCGGAGGCGGTGCGCCGGTTCACGGCGTCAGCCCTCGCCGATGCCGCCACGCGCGCCGCGGACTCGCTCGGACGCCCCGCTCAGGTGCTGCCTGATGTGCTGCCATCCACCCTCCTGGGCTGGGCGGGGTCGGAACACCTCGATGCCGTTGTGGTACCGCACGCGCCCGTCGGTCCGGTGGGCGAGCGGATGTCGACGCTTCGCGACGCGCTCACCTCGGAACAGGTGACGCTCACCGCGGTCCGCCGACGTTGGGACACCCTCGCTTGGCCGCACGCCGCCCGGGGGTTCTTCCCCTTCCGCGAGCGCATCCCGGAACTGCTCCGTCAGCAGCGACTGGGCCGGTGAGCTGACAGCGCGTCAGCGTTCCGGACCCACGCTCCGATCAAGCGCGGCGACCGCCGTGGCCACCGCCTCGACTGACATCGCAACATCCGCTGCGTCCGTCGACCAGTTGCTGACTGAGATGCGCAGCACCTGGCGGCCCGCCCACGTCGACCCGGACATCCACACGGTGCCCCCGTCGATGAGCGTCTGAGTCACGGCTCTGGTCCGTTCGTCCGAGCCGAATGCCACCGAAATCTGGGTGAAGACGACATCGTTGAGCACCTCGACCCCGGGTATGGACGATAGCCCCGCGGCAAGGGCGCGCGCGTTGGTGGCCAGGCCCTCGATCGATGAAGACGCGGTCGCCCCAGAACGGCTGGTCGACGGTGAACCGCACCACGACCTGGGGAACTTCAGCGCGAAGCCCGACCGCGCCCACCTCCTCGAGCACCGCGGTGGTGAGCGCGCCAGGGTCTGTGCCGGCCATGCTCCCGAATCCGATGCTCACAACCTGCGGATGGCAGCGCGGACGCCGGGGATGTCATCGCCGGGCTGTATCCGATGAGCGGCCTGCTGTTCGTTCGCGGCTCGGTTCATGATTCTTGTGGCGAGATCTGGCATCGACACGCTTCATCCTCGCACTCCCCTGCCCCGAGATCACGAGCAACCGCGACCGGTCAGGCGGCAGGGACGGCGTCCTCGGCGAGGCGCCCCTCCTCGAGGGCCATCGCCAGCTCGGCGTCGGCCTTGTGCGCCTCGACCTGCGCCGTTCCCGGGAGCAGGAAGGTGGCCAGCGCCGCCAGGCTGAGGGCGGTGATCGGCACCCAGATCCCGCCGAGGAAGGCGCTGCGGAGCACCTCGGGAGTGAAGGTGGTACCGGTGATGCCGAAGAACACCACCCCCACCACGGCGACGCCGATCGCCGAGCCGACCTGCTGAAAGGTGCCGAACACGCCGGAGGCGGCGCCCGCGTTCGCGATGGAGGTCTGCGCCAGCGCCACATCCGTGAGAGGCACCACAAGCAGCGTGAGTCCGAGGCCCGCCAGCGCCATCGGAGCGATCAGGTCGGTGCCGACGAGACCGTTGCCCTCGGCCCCCACGACGTTCGCCATCCACAGGTAGCCCCCGATCTGCGCGAGCGCGCCGATCAGGATGAGGCGCTTGCCCAGTCGCGCCCCGAGAGGCACGGCGAGTCCGCTGCCCACGAGGGCGCCGAGGCTGAAGGGCAGCGTGGTGAGACCCGCCTCGATGGCGGAGAACCCGAGCCCGATCTGCAGGTAGAGCACCAGGATCAGGAAGAAGCCGCCGATGGACGCGCTGAACGAGAACGAGGTGATGACTCCCGCCGAGTACCCGCGGCTGTGGAACAGGGACGGCGGCACGAGGGCGGATCCGGATTTTCTGTCACGCCAGCCCTGATGCCAGATGAAGACGGCGAGCAGCACGGGGCTGGCGCCGATCATGAGCCAGATCCAGAGCGGCCAGTCCAGTGCGCGACCCTCGATCAGGCCGAAGACGAGCAGGAACAACATGGCCGTGATGAGAACGACGCCGACAAGGTCGAGACGGACCCGCGTGGCCGTGCGGGACTCGGGGATGCAGATCGCCGCGGCGATGAAGAGCGCGATGCCCACGGGCACGTTGATGATGAACACCGTGCGCCACCCGAGGTCGAACGCGTTCTGGGTGACCAGGAGGCCGCCGATGAGGGGGCCCGCGACGGCGGCGAGTCCGGAGATGGCGCCGAGCGCTCCGAAGACACCTGCCCGCTCCTTGGGCGCGAAGAGCACCTGGATGATCGACAGCACCTGCGGGATCATCATCGCGCCGAATGCGCCCTGCACCACGCGGGAAACCACGAGCATCTCGCCGCTGGTAGCCAGGGCGCAGGAAGCGGATGCGAGCGTGAATCCCGCGACGCCGAGCAGGAACATCCGCTTGCGACCGAAGATGTCCCCGAGGCGCCCGCCGGTGATCAACAGCACGGCGAAGGCGAGCACGTAGCCCGATACGATCCACTCGAGTTGGGCGGCGGTGGCGCCCAGGTCGCGCTCGATGGCGGGAAGGGCGACATTCACAATGGTGGTGTCGAGCAAGTCCATGAAGGAGGCGAAGAGGAGCACGACAACAGCGATCGAGCGTAGGCGCATGGCGAGACTTTCTGGTGGGAACAGCGGCCGCGACGCACAACCGGGTTCCTGCGCCGTCACCACTGTAGCCGCGGGAAATCGGGGTGGGATGACGCCGGCGTGAGTTAAGGGGCAGCTCACAGACGAGCACGATTCACTTCACCGGCCGGAGTGGCAGAATTCGGCCACCCCTGCGAATCGAGCACGCCACGCCTCCCCTCAGCACCTTCCTCACCACCTGGAATCTGGATGTCACCGGTCTCGTTGCCCTCGTCTTGGCCGCCGCCCTCTACGGGAGCGGAATGGTCGCCCTCCGGCGGCGCGGGGAGCGCTGGCCGCTCCGCCCCACCGTGTGTTTCTTCGTGCTCGGACTCGGGTCGTACGCCGTCGTCACCTTCGGCTTCCTCGGTAACTGGAGCACTGACCTGCGCTGGGCGTTCACCACGCGGATGGCGCTGCTGCTCTTCGCCGTGCCCGCCCTGCTGAGTCTCGGCCAGCCGGTTGTGCTCGCGCGGCGTGCGCTCGCCGGGCGATCGCTACGGGTGCTGGAGGCAGTGCTCGGGTCCTGGCCGGTGCGGATGTTGGGGAGAGCCGTGATCGCGCCGCTCGTCGCCTTTGCCGCGTTCTGCGTCTTCCTCACCCCGGTCGCCGGGCTGGTGCGCCAGAGCGCGGTCGGCAACGATATCCTCACCGTCGCCGTCCCGGTGGTCGGGCTGCTGATGGTGCTGCCGATCATCGACCGAAGCAGCCAGCGCACGTCCTTCTTCATCACGGTGGAGTTCCTGCTCGTGTTCGTCGAGCTGGTGATGGACGCGATCCCGGCCGTGATCCTGCGACTGCACGAGACGGTGATCGACGGTGCCGCGCGGGTCTCCGGAGTGGTTCCCGGCTGGTTCCCGAACCCGCTGCGGGATCAGCAGCTGGCCGGCGACTGGCTCTGGTTCATCGCCGAGGCCGCCGACATCCCCGTGCTGATCCTGCTGTTCGTGCGCTGGTCGCGCATCGACCGCCGCGAGGCGAAGGACCTCGACGACCTCACCGACGAGGAGATGGACGAGCGCACCCGTGAGCACCTGCGGGGCCCGCGGGAGTAGACGAATTAGGCTTCGGGATGTTCCGTTCCGACTCGCGTCACTGAAGGATCTCGGGGTCGAGCCCCGGTCCGTGGACGCGATTCTGGCGTGGTATTCCGTGATCCATCTCACGCCGTCGGAGGTGCCGCCTGTTCTGGGTGAGTTCGCCCGGTGTCTCGCTCCCGGAGGGCGCCTCCGCCTCGGGTTCTTCGACGGCGACACCGTGGAACCGTTCTCCCATGCGGTGACGAACGCTTACTTCTGGCCCGTCGCCAGGATGCGGGAACAGCTCGAGCTGGCCGGCTTCCAGGTCGTCGCCGTGCCCACCCGAACCGATCCCGGCGCGCGTCCCCACGCCGCGATCGTCGCGACTCGGCCCGCAGACTGAGTGCAGTCAGCGCGGATGCCTCGCAGCGCGCAGGGGCCGGAGACGGGTCGAGTGGTGCGAGCAGTCCCGCGTCCGCAGACATTGCCGGGCGACGTCGACCTGTTCCGGCGTGGGGAATGCGCCATCGTCGCCTCGCAGATCGTAGAAGTTCCCGCCCAAAATCGAGATCTGCGCCCGCTCCGCCGACGGATCTTCACGCAGACACGTCTGTTGCTAGTGTCGGTCACGTATGGATGCCGCTCCCCTGATCACGACCCCCGGGCACGCAGGCGATGCGTCGCGGGCGACGCGCAGCATCGCCGTCTGGGTCGTGCTCGGAAGCGGGCTCCTCGCAGTGTTCTTCGGTTCCGACGCGATTGGGCTTGTGCAGAATCAATTGCACATCCGCTGCGGCATGGGGCAACCGGGCTCGGAGGGGGCCGATACCTGGACGTGCAGTGACGGCATCGGGTATCTCGGTGTGGCCGTCGTCCTCGGTTCGATGTGGTTCCTGGCGATCATGCTCGGCTCCCTCGTCGCAGCGCTCGTTCACCACGATCGCGCGGCACGCAGCATTCTTGTCCTTGTTGCCGGAGCATCCACCCTGTCTGTCCTGGGGTGGGCTTTTTACGGTGCCAGTGAGCTCGTTGATGATCAGCACGCCCCGATGATGGGCACGGAGTATTGGGCACTCGCGGTCGGACCGGCCGCCATCGCTAGCGTCCTCGGCGTGGGAGCCGGGCTGGTGAGTCTCGTCCTCAGCGGGCGCCTCTCGCAATTCCTGTGTGTCGGCGCCGCCCTCGGACTCGCGATTGCAACCGTCCTTCAACCCGGGCTGAGCATCAACACCATTCCCGCAGTGGGCTTGCTCGCCGCAGCTGCCGTTCGGACCAGTGTCGAACGACGAGGAACCCGTGCCCAGGGACCCCTTGGGTAGCGACCTATCGCCGAAGGGTTCATCTCGCCCCACTCTGAGGCGGCTGGTCGGGATCGGGCGCTCGCTGGCGGACTCGTGGGTGTCGGATACCCTCCGATGCTGGCCGTGTACCGTTTCGGTCGCCGCGCTCAGCTCTGCGGTTGCACCCCGCCATCGGCGCTCGGCGACAATCGCAACGGGCCACGCTGCACTCCGATGACAATCGCGGAACAACGGATGCGCGGTCGCGCCCCGTCCTTCCTCCGCTCTCAGGATTTTCGATGACCGGGACGCCCAACCTGGCCGTGGATCGTGCCGGCCGACCAGTCCTCCGAGCATTCGCGCACACGGGTGGTTCGGAGCCTGACGCCGATAGCATTGATTCGCCGGACAAGGAGGGAGAGACGCGTATGCGTTCTTCCTCAGTGACCATTCCAACATCGGGTGTTCGGGCCCCTGTGCGGCTGATCTTGATGTTGATTGCCGTCGTCGGCCTTCTTCTTGGCCTGGTCGGAATGCATTCCGTTGGGACTGCGTCCCACGGCGACTCACTGTCCTCACACTCCGAGGGCCACACCTCAGCGGTCGCCCCCGGCGCCACCTCGGCCTCCTCTGCTGCAACCTCGATTCAGCCGGCCACCACGATGACCGCAATCGGCGGCATCTCCAGCAATGGGGTCGGGGGCGCAGAGGGTAGCTGCGGAGGCGTGTGCGACATGCATAATCTGGCCCTCGCCATGGCATGCACAATGGCGCTCCTGACAGCTGTGCTTGCGCTTCACCGCGGCGCCACCACGCTGCGTTTGCCACCTCTGCATGCCTTCGTCTCCACCAGAATTGTCTGGCCTGCCGGGATCGTCCGACGGACGCCATCACTCACGGCGCTCTCCATCAGCAGAATCTGAGGAGGCACTCTCCGTTCACACGGCCGAGTTCCCTGGTGCACGTTGCACCGACCCTCTACTTCGTATTCACCTGATTGGAATCATCATGAGAAACTTTCGTAAATCACTGCTCGTTGCGGGCCTCGTCGCCGTCTCCCTGACCTTGGCGGCATGCGCCCCATCAAGTTCTTCACCAGACGCAGGATCCTCCTCAGCAGCAAGCGCTTTCAACGACCAGGATGTGTCATTCGTGCAGGGCATGCTGCCGCACCACGAGCAGGCCGTGGAGATGGCAGACATCATCCTTGCCAAGGACGGAATCGACCCGCAAGTCCTGAACCTCGCCCAGACGATCAAGGACGAGCAGCAGCCCGAAATCGAGACAATGACCGGATGGCTCGCCGAATGGGATGCGCCGACGAGCATGGGCGGCATGGACCACGGTTCAGGAACCATGGGCGGAATGATGTCCGACGACGACATGGCCAATCTCGACGGGGCGACGGCCAAAACCGCCAGCGAACTCTTCCTCACGCAGATGACCGCCCACCACATGGGTGCCATCGAGATGGCGCAGACAGAGATTGACGCGGGAGAATCCTCCGCCGCAATCGACCTCGCAACATCCATCGTGAGTACCCAGCAGGCCGAGATCGACGAGATGAAGAGGATCCTCTCGACACTGTAATCGCCGTCCAGTACAGCACTACGGGCACCTCCGGGGAGAGTCGCTTCGAGCGGCCCTCCCCGGAGTTGACGCTGGGCTCACCGCGTGTGGCCAGCACCGACACCTCCTGCCTACCCGACGAAAGCGTCTGCTCATGAAAACTGCTCTTCCTACCGCCCGGTACCGGGGATCATTGGCGGTCGCTCTGATCGCCGCTTTCTCCACACTGGTTTCCGGTTGCGCACTGACCACGGCACCCACCCGGACTTCTCCGCAGGGTGTCACCCCCGAGATGTCCTCTGTGGGCCACATCCATGGACTCGCGGTCGATGACACGGACGCGACCCTTTACCTGGCCGCCCACGGCGGCGTGTTCACCATCCCTCTCGACGTCACGGGCGACGCCGCAACGATGAACTCGTTGACCGCGCCGATCGCCGGGCGCGCCCAAGACACGATGGGTTTCGCCTACCTCGATGGCACGATGTATGGGTCGGGGCACCCCGATCCACTCAACCCGGAAGGGAACCCACCCGATCTCGGACTCATGGTGAGCACGGATCGCGCACAGTCCTGGCAGTCCGTATCGCTGTCCGGCGAGGTCGACTTTCATGACATTGCCGTCGCGAGAGCCCAGGACGGCGCCGTCGTCCTGCACGGCTTCAGTGCCACGACCGGCAGTATTCTCACCAGTTATGACACTGGCCAAACATGGGCTGAGGGGGCAACTCTCGCCGCCCGAGATCTGGCCATGGCCGCCGATGACAGCACATCTCTTTTTGCCACCACGGAGGCAGGATTGGTCGTCAGCATTGACGGTGGAACAACGTTCGCCGACATTCCAGGGGCCCCGTCCCTGTACCTCGTCGACTCCCTCAACGACTCTTCGGGCGGACTGATCGGGGTGGACATCGCGGGAAAGATCTGGTCGAACACGACAGGCGCATGGCAAAATACCGGCACGATCACGGGCTCCGCAGAGGCGTTGACCTACAGCGCAGCCAGCAATCTGCTGGTCGTCGCGGATGGAATAGGGATCAGCGTCAGCGTCGACCAGGGCGCATCCTGGCGGACCGTCCTCCTTCGGTGACTGTCATTGCGACACCGTCCCCACGACGTCTGTCACGAGGAATTGTGCTCACTCCACTTGCGTCTCGCCCGCTGTGATTGGGCCCCGCACGCGAATCCCAGATTTTACCTCGCGTTCAGGAGACCGTCAGCGGCCCTGTAGCGGGGTTCGCTCGACTTGGTCTTGTTACAGGGCGGGGGCAGGTTCACCTTGCTCTGTGCGCCGACCAGGGGGCGACGTCCGTCGCGGCCGACAACGTATGAGAGCGGAAATCTCAGGCATCAACGCATTCTCCACGCCGGACGCGGTATCGAAGCTGCCGGCGGTGACGTCATCGTCGATGAATCGATGGCGGCGATCTTCGCGACAACCCTCTCGGTGTGAAGCACTACTGCATCAGGCGATGGCTCCCATGCAATCGGTGAGGCCTCTTCCGCACGAGCACGCTTCAAAAGTGAAGTTGCTAGGGTTTGGGCAGCAAATTTGACTCGCTGGTCAACCAACCGAGCACCCTTCAGAATCTGACAACATCGAGGAGATGCGCGGGATGAACACAATGGACGGCTCTACAGCCGGAACACGACTCGACCGGGTGAGCGTTCGCGGAGCCCGCGAGAACAACCTGCGTTCCATAGACGTCGACATTCCGCGGAACGCCCTCGTAGCATTCACCGGCGTCTCAGGATCAGGGAAGAGTTCGCTCGCCTTCGGCACCATCTATGCCGAAGCACAGCGCCGATTCTTCGAATCCGTCGCTCCCTACGCGAGGCGCCTCATCGACCAGGTGGGTGCACCCGACATCGATTCGATCGAGGGCCTCCCACCCGCGGTTGCCCTTCCGCAACGCCGAACTGGCGGCTCTGCACGTTCCACTGTGGGGGGCGCGACGACGGTGGCGGACGTCGTGCCCATGCTGTATTCCCGCGTAGGGACATATCCGCTCGACGCCCCAATGTTGCTCGCCGAAGACTTCTCCGCAAACACTGTCCAGGGCGCTTGCCCCGCATGCCATGGCATCGGTCGAATATACGACGTGCCCGAAGAACTCATGGTTCCCGACGACTCGCTGTCGATTCGCAACCGGGCGATTGCGGCCTGGCCGACTGCCTGGCACGGCAAGCAGCTTCAGGACAGTCTGATATCTCTCGGATACGACATCGACGTGCCCTGGCGGGAACTTCCCGGCGACCAGCGGAACTGGGCCTTGTACACGCAGGAATCACCGC
>JACMNE010000010.1 GCA_014378715.1 Microbacteriaceae bacterium
GGCATCGCGATCAAGGCGAGCACCGACGGCGAGAACAACCTCGACTCGATGTCGATCACCTTCGTCTACACCGTGCTGCTCATGATCATCATGGGCCTGTCGATGTACTTCCTCTACGGCAGAGCCGGGTCCTCGAGCGCCAGGGCTCAGCGCCGCCGCGCACTCGACCTGGCGAAGGAGTCGGCCGGCGGCTGAGCTACTCAGGGTCAGTCACTCGGACCTCGTGCTCTGCCTCACCACGAGCTCGGGCTGGAACACCACCTGGCGATGGGGGAGGTCCGCATCATCCGCTTCTTCGAGAAGGATGGTGACCGCGGTCTGGCCGATCGTCGAGCTGGGCTGGCGGATGGAGGAGAGCGGCACAACGGCGGCGCTGGCAAAGTCGATGTCGTCGTAGCCGATGATCGCGATGTCGTCCGGCACCGAGATGCCCGTCGCACTCGAGATACCCGTCGCACCCGCCATCATGAAGGCCTGCAGGAGGCCCATGGCGATGAGGTCGTTAGCCGCGAAGATAGCGTCGGGGCGGTCGGCTGCTGGGCGGGCGAGAATCTGCGCCCCGGCCCGGCGACCCTCCAGCACGGTGAGGCCGCTCAGTCGCACGGTCTCGAGGGTGGTGTCCGGATGGCCGGCGACGGACTGTTCGGCTCCCGAGTAGCGCTCGTCGACCTGGCGGATCGCGAAGGGGCCGCCGACGAAGGCGATACGCCGGCGGCCGCTGTCGATGAGGTGGTCGACCGCGAGGCGCCCGCCGGCGACGTCGTCGACCGAGACCGAGCTGAAGGTCGTGGCGTCTCCGCTGCGGTCGACGAGCACGGCGGCGATGCCGCGGTCGCGAAGACGCTGCAGGCGGGCGGTGACGTCTCCGATCGGGGAGATGAGCACCCCGGCCACCCGCTGCTGCTCGAACAGGTCGAGGTACCCGGCCTCGCGGTCGGGGTTGTCGTCGGTGTTGCCCATCAGCACAGAGAAGCCCGACACGCTCGCCTGGTCTTCGGCGCCGCGCGCGACATCCGTGAAGAAGGGGTTGCGGGCGTCGAGCACGATGAGTCCGATGGCGCTGCTGTGACCGGCGCGGAGCTGGCGCGCGGCGTCGTTGCGCACAAACCCCAGCTCCTCGATCGCGGCCAGCACTCGTTCAGTGGCAGCCGGCGACACCTTCGTCGGGCGGTTGAGCACGTTCGAGACGGTGCCGACCGACACCTCGGCACGGGCGGCGACGTCGCGGATGCCGGGTGGGACCATCGTGGCGACTCCTCGCGGTGCTGGGTGGTGAATCGTTCCATTCTGGCAGACGCTGCCGATGCGGCGAGGTGGGTAGTGGGCGGTATGCAACGGATCTCTTGTGTGCTTCAGGTGCGCGCCGACCGTCTCGATGAGTACCGCCGCAGGCACACGCCGGTGTGGCCCGAGATGCTCACCGCCCTGAAAGAGAGCGGATGGCGCAACTACTGGCTCTTCCTGCGTGACGACGGTCTGCTCGCCACCGATTTGGCCAACGGGATCCTGCTGTGCACGCACAATCACCATATGGTCCACCGGCAGGGATGGGACATCCGCGTGATCGACAACGTGCCCTGGTTCATCCCCCCGGCCAGCATCGACTCGAGCAGGACCCCCCGCCGCGGCGGACGGATCCCGACACCCATCGCGCCCTCCACCACCCAGCACCACCCAGCACCAGTACTGGCTCAGCGCATGATGTCGGGGAGACAAGACACTGGGTCACAGAGCGCGCGGGACAGGGCAGAGGCACAGTGTCGGGTCGGGTCGGGTCGGGTCAGGGCAGCGCACGGGCGGGGGTGGGAGCTTGGGATGGCGCACAGGACAACGGGGAAGGCAGAAGCTCGCCAGCGAGATTCACACCTCACATCACTTCGCATGCAAAACCGCTCCTCTACACTTGCGGAGTGGACTCGCTTGACCCCATAATTGAAACGATTCATCTACCGCAGAGCCGCGATGACCAGCCGTCGCGGCCGCAGAAAGTTCA
>JACMNE010000061.1 GCA_014378715.1 Microbacteriaceae bacterium
AGGAGGTGTACCCGGCGGCGACCTTCTCAATGAGCTCGTCGCCACCGCCCTCGTCGGCGCCAGCGGGGAGGGCTGCCTCAGCGGCCGGTCCCGTCGCGAAAACGATGACGCGGGCGGTCTTGCCGGTTCCGTGGGGGAGGTTGACGGTTCCACGAACCATCTGGTCGGCCTTGCGCGGGTCGACCCCGAGCTTCAGCGCGACCTCGACGGTCGAGTTGAACTTGGCGGAGCCGGTCTCGCGGGCGACCGCGACGGCTTCGGAGGGAGTGTAGAAGCGACCCTCTTCGATCTTCTCAGCGGCGGCGCGGTAGGCCTTGGATTTCGTAGCCATTATGCGTCCACCGTGATCCCCATCGAACGGGCGGTGCCCGCGATGATCTTTGAAGCTGCGTCAATGTCGTTGGCGTTGAGGTCGGCCATCTTGACCTCGGCGATCTCGCGAACCTGCTCCTTGGTGAGCTTCGCCACCTTGACGGTGTGCGGGGTTCCCGATCCCTTGGCGACGCCGGCCGCCTTCTTGATGAGCTCCGCTGCGGGCGGGGTCTTGAGGATGAACGTGAACGAACGGTCCTCGTAGACGGTGATCTCGACGGGGATGACGTTGCCGCGCTGGGCCTCTGTCGCCGCGTTGTACGCCTTGCAGAATTCCATGATGTTGACGCCGTGCTGCCCGAGCGCCGGCCCGATGGGTGGTGCGGGGTTGGCGGCGCCGGCCTTGATCTGAAGCTTGATCAGACCTGTGACCTTCTTCTTCGATGCCATGTGTGTCTCTTTTCCTTCATTTTTCGAACACCTGCTGCGAAAGCGGATGTTCTCCCGTGCTGCCGGTAGGTCCGGGCGCGGTGACCTAAGACTGTATCGCGACTACCGCGGAACTACAGCTTCGTGACCTGGTCGAAGCTGAGCTCGACCGGGGTCTCGCGCTCGAACAGCGACACGAGCACGGTGAGCTTGCCGCTCTCCGGCTTGATCTCGCTGATCGAGCCGGGAAGGCCCGCGAACGAGCCCTCCTTGATGGTGATGGTCTCGCCGACCTCGAAGTCGACTTCCTGGGGAATCTGGCGCGCGGTGGTCTTGCCACCCTTCACTCCGGCCTTCACCGGGGCCTCGACGATCTGCACGAGGCTCTTCAGCATCGAGAAGGCCTCTTCGAAGCGCAGTGGGGTCGGGTTGTGCGAGTTGCCGACGAACCCGGTGACCCCGGGAGTGTGGCGCACAACGGACCAGGAGTCCTCGTTGAGGTCCATGCGCACGAGCACGTACCCCGGGATGCGCACACGGTTGACGAGCTTGCGCTGGCCGTTCTTGATCTCGACGACGTCCTCCATGGGGACCTCGACCTGGTAGACGTAGTCCTCCATAGCCATCGAGATCTTGCGGTTCTCGATGTTCTGCTTGACGCGCTTCTCAAACCCGGCGTAGGAGTGGATGACGTACCACTTGCCGGGCTCGGCGCGCAGCTCGGCACGGAACTGCTCGTAGGGGTCGACCTCGGCGGGCTCGGCGTCCTCGTCCACGGTGTCGTCGGTCGCAGTGTCGTCGGTCAATTCGCCGGTGGCGGAGTCGACGGCGGTCTGCTCGGCGTCGGTCTCCTCGGCCTCGGTCTCCTCGACCTCTTCCTCGTCCTCAACGGCCGCGACCGAGGCATCCGCTTCGTCGGGGGAATCGATGTCGAGGGCATCGTCGACGATGGCGTCGGCCTCGGGGTCGACGGCGGCGTCGAGGGCGTCGAGCGCCGCGACGAGTCCGGACTCGATGTCGTTGTTGTCCTCGATGTGCATGGCGGTCTGCTCGGCGGCCTCCACCGACGACTCGGCAGCGTCGAGCGTGTTGCCCTCCTGTGCCTCTTCCACCTCGGATGACTGCTCTGCGGCAGTCGCGAGGTCGATATCGTCGCGTTGTGTGTCAGACACTGAATTCCATTCCGTTTCTTTTGGTTCCCGATTCACGCGTGCCTGCGGCGCCGCGCCCGGGTCATTCTGCTGGACTGCCCAGCGCGCGCCGCGGTGGACGCACGGTACTACCGTCCGTGCTACTGGCCGTCGATCGGCCCGTTGCCGAAGATGTACTGCACCCCGGTGCCGAACAGGACGTCGAAGCCGGCGACGAGGGCCATCATGATGACCACGAACGCGAGCACAACACCCGTGTAGCTGATGAGCTCCTTGCGGGTCGGGGTGACGACCTTCTTCAGCTCGTTGATGACCTGCCGGATGAACAGGGCGATGCGGCCGAATGGTCCACGCCGAATGGCGCGGTCCTTCTGGGCGTTGGCGACAACATCCTCACTGGACTCGTCGGTCACGTTACTCGCCACTGCTGTTTACCTTCCGGATAGCCTGTGCTGCATATGCCTGATCACTACAGACCTGCACTCGTCGAGCCTTTCGGCTCGAACTGCAGGGCGGACAGGACTTGAACCTGCAACCTGCGGTTTTGGAGACCGCTGCTCTACCAATTGAGCCACCGCCCTAGGAAACGAAAACGGGCACACAAAAGCATGGCAGTTTTCAAATACCACTCATCAGTCTAGGTGAGGTCACCGGGGGTGTAAAGCCACGGGGGCCGGCGCAAGCTCGGCGGGGATCGCTACGCTGGAGCTGTGGCCACTCATCGCATCTCCCAGCGCATCGCATCCATCGCGGAATCCGCGACCCTGAAGGTCGACTCGAAGGCGAAGGCCCTTCAGGCGGCCGGTCGCCCGGTGATCAGCTTCGCGGCGGGCGAGCCTGACTTCGTCACTCCGGATTACATCGTGCACGCGGCGTCCGCTGCCGTGCTGGACCCGAAGAACTACCGCTACACGCCCGCGGCCGGCCTGCCGGAGCTGCGCGAGGCGATCGCGGCCAAGACCCTGCGGGACAGCGGATGGTCCGCGGCCGCGAGCCAGGTCGTGGTGACCAACGGCGGCAAGCAGGCCGTCTACCAGGCCTTCGCGACGATCGTCGACCCCGGCGACGAGGTCATCCTTCCCTCGCCCTACTGGACCACCTACCCTGAGGCCATCCGCCTCGCCGGAGGGGTTCCCGTCGAGGTGTTCGCCGGAGCCGACCAGGGGTATCTCGTGACGGTCGAGCAGCTTGAGGCCGCCCGCACCGAGCGCACGAAGGTGCTGCTGTTCGTCTCGCCGTCCAACCCCACCGGCGCCATCTACTCGCGCGAGCAGACCACCGCGATCGGCGAATGGGCACTCGAGCACGGTATCTGGATCATCGCCGACGAGATCTACCAGAACCTCACCTACGATGGCGTCACAGCCGTGTCGATCGTCGAGGCGGTGCCCGCGCTCACCGACACCACGATTCTCGTCAACGGCGTCGCGAAGACCTACGCCATGACCGGCTGGCGCATCGGCTGGATGGTCGGACCGGCCGACGCGATCAAGGCGGCCGCGAACCTGCAGTCGCACCTCTCCTCGAACGTGTCGAACATCTCGCAACGCGCCGCCCTGGCGGCCCTCACGGGCCCGCAGGACGCGGTCGAGCAGATGCGACTGGCCTTCGATCGGCGCCGGCGGCTCATCGTCGACGGACTCAACGCGATCGACGGGGTCAACTGCCCCCTGCCGGAGGGCGCGTTCTACGTCTACCCCGACGTCACCGGGCTGCTCGGCCGCGAGTGGGGAGGCGTGACCCCCACCACCTCGCTCGAGCTGGCCGACCTCATTCTCGAGCAAGCCGAGGTCGCAGTTGTGCCGGGCGAGGCGTTCGGCCCGAGCGGCTACGTGCGCATGTCCTACGCCCTCGGCGACGAGGCCCTGCTCGAAGGGGTGCGGCGCCTCCAGCGCTTGTTCGCCTAGCGCTGGGGTAGTGCCGTTTCGGGGGAATTGCCGTGCGGACCCGTGCGGTCCAGCATGGACGGATGGGTTTTTCCGACCCTGTGGTGAGTGTGCGCGTCGACCCGACCCGACCCACGGCAGCCTCGACGGGAAGGCGCGCCTGGGCATCGTGCTCCAGGGCAGCGGCGACAGTTCTGGGGCTGATCAGAGGGCTGAAGGCCGCGGGGCGACGATCCTCCTCACCACCCACTACCTCGGGCGGATCGACGAGATCGGCGGTGTCGAGGCGCGGGTGCTCCTGGTGCGCTGGTCCGACGCGAACGGCGACCACGGGGAGCGCACGTCGGCGCCCGGCGGGGGCGGGAGCGGCCACCGCCCGGCGCGGCAGACCCGGCGCGGCCGACCCAGCGCGACGGCCCTAGACTGCGTGTCCGCGACACCAACGACGGAGGAGCTCCCGTGGCCCTGATTGCCGGCATCGACTCATCCACCCAGAGCACGAAGGTCGTGGTACGCGACCTCGCGACCGGCGAGCTCGTGCGCGAGGGGCGGGCGGGGCACCCCGACGGC
>JACMNE010000062.1 GCA_014378715.1 Microbacteriaceae bacterium
GCCGACTGGTTCGGAGTCTCGGCGGAGCGCGGCGGGCTCGATCTAGGAACTGGTCCGGTGAGCCTCGTGCTCGCGGGGGCGATCGCCTGCTGTGTGCTCTACCTGGCTCATATCGAGAGGGCGCGCACCCGCGCCACGTGACACCCGCCACTTGATAGCATCTGCCGCATGGTCACCTTCACCACCACTCTCCTCTCCGGCGGCGGCACCACCACTGGCTTCGAGGTGCCGGCGGAGCTGGCCGAGGCTTTCTCAGCGGATGATGCGGAGGGCGCGGCCCGCACGGCCAGCGCAGCCTGGGCGGCCCTCTCATTCAGCGCCCAGAACGCCCACGCGGTCTCGATCGAGGGAGCGAAGACGCCGGAGACCCGCGCCAAACGGGTCGCGAAGGTGCTGGAGGAACTGCGCACCCGCCCCGTCATTCGTTGACGAGAACCGGCACACCCACCGCGACCGCTCCTACCCGTCCCGCCAGTGGGGCGGGCACGGCGATCGTGAACGCCTCGCTCTCGACCGGCGGACCGTCGTGCACCTCGTCCCCCAGGTGGTGAACGAAGCGGTCCGTGCCGAGAAGGGTCCCGTCGACGTCGTAGAAGCCGGCCACGACCTCGAGTTCGAGCAGGTCGCTCACATCACTGGTGATCCGCACCGCACCGCTGACGGTCGCACCATCGAAGGAGAGGGCATCGAATTCGAAGCGGTCGTCGAACGGGCCGCTCGCCTCGGCGACGGACCCGGCCGCGGGTCGCAGCGCGGTCATGCTGGCGAGTTCCGGTTCCCCGGTCGCGGCCACGAGCCCCGGGAACGAGGTCATGACCACGTCATCCGCGGGGGCTGCGGTGTCGGAGGTGCCGGTCGCGGCCGCGTCGCGGGATGCCGCCATCGGCGCGAGGGAGATTCCCACGCCGACGGCGGCACACACGAGCGCTCCCGCGAGAACGGTCAGGGCCACGGTTCGCCGTGTCACTGCTCTCACGGTCGTGCTCCTAACCGGTGATGCGCAGCGCGCGTCCCATGATGTCGAACAGGTCGGTGTTGTCGACGCTGCCCTGCAGCTGGTCGCTCCCCGGCCCGGTCGCATAGATCGGGACATCCGCTCCCGTGTGATTTCCCGAGAGGTAGGTCAGCCAGAGGCCGGCCTCCGGTGAGCCGTCGGTCACGGTCGCGGGGTCGCTCGGGATGCGGAACGTGGCCGGGGCGAAGTTCTTCGCGTCGGCCGATCCGGCCCCGTTCATGATGCCGGTCGACCTGCTGGGGTCGATGGCGTTACTCGGGCGCACCGGGGTGGAGCTGTTGGCTCGGTTGCCACTGTCGGCGTTGGCCGGGGGCGTGGCAGCCTGGGCGTTGGTGAAAGTGCCCTTCTCGATGATGTTGAATCCGGCGCATTCGTGGTCGGCGGTGACGATCACGAGGGTGTTGCCGTCCTTCTTCGCGAAGTCGCGGGCGACGGCGACGGCGTCGTCGAAGGCCTTCATCTCGCCGAGCGTCTGCGCGGCGTCGTTGGCATGCGAGCGCTTGTCGATGAGCGCTCCCTCGATCTGGAGGTAGAAACCCTTGCTGGCCTTCTCCCCCTTCTCCTTCTTGTACTTCGCGGTGAGGAGGGCGATCGCCTTTGTCGTCATCTCCGGCAGGGTGGGCTCCTGCGCCTGCACCGAGGTGGGGTTGTCAAGCTTGCTCTTCTCGACCGTGAGGTTGCCGGTGTTGAACAGGCCGAAGACCTTCGCGCCGTTCGCCGCGGCGAGATCCGTCTTCGTCGCGACCTTCTGGCTGGTGATCGAGCCGAGCACCTGGTACCCCTGTGCGGTGAGCGCCGTCTCGTCCGCGGCGTCGAAGCGGCCGAGACCGCCGCCGAGAATCACGTCGGCCGTGCCGTTGCGGGCGATCTGCTCGGCGATCGGGGTGACCCGCACGTCGCTGGTGGGCAGTGCCGTTCCCGTGATCGCGAGGTCTTGGCAGGCGGCCGCGGAGTAGACCGGGCCCTGGCAGCCGCGGGCGAGGGCGTGGCTCATCTGGCCAGCCGGGGTCGCGTCGGTGATCTCGGCTGTCGAGACGTTGCCGGTTCGGTAACCGGCCTTCTTGGCGAGCTCCATGAGGGTGGGGGCGACGGTGCCCTTGGCATCGATGCCGAGGGCCGCGTTGTAGGTCTTCACTCCCGACGACCACGCGGTCGCGGCGGAGGCGGAGTCGGTGACGGCATTCGGGTGGAAGTCGGCGGCGCCCGGCTGCCCTGACAGCTTCTCGACCGCGTAGGTGCTGACGAAGCCCTGGGCCGGAAGAGTCTCCATGGCGAGCCTTCCGTCGAGGCCGACGAACCGCTCCCGCGCGGCGGTGACGTGGGTGCGCCCCATCCCGTCGCCGAGGAGGTAGATCACGTTCTTGGCGCGGCTGCTGCCGCTCGAATCAGCGGATGCCGCGGTGCCCGTGAGGGCGACGGCGGCCGCACCGGCGACCAGCGCGAGCACCGCCGTTGAGGCGATGACGGAGGACATCCGTCGGGGAAGGGGAAGGTGTCTCATGCGGTGGAGCTCCTTGATCGTGGGGGCGATCGACGCGACGAGTGTGCGTCGTCTCGAACCTAGGGGCGGAATATGAAAATCCTGTGGCGCTCCGGTGAACATTCGTCCCTGCGCGCCGGGCAGATCGTCAGGCCTACCGTG
This sequence comes from Microbacteriaceae bacterium, assembly GCA_014378715.1. GTDB lineage: Bacteria > Actinomycetota > Actinomycetes > Actinomycetales > Microbacteriaceae > Marisediminicola. The sequence continues at coordinate 2,658 of JACMNE010000062.1, forward strand.
CCTGACAGCTGACCCCCGTGCACTGCGGCTGGGTGCCGTTGCCTCGGGCGATGTTTCCCCCGAGGTCGGTGGCGTGCGGCGCAAAGATGCCATAGCCGGTGTTGCCGATGGCGCTCGTCGCGCGGAGCCGTGACGGCCACTCGATGTAGACGGCGTCGCCGTTGTGCGTGAAGGTGTTGCTGTCGAGTTCGATCATCTCGTTGTACAGCGGTTCCTCATAGGGGATCGCCGTGATCCCGGTCTTGTTGCCGACGAAGGTATTCGACTTCAGATACATGCTGTTCTTGGCATCTATCGCAGTGCCGTTGTTCAGGAACCGGTTCTTGAGAAGGACATCGCGACCGTCGGACGGTCCCCACTCGGTGCGGTAGCCGGAGGTGTTGCCTGTGAACGCGTTCGCGGTGAGCTTCGCGCCCTCGCACCACCAGGCCTCGATCGCCCGCTTGTTGCGCAGGAACGTGGTGCGGGTGACGGCCATGGCCACCTCGCTGCAGGAGACGGCGGTGCCGTTGTCGCGGAATACCGAGCCGGAGACGGAGATCGATCCGCCGCCGCCGACTCCGAGGGCGTTGGCGTTGTTCACGAAAGTCGAGTCGATCACGGTGACGAAGGAGTAGAGGCCTCCGGCCGCTGCCGTGTTGTCGGTCAACCGGGAGTTGCGCACCGTGTAGGTCACGCCGATGCCGCTGAGTCCGCCTGCCGTGTGCGACACGCGCACCTGGCGCGCCAGGATGTTCGCCCCGCTGTCAGTGGTGTCGACGGCGAGAGACCAGCCGGTGATCGTGCCATTCCTGATCGTGGTCGTCGGAACGGCCGTGCTGTTGTCGACCTCGACGACGAGGGCAGTGCCTGCCGTGCTTCCCGGGCCCCTCAGCACGTGGCCACCCAGGTCGAGGGTCACGCCGGAGGCGAGGGTGAGGCCCGTGGGACCCGGACAGGTCAGATCGGTACTGAGCCGGACATCCGCTGCGATGGTGCTGCCGCAGGTGATGCGGGCGGCTGCAGATGATGTCGGGGACGCGGTCGCCGGAGACGCAGTGGCGCTGACCGAGGAGAGCAGGAGAGCGGAGAACAGAACGGCCGGTGCCAGGAGGGCGATCGCGGCTGGACGGGAGAGAGATGACGCGCGCATGATCGACCTTGCTATGGAGCGTGGAACTACGGGGGTGTGACATAGCGTGGGGCTCGGCGCGCACCCTGTCTACCCCTCGGGGCGCCCCAACTTCGGGCTGCGGATCCTCAGGAGCCACGCAGTCCGGTCGGTACCATGGACCGACTCGTCCAGCCCGTCGAAGGAGACCCCATGCCCAGCAGCCTCGGAATCGCCGTGATCGGAGCCGGCATGGCCGGCAAGGCCCACGCCGCCGCGTATCGTGTCGCGCCGACGCTGTTCGATCCGCTGCTCCCGCCCCTGCGCTTCGTGTCGGTCGCAGATGTGAACGAGTCCGTCGGAGCCCACACCGCGAAGCGGTTCGGCTACGAGCGTTCCGACTCGAGCTGGCAGGCGATCGTCGAGGCCGACGACATCGACGTCGTCAGTGTGGTTGTCGCCAATCACCTGCATCGCGAGATCGTCGAGGCACTTCTCGCGGCCGGCAAGCATGTGCTGTGCGACAAGCCCATGGCCGGAACGCTCGAGGATGCCCGGGCTATGGCGGCTGCCGCCGCATCCGCTTCCTCGGTCGCCCGCCTCGGGTTCACGTTCCATCGCGCGCCCGGGATCGTCGCGATCCGCAACCTCATCCTCGACGGCACCCTCGGTCCCGTACTGCACTACAGCGGACGGTACTGGGCCGACTACGCCTCCGATCCGCAGGGCGCCATGAGCTGGCGCTACAAGGGCGGGCCAGGATCGGGTGCCCTTGCGGACATCGGCAGTCACGTCACCTACATCGCGGAGTACTTCGCCGGCGAGATCCGCTCGGTCAGTGGGGGTCGTCTGTCGACGGAGATCACGGAGCGTCCGTTGCCGCTCGGTCCGGTGATCGGGCACGAACACACGCCGGTCAGTGACGTGTACGAGAGCGTCGAGAACGACGATTATGCGGCGTTCTCTGTCGCCTTCGAGCGTGGGGTCGGCAGCATCGAGGCCAGTCGGGTCGCGGGTGGTCATCCGAACACGATGATCGTCGAAGTCTTCTGCGAGAACGGGTCGGCGGTCTTCGACCAGCGCAATCCCTCCGAGATCGGGCTCTACCTCCCGTCGGCGGACAACACGAACAACGGGTTCCGTCGGGTGCAGCTCGGTTCGGGTCACCCCTACATCGCCGGCGGGCTCGCGATGGACAGCACCGGGGTGGGCTTCGGCCAGAACGACTCCTTCAACTACCAGGCACGCGCGTTCCTCGATGAGGTGGCAGGGCTCGATGAGGCATCATCCCTGCCGCGCAACGCCTCGTTCGACGATGGGGTGCACAACATGGAGATCCTTGCAGCAGCGACGGAGTCAGCACTCGGTGGGGGACGCACCGTGGACGTGCACCGGGTGGGGGCGTCCGGGCTCGCTGGCTGAGTTCTTCCGCACCCGGCTCGCGTGTCAGGTGCTCGCGACGTACACGGTGTTCGACGAGATGCCGCCCGTGAGCGGGTTGGCGAAGTCCACGATGTGGGCAGCGGATGTCGCGAACACCGCGCCGAGCTCGACCATGAAGTCATCATCGGGTGGGTCGTCCGACCACAGGGCGAACACCCCGTCGGCGGTCAGGTGGCGGGCGAGGGAGCGGAGCCCGGCCGCGTCATAGAGGTCGGCGTGACTCGGGTCGAGCTGGTGTCGGGGTGAGTGGTCGACGTCGAGCAGGATGGCGTTGTAAAGAGCGGTGGGTTGTGTCGGTGCACTCCGCGCCAGGGCGAAGAAGTCCCCGAGCACGAGCCGGGTGCGCCCATCCCCCACGAGCTCGTCGCTCACCGGCAACAGGCGGCGGTTGTGCCAGTCGATGACGGCGGGCAGGGCGTCGATCACGGTCAGGGTGCGGACGCGCGGGTCGGCGAGGGCGGCGACTGCTGTGTAGCCGAGTCCGAGTCCGCCGACGAGGACGTCGAGCTCCTCCCCCGGTGTCGCGGCGAGTCCGAGTGTCGAGAGGGCGATCTCTGCGACCGTGAACAGGC
>JACMNE010000011.1 GCA_014378715.1 Microbacteriaceae bacterium
TGCCGAGATCCCGGTCAACGCGCCGATCGCGCCGGTGAACACCTACGCGCAGGACGGCCAGGGCCGCCACGGCTTCAAGCCGTCGTCGCAGCCGGTGTACGCCCCGAACAGCACGGGTGGTCCGGTAGCGGATGTTGCGGCCGCCGGCGCCGGCACCTTCGAGAACGACGGCGAGCTCATGCGCTCTGCCGCAGCCCTGCACTCGGAGGACAGTGACTTCGGCCAGGCCGGGACGCTGTACCGCGACGTCTACGACGCCGAGGCCAAGCTGCGCTTCCTCGACACCATCACCGGTGCCGTCGGCGGTGTGCAGAGCGACGAAATCCGCGAGCGCGCGATCGGCTACTGGACGTCGGTGGACGCCGACCTTGGTGCGGCTCTGCGCGCCAACCTGTCCGTCACGGTGTCCGCTTAGTCACCAGGCAGGGAGAGGGCCCCGGCGCATGGCGCCGGGGCCCTCTCATGTGCGGGCGGGTGCCGTTCGCGCCCGCCCCTGTGCCGCTTTCGCGCGGTCACTGCGGCGCGGCTCAGGCAGCGGCGACCAGTGCGGCGATCGCGCTCGTGAAGACCGTGAGCCCGTCGATGCCGGAGCGCATCGCGGCAGGGGTGTCGGGCCCGAAGCCCTCCTCGATCGCGTGCTCCGGGTGCGGCATGAGCCCCACCACGTTGCCACGAGCGTTCGTGACCCCCGCGATGTCGTTGATCGACCCGTTCGGGTTCATCCCGAGGTACCGGAACGCGACGCGCCCCTCGCCCTCGAGGCGCGCAATGGTCTCGGCGTCCGCGACGAAGCCGCCCTCGCCGTTCTTCAGCGGGATCGTGATCTCAGCGGCGTCGGAAAACCCGTTCGTCCACGCCGTGGAGGTGTTCTCCACCCGGAGCCTCTGATCGCGGCAGATGAAGGTGCCATGGTCGTTGCGGATCAGGCCGCCAGGCAGCAGGTGCGCCTCGGCGAGCATCTGGAAGCCGTTGCAGATGCCCAGCACGGGCACCCCGCGGTTCGCGGCGACGATGACCTCTGCCATGATCGGCGAGAGGCTGGCGATCGCCCCGGCGCGCAGGTAGTCCCCATAGCTGAACCCGCCGGGCAGCACGATCGCGTCGACGCCGTGCAGGTCGTGCTCGCCGTGCCAGAGGGCTACGGCCTCGGCGCCGGCCATGCGCACGGCGCGCTGCGCGTCCCGGTCGTCGAGGCTGCCGGGGAAGGTGACGACGCCGATGCGCATCAGGCGGCTGACCCGGGGGCGTCGACCGGTGTCTCGGCGGCGTGGGCGCCGGCCGCGCGGGTGGCGCCGCCCTCGAACCGCACGCTCACGACATCCTCGATCACGGAGTTGGAGAGGATCGATTCGGCGAGTTCGCGCACCTCGGCCAGGGACGCGTCATCCGCTTCTCCCTCGAAGGTGACCTCGAAGCGCTTGCCCAGCCGCACCCCGGTGAAGCGGGACTTGCCGAGCCGGGCGAGTGCGCCGGCGACGGCCTTGCCCTGCGGATCGAGCAGTTCGGCCTTGGGCATGACCTCGACAACGATGATGGGCATTCGTGACTCCAGGATCGATGGGTGGATTACGGCGAGTCTACCGCCCACCCCGATGGGCACCGCCCTGTACTGTCGGAGGCAAAACCAGAGGGCGGTCTCATGTTGTTCAAATCTCGACCCGCTGCGCCCGTCGAGGTGCCGCCAGTCTCGCTGTGGACCGACTCGCTCGGCCGCGCCGCCATCCGCTCCGCGCAGGTGCTTCTGCTGCTGATCGTGATCATCGCGGCGGTCGTCGCGTTCATCCAGCTCAAGCTCGTGATCATCCCAGTGCTCATCGCGCTGATCCTCGCCTCGGCGCTCAGCCCGCTCGTAGCTTGGCTCGAGAAGCGGATGCGGCGGGTATTCGCCGCCATCATCTCGCTGCTGCTCGGGGTGATCGCCTTCGGGGGCATCATCACCGTCGCTGTGCTCGGGGTCACCTCGCAGTTCGACACGCTGCAGCGGTCGGTCACGAAGGGCATCGACCAGATCGTCGAGTTCGTGAACACGGGGCCGATCCCGATCGACCAGGGGCAGATCACCGGTATCCAGAACGCGGTCACCGACTTCCTGACCAGCAGTCAGTTCGGCTCAGGCGCGCTCGCCGGGGTCTCCGCGGCGATCGAGGTCATCACCGGGGTCGTGCTCGGGGTCTTCATCCTCTTCTTCTTCGCCAAGGACGGCCCGCAGATCTGGGCGTTCCTGATCAAGCCGCTCAGCCCGCGCCCGCACGCGAAGGCGCGCCGCGCCGGCAGCCGTGCCGTCTCCACCCTCGGCGGCTACGTGCGGGGCACCGCGATTGTGGCGTTCGTCGACGCGTTCTTCATCGGCCTGGCGCTCGTGATACTGCAGGTGCCGCTGGCTCTGCCGCTCGCGCTCGTGGTGTTCATCGGCGCGTTCATCCCGATCGTCGGCGCGACAGCGTCCGGTGTGGTGGCCGCCCTCGTCGCCCTCGTCACGGTCGACGTCAACGCGGCCATCTGGGTGATCGTGGTGGTCATCGCCGTGAATCAGCTCGAGGGCAACTTCCTCTCGCCGTTCGTGCTCGGCAGTCAGATCAAGCTCTACGCCCTGGTGGTACTGCTCGCCCTCACCGCGGGAACGATCCTCGGCGGCATCATCGGCACGCTCCTCTCGGTGCCGCTTACCGCGGTCGCCTGGGCGATCATCAAGTCGTGGGGTGAGCCGATCGTGCCGACACCCGGCATCGACACCCCGGGGTCCGCGCGCGACAAATTGGTGGAGAAGAACGCGAAGCGCTGACCTCAGGCGGTCGCGGTGACTCGGATGATGTTGTTCCACGGGTCGCCGAAGCTCACGACCCTGCCGTTGTGGCGCAGGCCCACCTCGTAGTGCGTGAGGCGCTCGCCGAGGGCGCCGAGGTCGTCGGCGGTGGGCACCACGATGTTCACCTGGCCGAGTCCGAGGGCGCGGGTGCGGGGGCCGGCGCCCGTGCTGCCCCAGGTGTTCATCGCCATGTGGTGGTGGTAGCCGCCGGCACTGACGAACAGTGCCTGTGGACCGAACTCGGCGGTCGCCTCGAAACCGAGCCGGTCGACGTAGAACTCCCGCGCCGACGCGATGTCGCCGACCGCGAGGTGAACGTGGCCGATCACGGCGTCGCCGAAGTGGGGGTTCTCGGCGAGGTGCTCGCGCAGGAACTCGTTGGGGTCCAGGTGCAGGCTGGCCATCTCGACCTGCCCATGCGCCCAGCTCCACAGGGTGCGGTCTCGGTCCCAGTACAGCTCGACGCCGTTGCCCTCCGGGTCGTCGAAGTAGAAGGCCTGGCTCACGAGGTGGTCGGCACTGCCAGTGAACGAGCCGGGCGCGTGGGTGGCGACGGAGTACAGGGCTGCCGCGAGGCCCGCCTGGGTGTCGAAGAGGATCGCGGTGTGGAACAGTCCGGCGGTGCCGTGCGCCGCGTTGGTGAGCTCGGGATGGCGCTCGAGCACCACGAGCGGTGTCGAACCGCGGCCGAGGGTGACGGTGTCGTCGATCGCGCTGAGCACCACGAGGCCCACGGCGTCGCGATAGTAGGTGGTCATCCCGTCGAGGTCGCCGACGAGCAGGGTTACGGCACCCATCGAGGTGTCGGCGGCGAGGAGATCTGTGCGGGTCATGGCACCACCCTACGACTTAGTTGAGGCTACAACTAATTTTGGGGGAAAAGAATTTCGGCAGGGGTGCATCCAAAACGGGGTCCGTGCCGGAAGTGATGAGTAAGACCCCCTATATGAAGGAGATCCAAGATGAAAAGCCGTGTAATTGCAGGCAGCGCCGCCGGTGCCCTCCTGCTCACCGCCTTCGCAGCTCCCCTGTCCGCCTCCGCGGCGACCGATGCGCAGCTCTCCGTGCTCCACGCGATCCCCGGCGTCACGGTCGACGTCTGGGTCGACGGAGTGCTGACCCTCGACGACTTCACCCCGTCGACCCTCGCCGGACCGCTCGCGCTCCCGCCGGCCACCTATTCGGTCGCGATCACCGCGTCGGACGCCACCTCGGCCACCGACCAGGTGGTCCTCGGACCGATCGACCTCGCGCTCGCCGACGGTGGCAATTACACCGCGGTCGCGCACCTCACCGCCTCGGGTGACCCCGCGGCGGCGTTCTTCACGAACGACACCTCGCGCACCGCAGCGGGCGAGGGACGACTGACCGTCCGTCATGTCGCCGCGGCCCCGGCCGTGGACATCGTCGCCGGAGGCGCAGCCGTTGTGAGCGCGCTCGCGAACCCCGACGAAGGCATCCTCAACCTCCCGGCCGGAACCGTCTCGGCCTCCGTCACCGCAGCCGGAACCCTGGAGCCGGCCCTCATCGGCCCGGCCGATGTCGAAGTCACAGAGGGAGTCAACACGATCGTCTACGCGTGGGGCAGCCTCGCGGACGACAACCTCGCCCTCGCCGTGCAGACCATCACCGGTCTCCACACCCCTCCGGCCGGAATCCCGGCCGGCCAGACAGGTGAGGCCGCCGCCGCATCCACCACGGGCGCGGTGACCTCCACGGGTCTTGCGATCGGCGCCTTCGGGCTGCTGCTCGCCGCAGCGGGCGCGCTGTTCGTGCGTCGCACCGTTCTGGGCCAGCGGAACAACTGATGAACCCGGGCAGGAGAGTGGCCAGGGTGACCCCGTCCCTCGGGATCGCACTGCTCCCTCTCCTGCTCGTCGGGTGCGTGCCGTCCGCCGAGCCGGCCCCACCCGCTCCCTCCGTCTCGGCGTCCTCGACGCCGGGGCCAGCTCCTGCGCTCCCCGATATTCCCACAGCGGATGCGGGGCTCACCGGTGCGGCCGCCGTGGTTGCGCCCGAGCGGCTCGTGATCGCGCAGCTGGGCCTCGACATGGAGATCCAGCCGATGGGGCTGGACGGGGACGGCGCGATGGCCCTTCCCGCCGAGGCCGCCATCGCCGGCTGGTACCGGTTCGGGCCCGGGCTCCACGCGGCCGCGGGCGCGACCGTCGTCGCGGCCCACATCGACTCCCGGCACGACGGCATCGGACCCTTCAGCCGGCTCGACGAGCTCGAGCCGGGAGCGGTCGTCGAGGTGACCGGCGGGAACGGGACATCCGCTTCGTACGAGATCAGTGAGGTGAGGTCGGTGGGCAAGATCGACGCCCCGATGGCCGAGGTCTTCGACCGGGCCGGATCGCCCCGCCTGACGCTCGTGACCTGCGGCGGGGTCTTCGACTCGTCGACGGGCCACTACCTGGACAACATCATCGTCACCGCGGTTCCGGTCGGCGGATGACGTGGTCGCCTATGAGCCCTGGATCGCGCTACCGTGAGGGAGGGCGCCACCCGCGTGGAGCCGCCGCCGTATCGACCAGCCGCCAGGATTCCCGTGACTGAACTGCTACAGGACGACGACCAGGCATCTCTCGCCGCCGATTTCAAGTCCGGTGACGAGCAGGCGATGGCCGTGATGTACGAACGCTGGGCGAGCCTGGTCTACAGCATGGCGCTGCGCTCCCTGGGGGACACGACGGAGGCGGAGGATGTGACCCAGAAGGTCTTCGTCGCCGCCTGGCTCGCGAAGGACCGCTTCGACCCCGAGCGGGCGAACCTGTCGGCCTGGCTTGTCGGCATCACCAAGCACACCATCGCCGACTCCCATGCCCGCCTCGCGCGGGAGCGGCGCGACCGGGAGGCGATCATGGACGCACTGGACAGGGAGGTCGCCGTGTGGTCCGACGACCTCGCCGACCGTCTGCTCATCGCGGACGAGCTCGCGCGCCTGCCGGAGACCCCCCGCCGGATCATGCAGCTCGCCTTCTACGACCGGCTGACCCACGCGCAGCTCGCGAACCGCCTCGAGATGCCGCTCGGCACCGTGAAAAGCCACATCCGCCGCAGCCTCGACCGGCTCCGCACCCGACTGCAGGGCGACGATGACACACTCTGACCCCGACATGCTCGCGATGCTCGCGATGGGCGAGACGGCGTCCGCCGAGGACGCGGCCCACGTCGACGCCTGTCCCGACTGCCTCGCCGAGCTCACCAGCCTGCGCCGCGTCGCCGACCTCGCCCGCTCCGGCGCGCCCGAGGAGCCGCTCCTCTCGCCCGACCCGGCCGTCTGGTCCCGAATCAGTTCCCAGCTGGGCTTTGCAGCGGATGTCGCGCCCGCGCCGTTCGCGCACGCGGAACGCGACGCCGCTGTGCCGCCTGCCCCGGAGTCGATGCCGGAGCCGGTATCGATGCCGGCCCACCGCGCCCGCCGTACCCGCCGCTGGGTCGCCCCGGTGCTCGTCGCCGCGACCGCGGCGCTGCTCGTCGCCGGGGTGTCCGTGACCATCGCGCTTCAGCAGCAGGCCGCGCCGACCGTGCTCGCCGACGTCGTGCTCGACCCGCTGCCCGGCTGGGCCGGCGCCTCGGGGGAGGCGAAGGTCGAGGAGGGCCCGAGCGGGCATCGAGACCTCGTGCTGACGGCGTCCGTGCCGTCGGAGCAGGGCGGTTTCCGCGAGGTGTGGTTGATCTCCTCCGACCTCACAGGTGTCGTGAGCCTGGGGGTGCTCGACGGGAGCGACGGCACGTTCGCGATCCCGGACGGGATCGACCTCGCCGACTATCCGATCGTCGACGTCTCGCAGGAGCCGCTCGACGGCGATCCGGTGCACTCGGGCGACTCGATCGTGCGGGGCTCCGTGGAGTGAGGGGCCGGGCCGGGCGGATAGTCAGGCCGTGCGACCGGTCAGGCGGTCGATGAGTTCGCGGTAGCGGTCGGCGGTGCGGGTGACGATGTCGTCCGCTAGGCGCGGGGGCGCGACATCCGCTTGGGGATCCCAGTGCAGCAGCAGCCAGTCGCGCACGATCTGCTTGTCGAAGCTGTCGGTGCGGTTGCCGCTGTTGTAGGTGGTGGCGTCCCAGAAGCGGCTGCTGTCGCTCGTGAGCACCTCGTCACCGAGGGTGATCGCGCCGGTATCGGGGTCGGCGCCGAACTCGAACTTGGTGTCGGCGAGGATGACGTCGCGGGCGGCGGCGATGTCGGAGGCCAGGCGGAAGACCGCGAGGCTCGCATCGCGCAGGGCGGCTGCGGTCTCGGCGCCGACGAGCTCCACGGTGCGCTCGAAAGTGATGTTCTCGTCATGGTGGCCAAGGGCGGCCTTGAAGGCGGGGGTGTAGATGGGTTCGGGCAGGCGGTCGCCGCTCGTGAGGCCGGCGGGGAGGGGGATGCCGCAGACCGTCTGTGTGTTCTGGTACTCGAGCCAGCCGGAGCCGACGAGATAGCCGCGCACAACGCACTCGATCGGATACATGTCGAGGGCCCTCACGAGCATGGCGCGGCCGGCGACCCCCGCGGGGACCGGCCCGTCGACGAGGTGGTTGGGCACGGTGGCGAGCTGGTCGAACCACCAGCGGCTGAGAGTGGTGAGCAGTTCGCCCTTGCCGGGGATGCCGGGCTCGAGCACATGGTCGAAGGCGCTCACGCGGTCGCTGGCGACGACGAGCATACGGCCCGGTGCCTCTTCCGAGGTGTACAGATCGCGCACCTTGCCCGAGTAGGAGTGGGTCCAGCCGGGAATCGTCATCGCATCGCTCACCACCCCATTATCCGGGCATCATTCAGGAGCGCGCAGCCGTGGGTGACGACCCCTTCCGCAAATACGGGCTGGCACATCCGCACGGACCGTATTTGCGTGTGTAGCCGTGACTCGCCGCGCCGGACTCCTGAATTATGAAACGACGCGGGCGGCGATGTCGGTGCGAAACTGGGCGCCCTCGAGGTGGATCGCCCGGAGCGCCTCGTAGGCGCGCTCGCGGGCCTGCGCGAAGTCCGGTGCCGTTGCGACGACACTGAGCACCCGCCCGCCCGTGGCCACGAGGTCGTTGTTGCTCACGGCCGTCGCCGCGTGCGCGATCGACACCCCGGGCACTGCGAGCGCGTTGTCGAGCCCGGTGATGACCCGCCCGGTGATCGGGGTCTCCGGGTAGCCCTCGCTCGCCAGCACCACGGTCACCGCGACGTCGCTGCTGAACACGGGGCGCTCCACCGACCCGAGCCCGCCCGTCGCCGCGGCGAAGAGCAGCCCGCTGAGCGGCGTCACGAGCCGGGGCAGCACGACCTGCGTCTCGGGGTCGCCGAAGCGCGCGTTGAACTCGATCACCCGGATGCCCTTCTCGGTCAGGATCAGCCCGCAGTAGAGCAGGCCGATGAACGGCGTTTGCGCGGCCGCCAGCTGACGCACCGTGGGGATCGCGATGGTCTCGGCGACCTCGTCGACGAAGCCCTCCGGCAGCCACGGCAGCGGCGAGTACGCTCCCATCCCGCCGGTGTTCGGTCCGAGATCGTCGTCGAGCAGCAGCTTGAAGTCCTGCGCGGGCGACAGCGGCAGCACGCTGTGGCCGTCGCTGAGGAAGAACAGCGACACCTCCTGCCCGGCGAGGAACTCCTCGACGAGCACGCTGCCATGGTGCAGCCAGAACTCCGCGTGGGCGATGGCCTCATCGCGAGCGGATGTGACGAGCACGCCCTTGCCGGCCGCGAGGCCGTCGGCCTTGACGACGTACGGCGCCCCGAACTCGTCGATCGCGGCGATGGCCTCGGCGAGGGTGCCGCAGCGGGCGGCGCGCCCGGTCGGGACCCCGGCCTCGTCCATCACGCGCTTCGCGAACGTCTTGCTGCCTTCGAGGGCCGCGGCGGCCTTTCCCGGTCCGAAGACGGCGATGCCGCGCTGGCGCAGCTTGTCGGCGACGCCGGCGACGAGGGGCGCCTCCGGCCCGATGATGACGAGCTCGATGTCGTTGTCGAGCGCGAACCCGGTCACGACCGACCCGTTCGTCGGATCGAGGTGGATGATCGGCACATCCGCGGCGATGCCGGCGTTGCCCGGAGCCGCGATGATGTCGTGCCCCGCCTGCTCTGCGAGGAGCGCGGTGATGATGGCATGCTCGCGAGCACCGGAACCGAGCACAAGTATCTTCACGCGCCCAGATTACCGGGCGATGGGCTCTCCCGGCATCCGCGCTTGCTACCGTGGAGCATGGCCAGAGCAAAGATCGTCGCCCTCGTCGGCGAAGCCGCGGTGAGCCAGGCGCTCGCCTCCGATGCCGACCGCGACACCACTGCGCTTGCCGTGCGCTACCTGCTGCAGGTGCTCGCGGACCTCGCGCCGGGCAACACGGTGGAGGTGCGGGTGCCCCCGTTCGGTGCCGTGCAGTGCATCGAGGGCCCCACCCACACGCGCGGCACCCCTCCCAATGTGATCGAAGCGGATGCCGGGACCTGGCTGCAACTGGCGACCGGTGGCCTCACCTGGGCCGACGCCGTCGCGCAGGGGTCCGTCTCCGCCTCGGGGCAGCGCGCGGACCTCTCCGCACAACTGCCGGTGCCGTGGCAGCGCGTGACGGCCTGAGCCCGCAGCCTCCTCCCTGCGCAGAATTCTCCCCCCGCCGTCGGCGACAATGGAACCATGACCGACAAGCCCGCCCAGGGTGCCCCGAACGAGACCGAGCCGCCGGCACGTGCTGCCGAGCCAGCAGAGGCCGAGGAAGCCGAGCACGACGAACCGCAAGTGCTGATCAGCGAGAGCCGCGTGACCGTGCGGCGCGCGCCCAAGTATCCGCGGTTCATCATCCTCGGCGCCGGCCTCGGGGCGATCATCACCTACATCGGCACCGCGGCCCTGCCCGTCGACCCGGAGGTCGGCTTCGCGGCCCTCTTCGGCTACTTCGCCCTGATCGGCGTGCCGGTCGGCGCGGCCCTCGGGGCCATCGCGGCGATCGTGCTCGACGCGATCGCCACCCGGCGCGCGAAGGAGTTCGATGCCGAGCGCACGACCGTCGACGCGCCGGCTGAGGACCTCGAAGGCGACCTCGAGGACTGACGCACGCCCCTCCCGAACAACCATCTCCCGCGACTTCCGCCGTGCAGAGTGCTACTCCTCCGCTGCTGAGGTCTTCCGTGCCGCCGCAGCGACGGCGAGCCGGTGGGCGTGGATCCGTGACCGGCCCGCCTTCGACAGCTCGATGAGGATCGGCACCCCGGAGAGCAGCACGATGCCGATGATGAAGTACTCGGCGTACCTGGCGACGAAGTCGATCTGGCCGAGGAAGAAGCCGACCAGCGTCAGGCCGACGCCCCAGAGGAACGCGCCGACCAGGTTGTAGAAGACGAAACTGCGGTACGGCATCCGGCCGACGCCCGCGGCCACCGGCACGAACGCCCGGAACACGGGCAGGAACCGGGCCATGATGATCGCCTTGCCGCCGTGCTTGGCGAAGAAGGCGTTCGTGCGCTCCACGTTCTCCGGGTTGAACAGGCGGCTCTCCTGGCGGCGGGAGACCGCCGGCCCCGCCTTGCGCCCGATGTAGTAGGCGAGTTGGTCGCCCGCGAATGCGGCAACGAAGATGACGCCCGCGGTGACGTAGATGGGCACCGGCACCACGCCGGTCGCCGTCAGCAGACCGACGGTGAACAGCAGGGAGTCCCCGGGCAGGAAGGACAGCACGATGAAGCCGGTCTCGATGAAGACGACCGAGGCGACGCCGATCAGGATGAACGGGCCGAACCAGCGGATGAGCCAGTCCGCATCGAGGAAGTCGATGCCGAAGAGGAGGGGCATGGAGGTGCCTTTCGAAGTGGGCGGCGCGTCAGCTGAGCTGGTTGCGTTCGACCCAGGACAGGTACTCGGGGGACACGGTGCCGGTGACGTAGTCCCCGGTGAAGCAGCTCATCTCGAGCTCGGTCACGTCGGACCCCTCGAGGATGGCCGACTGCATGTCGGCGACCTCCTGGTAGATGAGGTAGTCGGCGCCGAGCTCCGTGGCGATGTCCGGGATCTTGCGCCCGTGCGCCACGAGCTCGTGGCGGGTCGGCATGTTGATGCCGTAGACGTGCGGGAACCGCACCGGGGGAGCGGCGGAGGTGAAGGTGACCTTGTTGGCGCCGGCCTGGCGGGCCATCTCGATGATCTCCTTCGAGGTGGTGCCGCGCACGATGGAGTCGTCGACGATGAGGATGTTCTTGCCGCGGAACTCGGAGCCCATCGCGTTGAGCTTCTGCTTGACCGACTTCTTGCGCTCGGCCTGCCCGGGCATGATGAAGGTGCGGCCGATGTAGCGGTTCTTGTAGAAGCCCTCGCGATACTCGATGCCGAGCTTCTGGGCGACCTGCATCGCGGCGGGCCGGGAGGAGTCCGGGATCGGCATGACCACGTCGATGTCGCCGCGCGGGGTGTACTGGGCGATCGTGTCGGCGAGGCGGTTGCCGAGGCGCAGGCGCGCCTCGTAGACCGAGATGCCGTTCATGACCGAGTCGGGCCGGGCGAGATAGACGTATTCGAACGAGCAGGGGATCAGGCGCGGGTTGGCGGCGCACTGGCGGGACGTCATCTCTCCGTCGACGGCGATGAAGATCGCCTCGCCGGGGGCGACGTCGCGCACCATCTCGTACCCTCCGCTCTCGAGCACGAGCGACTCGGAGGCGACGACCCACTCGAAGCCGATCATGCCCTTGGGGCGGCGGCCGAGCACGAGAGGGCGGATGCCGAACGGATCGCGGAAGGCGAGCAGACCGTGACCGGGGATCAGCGCGATCGTCGCGTAGGACCCCTCGACACGCTCGTGCACCCGCGAGACAGCGGCGAACACCTGGTCGGGGTCGAGGTGCGCGGAGCCGGAGATCTGCTGCTGCAGTTCATGGGCGAGCACGTTCACCAGCAGCTCGGTGTCCGAGGAGGTGTTGAGGTGCCTGCGGTCGATGTCGAACAGTTCCTGCGTCAGCTCACGCGTATTCGTGAGGTTGCCGTTGTGCACCAGCACGATGCCGTAGGGGGCGTTGACGTAGAACGGCTGCGCCTCCTCCTCGTTCGAGGCGGTTCCCTTGGTGGCGTAGCGCACGTGTCCGAGGCCCATGGTGCCGGGCAGGGCGCGCATGTCGCGGGTGCGGAACGCCTCGCGCACCTGTCCCCTGGCCTTGACCATGTGGAAGGTGCGGCCGTCGGCCGTGGCGATGCCAGTGGAGTCCTGCCCGCGGTGCTGCAGCAGGAGGAGGCTGTCGTAGACGAGTTGATTGGCGGGTTCCGAGGAAACAATGCCGACAATGCCGCACATTCGTGGGGCTGCTCCAGACCGTAGAGTTGTACCGCACCTGACTACCGCGGCGCTGCCCAGTCTTTCATGCTCAGGAACGGATCAACGAATGCCCAACAGTTACAGTGCGGCCGGGGTCGACACCGCCGCAGGTGACCTCGCCGTCGAGCTGATGAAGGCCGCGGTCTCCCGCACGCACGGCCCGCGGGTCGTCGGCGGCTTCGGCGGCTTCGCCGGGCTCTTCGACGCCTCATTCCTCAAGTCCTTCGACCGCCCGTTACTGGCGACCTCCACCGACGGCGTCGGCACGAAGGTCGCGATCGCCCAGGCGCTCGACAAGCACGACACCATCGGCATCGACCTCGTCGGGATGGTCGTCGACGACATCGTCGTCGTCGGCGCGACGCCGCTGTTCATGACCGACTACATCGCCTGTGGCAAGGTCGTGCCGCAGCGCATCGCCGACATCGTCGCCGGCATCGCGCGCGGCTGCGCCGAGACCGGCACCGCACTCGTCGGTGGCGAGACTGCCGAGCACCCTGGGCTTCTCGGCGTCGACGACTACGACGTGGCGGGGGCCGCCACGGGCGCGGTCGAGGCGGACGGCCTCCTCGGCGCCCACCTCGTTGAGGACGGCGACGTGGTGCTGGCGCTCGCGTCGTCGGGGTTGCACAGCAACGGGTACTCGCTCGTGCGGCACATCCTGGCCGGCCGCGACATCCGCTACACCCAGGATTCCCCCGAGCTGGGCGGCATCGTCGGCGAGGTTCTGCTCGAGCCGACCCGGCTGTACACGCGGCCGCTGCTGGCGGCGATCGCCGACCCGTCTGTCGGGCGCGCGGTGCACTCGCTGAGCCACGTGACCGGCGGTGGGATCGCCGCGAATCTCGCGCGCGTGCTGCCGATCGGGTCGTGGGTCGAGGTCGACCGCGGCACCTGGACGCCTCAGCCTGTTTTCCAGGTGCTCACCGCCTGGGGCAATATCACCCTCGAGGAGACCGAGGGCACGTGGAACCTCGGCATCGGCATGATCGCTGTGGTGCGCGCCGACGCGGCAGCCGCGGTCAGTGCCCTGCTCGCCGCCGATGGCATCCCCACGTGGCAGGTGGGGGTCGTCGCGACATCCGCCCGCGATCTCGAGGGGTTCGAGCAGGGGGCCAAGGGCGTCGACGGCGGCGCGGTGCGTCTGATCGGCGCCTACGCGCTCTGAAGTCGGCTCTCTGAGGTCGGCTCTCTGAGCTGCCTGTGGTTCGTTGTGGCAGCGGATGTCGCGCGCTACCGTGAACCATGACCGATCAGCAGCCGTACGCCCCGATGTCCGCCTACCAGGCCGTTCCGCCGCGGGGGCTGAGCATCGCGAGTATGGTGATCGGCATCGTGTCGTTCTTCGCGTCGTTCACGCTCGTGGTGCCCGTCGTCGGGCTGATCCTGGGCGTGATGGGGCTGCGGCGGGAGCCGGCCGGCCGCGGATTCGCGCTCGCCGGCATCTGGATCAACGCGGTGCTGCTCCTGATGGGTGCACTGCTGCTGATTCTGGTGCTCGGGCTACTCGCGGCGGGCCTGTTCACGATCCCGTACATCGCGGGAACCGGTGTCAGCTCGTCGGCGCTCGGGTGAAGCACAGCGGGTGAACAGCGGCCGATGGACTCAGACCCCTAGGCGCTCTTGCTCTGCGCTTCCGGGTTGACGTCGGACTCGTCGTTGTTGTCGTCCTCGTCGTACTCCGCCGACTCGGCGGCACTGTGCGCGCCGAACGCGTCGGGGTCGGCGGCGACATCCGCCCACTTGTCCATCAGCTCGTCCTGTTCAGGCGAGGAATGGGTCAACTCGCGCTGGAGTGCACCGTAGTTGGTGTCAGGGCTGAAGTACTTCAGATCCCGGGCGACCTTGGTGTGCTTTGCCTTCTGGCGACCGCGTCCCATGGATGACCCCCTTACAATTCCAGCCCGCGCACGGGTGGATGCGTCGGGCAGTGGCCAACATGATTGCTATGAACTAACGGCTTACTTTAGCACCCCGCACTGACATGCTCGTGCGGGGGACAGGCAACTGGGAAGGAGGGTACGCCTCCGGGGAGCTGCGGATTACTCGGGTGGCCCCGGAGAACGGCGCATCGTGAAGCTCGTACCCTCCCTCCACCACATCGGCTTCGCCGAGCGCCTGCGCCGCGACCACGGGGTGCCCGTCTTCGTCTACGAGGCGGACGCCGCCAGGGCGCGCGACGGGGACGAGCTCGACCTCCCCGGCCGCTAGCGGGGCCGCTAGCGGCGGCGGTTGGCCGGCTTGCGCGGGGTGGGTGCGGCTTTCGGCGCGAGCCCGTTCGCGGCGCGGGTGATCGCCACCGGGGGGAGCTGCGCCCGCACGACCGGACGGCGGGGCTCGCCGCGGCGGTCCTGACCGGGCATCGGCCGTGAGCGGCGTCCGTAGATGAGCGCCGACGAGTCGAGGAGCCAGGGCACGAGCGCGAGCACGACCCCGTGCACGAGCATCAGTTTGTGACGGATCCGCCGCGCCTTGTGGTTGTGCAGGAGGTTCTCCCACCAGTGCCCGACGATGAACTGCGGGGTGTACACCGTGATGACCTCGGCGCCGAACTCCACCCGCCGGCTCTTGATGTACTTGATCAGCGGCATGCTGATGTCGCGGTAGGGCGAGGCGACGACGCGAAGCGGCACCTGGATGTTCTGCACCTTCCACTGCGCGACCAGCGCGGCGGTCGCGGCCTCGTCGATCGACACGTGCACCGCCTCGATGCTCAGGTGCCTGGCCGCGATCGCGTAGTCCAGCGCCTTCAGCACCGGCTTCTGCATGTGCCCGACGAGCACCACCGCGTGGTCGCCCGACGCCCCGAAGGTCGTCGTCGAGTCGACCTCGATCTCGTGGTCGAAGTCGCGGTAGTACCGGTTCACACCAAGCATCAGCAGGTAGAGGATTGGCATGATCACGAACACGAGCCATGCGCCGTGCGTGAACTTGGTGATCGTCACCACCACCAGCACGCTGCCCGTCATGAGGGCGCCGACGGCGTTGATCGAGAGGCTTCGCCAGACCTTGCCCGGGTCCTCGCAGCCGTCGCGCAGCATCCGCAGCCAGTGCTTGACCATCCCCGACTGTCCGAGCGTGAACGACACGAACACCCCGATGATGTACAGCTGGATCAGCAGCGTCACCTCGGCCCGGTAGACGATCAGGATGACGATCGCGGCCAGCGCGAGCACCAGCACCCCGTTCGAGTAGATCAGCCGGTCGCCGCGGGTCGACAGCGACTTCGGCGCGTACTTGTCCTGCGCCAGCACCGAGCCCAGCAGCGGGAAGCCGTTGAATGCCGTGTTGGCCGCCAGCAGCAGCACCGCGGCCGTCGTCGCCTGGATGATGAAGAACGGAATCGAATTGTTCCCGAAAACGGATGCCGAGATCTGCGCAACGAGGGACCGCTGCGGATCAGTCGCGCAGGCCTCCCAGCCGATGAGGCTGCACGGGTGCTCCGCGTAGTGCACCCGCGAGATCAGCGCGACGGCGGTGAGCCCGGCGAAGAGCACGATCGCGATCCCGCCCATCAGCACCAGCGTGCGCTGGGCGTTCTTGACCTTCGGGTACCGGAACGCGGGCACTCCGTTCGAGATGGCCTCGACGCCTGTCAGGGCGCTACATCCGCTCGAGAAAGCGCGCAGCAGCAGTAGGACGAACGCGGCCTGCGACAGGGACTGCGCCTGCACCAGGTCCTCGGCGGACTCCGCGACGGGGGGGTCGCCGAGGGCCGTGCGCACGAGGGCGACGACGATCATCACGAAGATGCTGCCGACGAAGAGGTAGGTGGGGAGGGCGAATGCCTTGCTCGACTCGCGCACCCCGCGCAGGTTGACGGCCGCGAGCGCGATCACGAAGAAGACCGCGAGCTCGATGCGCATCGGATCGAGCGCGGGGATCGCTGAGATGATGTTGTCGACACCGCTCGCCACCGACACCGCGACGGTCATGATGTAGTCGACGAGAAGGGCGGACGCGACGATGAGGCCGGCTTTCTCGCCGAGATTCCGGTGGGCGACCTCGTAGTCCCCTCCGCCGCTGGGGTAGGCCTTGATCAGCTGCCGGTAGGAGGCCACCACGACCACGAGCAGCACGATGACGGCGACGGCGACCCAGGGTGCGAAACTCAGGAATGCGAGCCCCCCGAGCATCAGGATCATGAGCAGCTCCTGCGGCGCGTAGGCCACAGACGACAGGGGGTCGCTCGCGAACAGCGGGAGCGCCAGGTGCTTCGGCAGCAGCTGCCCTTCGAGCTTGTCAGAGGGCAACGGATCGCCGATCAGCCACCGCTTGGGGGACCGGCCTTCGTTAGTCACGAGGGGTGACACTACACCCATTGCGGCCGCTCGCAAGTCCAGCGCATGAAGATGTGATACGAGCGCGGGACGGGCATAATTTCGCCCCTGAATTCCTCTCAGGGCAGCGGATGTCGCGCTTCCGCGGTCTTGACAGTGACGCGACGTCACATCGGTAGCGTGGGGCAAACCGAGCACGACCGCCTCGACCGGCAGATGGCCAGCGTCGAGCGCACCATCCAACTGATCGAGAGAGGGGAACCACTCATGGCCGAGCAGACGTTCGACGGCTTCGACCTCACCGGGCACCGCGAGAAGGTCGAGACGCGCTGCGCAGGTTACACGCCGCCTGGGCGGATGCGGCGCGGCGGGGAGTCGACGCGGGCAGCGACGAGGCGCAGGCCCTCGCCCGGCGGCAGTACGACTATCTGACCGGGATCCCGCGCGCCCTGCCGCGCACGGCGGGCTCGACCGCCTGACACCGCCGCGCCGCCGCCTCCGGCGCCCGCAGCAGTGGCAGCGTCACGTTGACCATCGGGCCGATCAGCAGTGCGAACGCCACAGTGCCGACCCCGACGGTACCGCCGAGCACCCAGCCGACGGCGAGTACGGTGAGCTCGATGACCGAGCGCACGGCCCAGACCGGCCAGCCCCAGCGCCGGTGGATGCCCGTCATGAGCCCGTCGCGGGGGCCGGGGCCGAATCGCGCTCCGATGTAGAGGCCGGTGGCGACCGCGAGCAGGGCCAGCCCCCCGGCGAACAGCAGCACCTGCTGCCACAGTTCCTCACCGACTGGCAGCACGGCGAGCCCGACCTCGGCGCTCGGCCCGATCAGCAGCACGTTGGCGACCGTGCCGACGCCTGGCCGCTGGCGGATCGGGATCCAGAGCAGCAGCACGACCACCCCGACGATGTTCGTCGTCAGGCCGAAGCCGAGCCCTGAGAGCAGCGATACCCCCTGCGAGAGCACGTCCCAGGGTGAGACGCCGATGCCCGCACGGATCATCATGGCGATCGCGAACCCGTAGAGGAAGAGCCCGACAAGCAGCTGGGCGACGCGGCGGAGGGACAGGAACGACATATGTCGATCCAATCCGCTCGGTGGCCTTCTCTCAAGAGGCCACTTTTCGTACACTGGCCTCATGTCCACCGTCTCCGCCCGCATATTGGACACCCTCCTCACCGGTTGGCGCGCCGCGAGCGGCACCCCGGCGTACGTGGCGCTCGCCGACCGCATCCGGGTGCTCATCCTCGACGGCCGCGTCCCGGTCGGTACGAGGCTGCCGGCCGAACGCGACTTCGCCGCCCACATCGGGGTGAGCCGCACGACAGTCACGGCGACCTACGGCGAGCTGCGCTCCTCCGGCTACCTCGACAGCCTGCGCGGCTCCGGCAGTGTCGCCCGACTGCCCAGCAGAGAGCCCATCGCGATCGGCTCCCTCCCGGCTGGCCACCTCGACTTCAGCAAGGCTGCCCTGCCCGCGTCGCCCTACCTCGCCGAAGCCGCCGTCCGGGCCGCCCACGCCCTGCCGGCGTACCTCGGCGACACCGGATTCGACCCCATCGGGCTGCCGCTCCTGCGTCAGGCGATCGCCGACCGGTACACGGCGAGGGGTCTCGAGACCCGGCCCGAGCAGGTGATGGTGACCATCGGCGCCCAGCACGCGATCGCCCTGCTGGCGCGGGTGCTGCTCAGCCGCGGCGACAGCGCGCTCGTCGAGTCGCCCAGCTACCCGCACGCCTTCGAGGCGCTGCGCTCGGCCGGCGGCCGCCTCGTTCCCGTCTCCGTCACCACCGGCGACGGCTGGGACGAGCACGGCCTCGAACAGGCCATCCAGCGCACCAGCCCGGCGCTCGCCTATGTGATGCCCGACTTCCACAACCCGACCGGCCGCACCATGTCCGCCGACCTTCGAGAGCGGATGTTGCGCCTCGCCGACCGCCAGGGAACGGTCGTCATCGCGGATGAGACCATGGCCGAGCTGCGCATCGACGGCGCCCCGGCCGAACTCCCGCTCGCCGCCCACGGCCCCGCGGTGTTGATCGGCTCCCTGGGCAAGACCGTCTGGGGCGGGGTGCGGATCGGCTGGATCCGAGCGGAGCCGACGCTCATCCAGCGGCTGGAACGTGCCCGCCCCGCCGGCGACCTCGGCACCCCGATCCTCGAGCAGCTCATCGCCACCGACCTGCTCGGCGACTTCGAGGCCGTGTTGGCCGGGCGCCGCAGCCAGCTCGCCGCCGGGCGCGACCGCCTCGAGGCGCAGCTGCGCGAGCGGATGCCCGAGTGGACAGTGCCCCACGTAAGCGGGGGACTGACGACCTGGGTGAATCTCGGCAGCCCGGTCAGCTCGCAGCTGACCCTCGCCGCGCGCAGCGAGGGGCTGGTTCTCGCCTCCGGTCCGCGGTTCGGTATCGACGGCGCCTTCGAGCGGTTCCTGCGGGTTCCCTTCAGCTACTCGCCAGAGGACACGGACCGCGGGGTCGCCTCGCTCGCCAGGGCGTGGTGTGCGCTGGCGCAACATCCGCTTCCCGACCGGGAGTACCTCGCGGCCGTTGTCTGACCGGATTGCCGCGGGGAATTCTGCCGGGGGGCCGGGAGACCGGAGGAGGATGGAACCGGACGAACTCACCGGGAGCGTGATCGATACTGGGGGGCCGTGTCGAGAGGATCCGTACCGATGAACGACTACCACTCCAAGCCCTGGCTCGCCTCCTACTCCGAGGGGGTGCCCTACGAGATCGAATCGCAGAAGCAGACGCTCGTCGACATGATCGACGAGTCGGTGGACGCCTACGGCCGGGCCGTAGCGCTGGAGTTCTTCGGTGCCGAGACGACCTATCGCGAGCTCGGCGACCAGATCGCGCGGGCGGCGGAGGGGCTGCGGCGGGTGGGGGTGACGGCGGGTGACCGGGTCGCGATCGTGCTGCCGAACTGTCCGCAGCACGTGGTCGCGTTCTACGCGGTGCTGCGGCTCGGCGCCATCGTGGTCGAGCACAATCCGCTGTACACGGCGCGCGAGCTTCGCCACCAGTTCGAGGACCACGGAGCCAGGGTGGCGATCGTCTGGGACAAAGCCTATGACACGGTGGCGGCGTTCCCGGACGACATCCGACTGGACCGGATGATCTCGGTCGACCTGACGAGTGAGCTGCCGCTCGGCAAGCGGATCGCGCTGCGGCTGCCGGTGCCCCAGGCCAGGAAGGCGAGAGCGGCGATAACCGCGCGCCCGACGTCGCGACGGGTGTATGGCTGGAACCGGCTGCTCGACGGGCGGCGGCTGTCGCGCCGCCACGCACGCCCGGCCGGCACGGACATCGCCCTGCTGCAATACACAAGCGGCACCACCGGAACGCCCAAGGGAGCGATCCTCACCCACACGAACCTGAGGTCGAACGCGGCGCAGGGACGTGCCTGGGTGCCGGGGCTGACGCCGGGCAAGGAGAACTTCTATGGGGTGCTGCCGCTGTTCCACGCCTACGGCCTGACGCTGTGCCTGACCTTCGCGATGAGCATCGGGGCGCGGCTGGTGCTGTTCCCGCGCTTCGACGTTGACCTCGTGCTCGCTGCGGCGCGCACGACGCCGCCGACGTTCCTGCCGGCTGTGCCGCCCATCTACGAGCAGCTCGCGACGGCGGCGGAGAAGCGAAGGTTCGATCTGTCGAGCATCCGCTTCGCGATCTCGGGGGCGATGGGCCTGCCGGTGGCGACGGTCGAGCACTGGGAACTGGTCACCGGGGGGCTGCTCGTCGAGGGCTACGGCATGACCGAGGCGTCGCCCATCGCGCTCGGCAACCCGATCGGCCCCACGCGGCAGCCGGGGACCGTGGGGGTGCCCTTCCCCAGCACCGAGATCCGGGTCGTCGACCCGGCCGACCCGTCGATCGACCGTGAGGATGGCGCGCCCGGCGAGCTGCTCGTGCGCGGGCCGCAGGTGTTCCAGGGGTACTGGCGCAATCCGGAGGAGACCCAGAACACGCTCCTGCCCGACGGCTGGCTGCGCACTGGCGACATCGTCACGGTCGCGGAGGACGGGTTCGTCACCGTTGTCGACCGGGTGAAGGAGCTGATCATCACCGGCGGATTCAATGTGTCGCCCAGCGAGGTGGAGCAGACGCTCCTCGCGCACGAGGACGTGGTGGCCGCGGCCGTCGTGGGTCTCCCGCACCAGTCGGGCGGGGAGCAGGTGGCCGCCGCAGTGGTGCTCCGGGAGGGCGCGCGCCTCGACGTGCTGGAGCTGAAGGCATACTGCCGCGCGAACCTCGCCGGCTACAAGGTGCCCAAGCGCATCGTGCAGCTCGACGACCTGCCGAAGTCGCTGATCGGCAAGGTCGTGCGCCGCGAGGTGCGCGACGCGCTGCTCGACGGGGAGTGACACCGCCCACAGATACCCCAAGGGGGTATACTGGAGGCACGAGCGAAGGAGGGCGACGTGCCTGGCTATATTTCCCAGAAAGAGGATCTGCTCAAGCGACTGCGCCGGGCCGAGGGACAGGTCCGCGGGATCCACCGCATGATCGAGGAGGACACGTACTGCATCGATGTGCTGACGCAGGTGTCCGCCGCGACGAAGGCGCTCGAGACCGTGGCGCTCGCACTGCTCGACGACCACCTCACCCACTGCGTCGCCGAGGCGAGCGCCCAGGGCGGCGAGATCGCCGAGGAGAAGATGCGCGAGGCGTCCGCGGCGATCGCCCGCCTCGTCCGCTCCTGATATCCACCCCACCCGCAACAGCGAAGGAACAGCCATGGTGACCACCGACTATCTCGTCTCCGGAATGACCTGCCAACACTGCGTCGCGAGCGTTCAGGAGGAACTCTCCGACCTCGCCGGCGTCGAATCGGTCGAGACGCTCCTCAACAACGGCGGGCTGTCGCGCGTCAGCGTGACCAGTTCCACCCCTCTCGACGCGGATGTCGTCCGTGCAGCCATCACCGAGGCCGGCTACGACCTCGCGGAGGACGGCACGGCCCAGCGATGACGGCCGGCTCCGACCCCGTCATCACAGCGGGGATCCCGACTGCGCCCCTCGACGGCACCGCCGACGCCCGCGCCGCCATCCAGCGCGATACCATCCGCCTCGACATCGTAGGGATGACCTGCGCGTCCTGCGCAAACCGCATCGAGCGCAAGCTCAACAAGCTCGACGGGGTCGACGCGACCGTCAACTACGCCACCGAGAAGGCCCAGGTGCGGGTGCCCGACGGCATGGAGGTCGCCGACCTCATCGAGACCGTGCGCGCCGCCGGCTACACCGCCAGGGTGCCGGTCCCGGAAGAGACCACGACCACTGGCACCAGACCTGAGTCCGAGGCCGCCGCCCTGCGCCGTCGCCTCCTGGTCTCCGTCGTGCTCACCGTTCCGGTCGTGCTGCTCTCGATGATCCCGGCCATCCAGTTCACGAACTGGCAGTGGCTCGTTCTCGCGCTGGCCGGCCCGGTCGCAGTGTGGGGCGCCCTGCCCTTCCACCGCGCGGCCTGGGTCAACGCGCGCCATGGCGCCGCCACCATGGACACCCTCATCAGCGTCGGGGTGCTCGCCTCTCTCGGCTGGTCGCTCTACGCCCTCTTCTTCGGCTCCGCCGGCATGCCCGGCATGACCATGACGTTCGAGTTCCTCACCACCCCGGGCGAAGGCGCCCACGAGATCTACCTCGAGGTTGCGAGCGCGGTAACGGTGTTCATCCTCGCCGGGCGCTATTTCGAGGCCCGCGCCAAGGTCGAGTCCGGGGCGGCCCTCCGCGCGCTGCTCGAGCTCGGCGCGCGCGAGGCGACACTGCTGGTGTCCGGCGTCGAGTCGCGGGTGCCCGTCGGTGCGCTCGTCCCCGGTGACTGCGTGGTGGTGCGGCCCGGCGAGAAGGTCGCCACGGACGGAATGGTCGTCGAGGGGACATCCGCTGTCGATGCCAGCCTGCTCACCGGCGAGGCCGTGCCCGTCGATGTGGCGCCCGGCGACCGCGTTGTCGGCGCGACCCTCAACACCAGCGGACGCCTCGTGATCGAGGTGACCCGCGTCGGCTCCGACACCGAGCTCGCCCGCCTCGGCCGCCTCGTCGAGGAGGCGCAGACCGGCAAGGCCAACGTGCAGCGCCTCGCTGACCGCGTCTCGGCGGTCTTCGTGCCGATCGTCATCGGACTCGCCATTGCCACATTCGCCGCCTGGGCCCTCTTCGGCTCGTCCATCGACGTCGCGTTCACGGCGGCCGTCGCGACCCTCATCATCGCCTGCCCGTGCGCCCTCGGGCTCGCGACCCCCACCGCGCTCCTGGTCGGCACCGGCCGCGGCTCGCAGCTGGGCATCCTCATCCGCGGCCCGCAGGTGCTCGAGCAGACTCGCCGCGTCGACACCATCGTGCTCGACAAGACCGGCACCCTCACCACCGGCATCATGACCGTGCAGCGCATCATCCCCCTCGAGAGAGCGGATGTCACGCCAGACGCCCTCCTGCGCATCGCCGCCATCGCCGAGGACGGCTCCGAGCACCCGATCGCCCGCGCGATCGTCGCCGCGGCGACGGCCCGCGGCCTCAGCAGCTCCGGAGCGGAGTCGTTCGCGACCCAGCCCGGTGGGGTGCAGGCCGTCGTCGAGGGCCGCCTCGTCACGGTCGGACGCGCGTCCTGGCTCGCCTCCGAATGGGCGATCGAGCTGCCCGCGGAACTCCTCGACGACATTCGCGAGGCCGAGACCACCGGGGCCACGGTCGTCGTCGCCGCCTGGGACGGCGCGGCCCACGGCGCCATCGTGGTGTCCGACACGGTCAAGTCGACCAGCGCGGCCGCGGTTGCGGGGTTCCTTCGCCTCGGCCTCGCCCCGGTGCTGCTCACCGGTGACAACGAGGGGGCGGCGATGTCCGTCGCCCGTTCCGTCGGCATCAAGACCGTGCGATTCGGGGTGACGCCGCAGGGCAAGCTCGACGCGATCCGCGAGCTGCGCGCGGCAGGCAAGGTGGTCGCCATGGTCGGAGACGGGGTCAACGACGCGGCGGCGCCCGCCGCGGCCGACCTCGGCATCGCCATGGGGGCCGGCACGGACGCGGCGATCGCGGCAAGCGACATCACCGTGATGAGCGGCGATCTCGTGGTGGTCGGCGACTCGATCCGTCTTGCGCGGCGCACCCTCGGCACGATCAAGGGCAACCTCTTCTGGGCCTTCGCCTACAACGTCGCGGCGATCCCCGTCGCGATGGCTGGCCTCCTCAACCCGGTGCTCGCCGGGGCGGCCATGGCCCTCTCCTCGGTCTTCGTTGTGAGCAACAGCCTGAGGCTGCGCGCCTTCCGCTAGCAGCCGACATCCACAGCATTCGATAAAGTGGGGTACGACAAACGCCCGGCACAATCGAAGGCAGCCCCGTGAAGAGAACCCGCGCAGCCAGCAAATGGATCGCGATCATCGCGATCGCCGCTCTCGCCGTCGGTGGTGTGCTCGCGCTCAGCTGACGTGTCACCGGCCCGGGCAGAATGGCGCGGGGTACAGGTGATCAGCGCCAGGCTGGATGCTTCCCGAGCGTCGCCATAACGACCGGTCCACGGTGGCAGAATCGACTGCGCACGGTGCCGTGTGCAACGCCACATGCCACCGCTCGTGCGCCGTCGGCGCCGACAATCCGGGAGATCGTCCGTGCATTTTCTGTCAGTTTTCAGCCTGCGCAACCGGGCCCTGATCGCACTCGTCACGATCGTGGTGGCGGTCTTCGGATCCATCTCCCTCACCCTGCTCAAGCAGGAACTGATCCCGTCGGTCACCTTCCCCCAGCTCGCGATCGTCACGCCCTACCCGGGAGCCGCCCCGGAGGTCGTCAACGAGGACGTCAGCACCCCGATCGAGACGGCGATCCAGGGCGTCGCGGGCCTCGAGTCCTCCACCGCCACCTCGAATACAAACTTCTCCACCGTCTCGGCGTCCTTTGTCTACGGCACCGACCTCGCCACCGCCGAGCAGAAGGTCACCCAGGCGATCAACCGCATCAAGTCGACGCTGCCGAGCGGCGTCGACCCGCAGGTCGTCACCGGCAGCATCGACGACTTCCCGGTCATTCAGATCGCCGTCACGAGCGACCTCTCCCCGAACGACCTCACCGCGCTGCTGCAGACCTCCACCCTGAACGACATCCAGAAGATCGAGGGGGTGCGCGAGGCTGACCTGCTCGGCACCACCAAGCAGCGCGTCACGATCACCCCCGATGTCGCCAAGCTGGCCGCGGCATCCGCCACCAACCAGAACATCCGCGACGCCCTCGACACGAACGGCACCCTGCTCCCGGCCGGATCGATCACTGAGAACGACCAGACCCTCTCGGTGCAGGCCGGCACCCGCCTGGCCTCGGCGGCCGACGTCGGCAGCCTCCCCCTCGTGGGTGCCCGGTCGGCCGACGGGAGCGTGGTGACGATAGCGGATGTCGCGACGGTGGCCACCGTCGACGACCCGATCACCGGCATCTCCCGTGTCAACGGGGAGCCCTCCCTCACGATCGCCGTGACCAAGACCCCGGCGGGCAACACGGTGTCGGTGTCGAAGGCCGTGCAGGCGATGATCCCGCAGCTCGAGTCCGGGCTCGGCAGCAACACGAAGATGACGGTCGTCTTCGACCAGGCGCCGTTCATCGAGCAGTCGATCGACTCCCTCGCCACCGAGGGTGCCCTCGGGCTCTTCTTCGCGGTGATCGTGATCCTGGTGTTCCTGCTCTCGGTGCGGTCCACCCTGGTGACGGCGATCTCCATTCCGGTCTCGGTGCTCATCACCTTCATCGGCATGCTCGCGGCCGGCTACACCCTCAACATCATCACGCTCGGAGCCCTCACGATCGCGATCGGGCGGGTCGTCGACGACTCGATCGTGGTGATCGAGAACATCAAGCGGCACCTGACCCTCGGCGAGGAGAAATTGGCCGCGATCGCGACGGCGGTGAAGGAGGTCGCGGCGGCCATCACCGCGTCGACGGTCACGACCGTCGCGGTGTTCCTGCCGCTCGCGCTCGTCGGCGACATCACCGGAGAGCTGTTCCGGCCCTTCGCGCTCACCGTGACGATCGCCCTCGCCGCGTCGCTGTTCGTGGCCCTCACGATCGTGCCCGTTCTCGCCTACTGGTTCCTGCGCACCCCTTCCAATCACAAGGTGCTGCCGGATGCCGACCACGAACCGGCCTCCCGGCTGCAGCGCGGCTACCTCCCCGTCATCCGCTGGACGCTCGCCCGTCCGCTCGCGACCATCATCGTCGCGGTCGTCATCCTGGTGGGGACCGGCGCCCTCATCCCGATCCTCAAGACCAACTTCATCGGCGACAGCGGGCAGAACACCCTCACCGTGAGCCAGTCAGTGCCGCTCGGCACGAGCCTCGACGCCCAGGACGCGGCGGCGACGAAGGTCGAGACCGCGCTGCGCGGCATCGACGGCGTCACGACCGTGCAGCTCTCCCTGGGGCAGAGCGGCAGCTCGATCCGGCAGGCGTTCCTCGGAGGCGGCAACATCACCTTCTCGCTCACCACCGATCCCGCCGTCGACCAGACCGCCCTGCAGTCCACGGTGCGGTCGACGGTCGCCGCCCTCACCGACGTGGGCAAGGTGTCTCTCGCCGCCGCATCGTCCGGGTTCGCGTCCTCCGACATCCGCGTGAACATCACGGCGAACAACGAGGCCGACCTGCAGGCCGCATCATCCGCTGTGCTCGACTCGGTGCAGAAGCTCTCCGTGACCGCCGAGGCGTCGAGCAACCTCTCGGCGGCGCAGCCCTACATCTCGATCGACGTCGACCGCACCCTCGCGGCCGAGGCGGGGCTGAGTGAGGTCGCCGTGGGCGGCATCGTCGCGCAGACCATGCTGCCGGCCGCCGTCGGCTCGGTCGTCGTCAACGAGAAGACGCTCTCGATCTACATCGACAACGCCGACGCGCCGGTCACCGTGCAGCAGCTGCGCGACTTCGGCATCCCCAGCGCCCGCGGCATCATCCCGCTGAGCGAGGTCGCGACGATCGCTCAGCTCGACGGCCCCGCGAGCATCACCACCATCACGGGGGTTCGCGCCGCCACGATCAGCATCACCCCGAACAGCAACGACGTCGGAACCGCCTCCACCTCGGTGACCTCTGCCGTAGCGGATGTCGCGCTGCCAGCCGGGGCGAACGCGGAGATCGGCGGGGTCACGGCCCAGCAGGGCGACGCGTTCTCGCAGCTCGGGCTGGCGCTGCTCGTGGCGATCCTCATCGTCTACGTGGTGATGGTCGCCATGTTCAAGAGCCTGCGGCAGCCGCTGATCCTTCTGGTGTCGATCCCGTTCGCGGCCACCGGCGCGATCCTCCTCCAGGTCATCTCGGGCATCCCGCTCGGGGTGCCGTCGCTCATCGGGGTGTTGATGCTCATCGGCATCGTCGTGACGAACGCGATCGTGCTCGTCGACCTCATCAACCAGTACCGCTCGCGGGGGCTGCGGGTCGGCGAGGCGATCGTGCAGGGGGCGAGCCGCCGGCTCCGGCCCATCCTGATGACGGCCGTGTCGACGATCTTCGCGCTCCTGCCGCTCGCGGTCGGACTCACCGGCAAGGGCGGGTTCATCTCGCAGCCGCTCGCGATCATCGTGATCGGCGGGCTCGTGTCGTCGACGGCGCTCACCCTCGTGGTGCTCCCGGTGCTCTACTACCTGGTCGAGGGGGCCAAGGAGCGGCGCGAGGAGCGGCGCGAGGAGAGCGCGCGCACATCTCTGGAAATCGCGCGGTAGGTTCCCCCCGTGCCGCCTCGCCCTCCCGGCGCGGACGACTAGGCTCGTCTCGTGTTCACGGTCCTGTTCCTCTGCACCGGCAACATCTGCCGTTCCCCCCTCGCGCAGCAGCTGCTCACGGCACGCCTGACCGCGCTCACCGCCGAGGTCGCCACGGCCGAGCCACTCATCGCCGTGCAGAGCGCCGGCCTGCACACCGCAACCGGCGTCCCCATGGACGCCCAGGCCGCCAGCGAGTCCAGCCGCCATGGCGGCGATCCGACCGGCTCGGCCAGTCGCGTCTTCACCCCCCGCCTCGCCCGCACCGCCGACCTCGTGCTCACCATGACGGTCGCGCACCAGCTCGACGCCGTGCAGCGCGTGCCCGCACTCCTCGGGCGCACCTACACCCTGCGCCAGTTCGAGCGGATGTTGCCGGCGCTGCCCTCATCCGGGGACACCCGACTCACCGACCTCGTGGCGCTCGCCGCGAAGCAGCGTCGCACCGGGCACCCCGAGTCCGACAGTGTGCCCGACCCGTTCCGGCGCTCGCCCGAGATCCACGCCTCGGTCGCCGACCTCATCGACGCCAACGTCACCCCGCTGGCCACCTGGCTGCTCGGCCGCTGACGGGCCGGCCGCTACGGGGCGACGGCGGGCCCGGAGTAGTGGTGGTCGAAGACCATGCTCGTGCGGGTCGAGGCGACCGCGGGGTGCGCGGACAGGTTGTCGAGCACGAAGTCGCGCACGTGCTCGCTGTCCCGCACGGCGACGTGCAGGATGAAGTCCTCGGAGCCGCCCAGGAAGAACAGCTGCACCACGTCGGGCAGCACTTGCATCTGATCACTGAACGCCGCCATCAGATGCCGCTGTCCGGCGCGGATGTTCACGCTGATCAGCGCCTGGAGGAGCAGCCCGACCGCCCTCGGCTCGATCGTGGCCGTGAACCCCGACACCACCCCGCGGTCGACGAGCGACTTCACCCGGGTCACACACGTCGACGGGGCGATGCCCAGTGCCTCCGCGAGCACGCTGTTCGGTGTGCGCGCGTTGGTGCGGAGCAGCTCGACCAGTCGGCGGTCGAGGTCGTCGAGGGGCGCGACGGGTCGCTGATTGTTCGGTGAGAACGTGGCCATGCTCCCATTAGACCGCAGGATCGAGCACGATTCAGGCTGACATCCGCTGATCATGCAGAATTCCTGCCAACAAGCCGCAGTATCAACAGGATGGAGCCTGCACGGCACAACGACGACTGGAGCTCCCCATGAAGATCGGCATCCCCACCGAGATCAAGAACAACGAGAACCGCGTCGCGGCCACTCCCGCCGGGGTGCACGAGCTCGTGCGCCGTGGGCACAGTGTGCTGATCCA
>JACMNE010000063.1 GCA_014378715.1 Microbacteriaceae bacterium
CGCACCCGCGACCGGACCCCGCGCGGCAACAGGTCACGCTCCCCCGACCGCTCCCCGAGAGGCGCCCCCGCGCGTGCCCCGAGCGGCGCACCGAAGCCCACCCAGGGAACCGCCCCGCAGGGCACCCCGTGAGGAGCCCCGTCCGTGCCGCTGGTCCATATCGTCATAGCACGATTTTACCCCTAATCGAACATACTTTCGAATGTTTGACAAGGATGTGGATAAGAATTTTCCGGCATCCCCGGCGCCGGCGCGCAGGCCTGCCCACCAGCGACGCGCGGACGACGAGCGGGTGATGCTGAGCCGCGCATCGCGCAGAGCCGAGGCATCCGCTACCTCCGGGAAGAGATCGGCCTCAAGCGCGCGCGCCGCGTGATCGGTCTGGTTCGGGGAACGGGCGCCTGCCTACCAGCGACGCGCGGACGACAACCGAATGATGCCGAGCAGCGCATGACGCATGGCCGAGGCATCCGCTAACTCAGGGAAGAGGTCGGCCTCGAGCGTGCAGGCCGACTGCCACACGCGAGCGCCCTCGTCCGTGCGGGTCACGACGTGCCGCCGCCCGTCCTCGACCGATTTCACCCGAGCCACGAGTCCATCTCGCTCGAGGCGTTCCAGGGTGCGGGACATCGTCTGCGTCTCGACCCTGGCGCGACGCGCGAGATCGGTCTGGCTGAGAGATCCGGCGCCCAGCAGATGCAGCACGATGAGACCGGCGTGCGTCAGTCCGATCTTCTCGAGCGACTCCGCCCAGGCGTGCTCGACGAGTCGCGCAGCGGTAGAGAGCAGACGTCCGGTCGGCCACGCCGCCACGTCGTCCGGTGTCCCCAGTGCACCATCCGCGTCGTTCGGAGAAACCGACGCCTCCCCACTCTCGCTCATTCAGCCCACCCTCGTCGGCAAGGGGATAGTCAGTCGGCTGATCATCGTGCTACCGTACCCTCATCCGTTGATCGAATCTCGTGATCGACCCGACTAATTTTTGGAGGACGCCGTGGAAAAGGGAAGCGACGTTCTCCGTCAGGTGATCGTCATCATCTGCACCGGAATCGCCATCGTCGGATCCTTCATCGGGTCGGGCGCTGCGGGCGGAACCCCGATCAAGGACGCCTCGGGTGGCGCCCTCGCCACCGATGCGACCCTCGTGGCCCCGGGCGGCGCCGCTTTCGGAATCTGGACCATCATCTACGTCGGCCTCCTCGGCTACTCCATCTGGCAATCCCTCAGCGCCCAGCAGGCGGATCCCCGGCAGCGTGTGCTCGGCTACCCGATCGCCGCATCGCTCGCGCTCAACGCGGCCTGGATCATGAGCATCCAGTTCGACCTGCTCGCCCTCAGCGTTCCCGTCATCATCGCCCTGCTCGCCGTGCTCATCTGGACATTCCTGCTCACCCTCCGCAGCAAGCCCAAGGACCTCATCGAGTCGGTCATCGTCGACGGCACGATGGGCATCTACCTCGGCTGGGTGGCCATCGCGACCGCCGCCAACATCACGGCCCTCCTCGTCTCGAACGGCTTCGACGGTTTCGGCCTCAGCGCGGACGCCTGGGCCATCGTCGTCCTCGCCCTCGCGGCGGTCGCCGGCATCCTCATCGCGGTGCGCAGCCACGGCCGCATCGCCCCGGCCGTCGCTCTCACCTGGGGCCTCGCGTGGGTCGCCGCCGCGCGCCTCACCGGTGACCTCGCCTCGGCCTCCACCGCGACGGCGGCGATCGTCGCGGCCGTGTCCGTCGTCGGAGTCACGGCCGCCATGCGTGTGCGTGCCGGACGTCGCGCCCGCACCGACTCCGCCGTCCCCCTCCACGCCTGAGCCATGCCTGCGCACATCACGAAGCGTCGAGCGGATGTCGCGCCGCCGCACCACTCGTGAGCCACGGCGTCCCGTGACGTCCGCCGAGACACCGGAGCCCGTCATCCGCTCGCCCAGGGCCAGATGGTTCGGGCTGGTCTTCATCAGCATCGCCGTCGCGCTGATCATCGTCGACTCGACGATCGTGAACGTGGCGATCCCCTCGATCATCGACGACCTCGGCATCACCTCAACCCAGGTGCAGTGGGTGCAGGAAAGCTACACCCTCGTCTTCGCCGCCTTACTGCTCGTCTTCGGCGCGCTCGCCGACCGCTACGGGCGCCGGCGGATCCTCGTCACGGGTGTGGTGATCTTCGCGTCGGCGTCCGTGCTTGCGGCGCTGTCGCAGACCGGCGACCTGCTGATCGGCTCGCGGGTGCTACAGGGAATCGGTGGCGCTATGGTACTGCCCACCACCCTGTCCCTGATCAACGCGACCTTCCGAGGCACGGAGCGCGCGATCGCGTTCGCCGTCTGGGGCTCGACGATCGGCGGGATGGTCGCGGTCGGGCCGCTGCTCGGCGGCTGGCTGACGACGTACTACTCGTGGCGCTGGGCGTTCGGCATCAACGTGCCGCTCGGGATCATCATCGTGGTCGGCATCCTGCTGTTCATCATCGAGTCGAAGAACGCCGGCGAGCCCCGGCGCATCGATGTCGTCGGCGCGATCCTGTCGGTGCTCACGAGCGCGAGCCTGGTGTTCGGCCTGATCGAGGGTCGCACCTACGGCTGGTGGACGACCAACAAGCCCCCCGTGATCGGCGACTGGACCTGGCCGTTCGAGCTCTCCCTCATCCCGCTGGTATTCGTCGTCACCCTCGTCGCCGGAACCGCCTTCGTCGTCTGGGGCATCCGCCGGCAGCGGGCAGGCAAGACCACCCTGCTCGCGTTCGACCTGTTCACGATCCCGTCGTTTCGCAACGGCAACATCGCCGCGATGATCGTGTCGCTCGGCGAGTTCGGCATCATCCTCTCCCTGCCGCTCTGGCTGCAGAACGTGCTCGGCTACGACGCCCTGCAGACCGGCTTCGTGCTGCTGGCCCTCGCGGTCGGCTCCTTCGTCGCGAGTGGCTTCGCCGGCGCATTCGGCAACCGCATCGCCGCCGTCGTGGTCGTGCGGGTAGGACTGATGGCCGAGATCGTCGGCGTCGCGGGCCTCGGTGTGATGATCTCGAGCACCGCGACCTGGCTTTCGATCGTGCCGTTTCTCTTCGTCTACGGGTTCGGCGTCGGGCTCGCCACTGCCCAGCTGACGAGCGTCGTGCTCAAGGACGTGCCCATCGACCAGAGCGGCCAGGGCTCCGGCACCTCGAGCACCTCACGGCAGATCGGCTCCGCCCTCGGCATCGCCATCCTCGGCACGGTGCTGTTCACCTCGGTCGGCGCGTCCCTCGATGCCAAGCTCGCCGACCTTCCGGCGGACACGCGCAGCCAGGTCGTCGCCGCCGTCGTCGACAGCGCGGGCGCGGCGATCCCCTCCCTCGATACCCAGGGCACACAGATAGCGGATGCCGCGCGCGACGCCTTCAGCGAGGGCACCCGTTATTCCGCGTTTGCCGCCGCCGGGTTCCTGGTGCTCGGGTTCCTCGCAACCCTGCGGCTGTCCGCGGCGAAGGGGCGGGCCGACGAGGACGACGTCGCCGACGGGCACACTGCCGCGAACACTAGTCAATCGTGGCCA
>JACMNE010000012.1 GCA_014378715.1 Microbacteriaceae bacterium
CCGGTTCGGGGCGATGTCGGCGATCGTTGCTCCGCACAGGTTGACGCGGTCGGCCGGTGAGCTGCCGGGCACGGACAGCGAGGGGGCGGCCTCGCCCTGCAGGTCGGTCTGCTCGCCTGAGGTGTCCTGGCCAGTCGTGTCTTGGGCTGGCGCATCCTCTGCGGTGGAGCTCTGCGAGGCGGCGTTGCCGCCGAACGACCCGAGGGGGCCGAATGAGCCGAGGCCCGCGATCCCGCCGAACACGATGCCGGCGGCCGCGAGGGTCGCCCCGGCGCCGAGCCCGATCTGCCGCGAAAGCCGGCGCCGGCGGGCACGGCGCAGTACGTTGGCGACGTCGATGGCCTGTCCCGGCTCGCCACTCCTCTCTCGAAGTCGGGCGCGCAGGTCAGCTTCTGTGGGCACGTTGTCCTCCTGTGAGTGGTGGGGTCGTGGTCTGTGTGGCGGGCGGGGTCCCGGCAGGCCCGATCACCACGGCCAGCCTGGCGAGCCCGTCGCTGACGTAGCGCTTCACCGCGCCGGAGCTGATACCGAGTTCCGTCGCGATGTCGTCGATCTTGAGGTCCTCGTAGTAGCGCAAGACGAGGCAAGCGCGCTCGCGCGGCGCGAGCCGGGCCAGGCTCGCCGCCAGGTCGATGCGGGCCTCCGAGGCTGGGGTGGCGGAGTCCACCGCCTCCGGGGTGACGTGCAGGTGGGCCACTCGATGCCAGAGGCGCCGGCGCCTCGTGCGGTCGAGGAACAGGGTGAGGATGGTGCGGCGCACATAGGCCTCGGCCCCGCCCGCCGAGAAGCCGTTGCCGAGCCGCCCGAACACCTTGACCAGGGCGTCCTGCACGAGGTCGGCCGCGTCGTCCCGGTCGCCGCAGAGCAGCCAGGCGTAGCGCTGCAGTGAGGGGCCGCGCTGCTCGACGAGGGTCGTCACCACGCCCTCCCAGTCGCCGGGTGTCTGCGCCAACTGCCCTCCATTCGGGTGCCCTACTCACTACAACGCACGCGGGACGCGAAACGTTGGGTCATCGCCTCCAGCGGTACTCGATCTCCGGCCGGCCGGAACCGCCGTGGCGCGACTCGCGCGCCGCCTGGCCGATCCCCGCCAGGTGCTCGAGGTAGCGCCGCGCCGTCACACGGGACAACCCGAGGTGGTCGCTCAGCTCGGTGGCCGACCACGCGACATCCGCTCTGGCAAGCAGGGCGGTCACCGCGCCGAGGGTGTCGGCGGCGAGACCCTTGGGCAGCTGGCCCGGCGCGGTGCTGCGCAGGCTGGCGAGGGCCGAGTCGACCGCGGCCTGCGTCGTGGGGGTCGCCGG
Source organism: Microbacteriaceae bacterium (assembly GCA_014378715.1). Lineage (GTDB taxonomy): Bacteria > Actinomycetota > Actinomycetes > Actinomycetales > Microbacteriaceae > Marisediminicola. The sequence goes on from JACMNE010000012.1 coordinate 1,305, forward strand.
GTCAGTGAGTCGGCCGTGGTAGCTCGCGAAGCTCTCCAGCTTCTCGACGAACGCGGGGTAGCCGAACGGCTTGATCAGGTACTGCACGATGCCGACGGAGATCGCCTCGCGCACCACGGGCAGGTCGCGCACGGCGGTGATGGCGATGACGTCGATGGTCAACCGCGCGCTGCGGATACTGCGGCACACCTCGAGGCCGTCCATGTCGGGCAGGTGCATGTCGAGCAGCACCAGGTCGATCCCGTCCGCGCCCTCCCTGGTCGATTCGGAGATCAGCCGCAGCGCCGCCGAACCGGTGGTGGCGATTCCGGCGAGCGCGAACCCGGGCAGCCTGCCGAGGTACTGGGCGTGCGCCTGGGCGGTCGTCGGGTCGTCCTCGACGACGAGAACGCGGATCATGCGGTCACCCCCGGGCTCGGGACGGGCACCTCGACCGTGACGGACGACCCGCCGCGCGCGGTCGAGGTGATCGTGCCCCCGCAGCGCCGCACGGCCCGGAGCACGAGGGCGAGCCCGAGACCGCGGCCGAAGGCGTCCGTCTCCTTGGTGGTGACTCCGCGCCGGGTGGCGTTCGCGAGATCGCCCGGCGCCAGTCCCGGCCCGCTGTCCGAGACCTGCAGCACCAGGGTGCGTCCCGGTGTCCCGGCGCCGTCGATCGTCGCCAGGTACACCTCCACCCAGGGCGGGTCGGTGCAGAACGCGCCCGGCCGCGCGACATCCGCTGCCCGATCGTCGGCGACACCCCGGGTGGCATCGAAGGTGGCATCGAAGGCGGCGTCGAAGGCGTTGTCGACAAGGTTGCCGAGGATCGTGACGAGGTCGACGCCCGCGATTCCCGAGGCGTCGAGATGCCGGTCGCAGTCGATGTACAAGCGGATGCCGCGCTCGGCCGCCTGCGCGGACTTGCCCAGCAACAGGGCGGCGAGCACGGGCTCGGAGACGGCGCCCATCACCTCGTCGGCGAGTCTTTGTCCGATCGCGAGCTGGTCGGTCGCCAGCAGGGTGGCCTCGTCAGTGCGCCCCAGCTCGATGAGCGACACGATCGTGTGCAGCCGGTTCGCGAACTCGTGGGTCTGCGCGCGGAGGGCCTCGGAGAGCAGCCTGGTCGAGTCGAGCTCGCCGGTGAGTCGCTGCAGCTCGGTGTGGTCGCGGAGGGTGGTGACGGTGCCGACGGCCACATGGGGGGCGAAGCGTCCGGAGGGCAGGGCCGGCTCCTGGTTGACGACGAGCACGTGCGAGGCGGTGAGGTGGATCTCGTCGACAACCGTCTCCCCGCCCGCCAGGACCTCGCGCAGCGACGGGGCGATGTCGAGCGAGGAGACCGGCCGCGACTGGGCGTCGGTTCGGAGCTTGCCGAGGCCCAGGAACTCCGCGGCCTGGTCGTTGTAGAGCACGAGGTTGCCGGACCGGTCGACCAGCACGAGACCCTCCCGCACGGAGTGCAACACGGACTCGTAATAGGAGAACATCTCCCGCATCTGCTCCGGGCCGCGTCCCCAGGTCGCCCGCCGCAGCGAGCGGCTGAGCAGCCAGGACCCGATGCTGGCGATGCCGGCCGCAAGCAGCGCGATGCCGATCGCGCGGGGCAGCTGGGCGTCGATCGCTTCTCCGACCGAGGTGAGGGTGATCCCGGCCGAGGCGAGGGCGACGACCCTCCCCGACGGGTCCATGATCGGGGCGACGGCGCGCACCGAGGGGCCGAGCGTGCCGGCGAAGGTCTCGGTGAATGTGCGGCCCTCGAGCGCCGGGGCGATCGTGCCCAGAAAGGGACGTCCGATCTGCGCGTCGTCGGGGTGGGTGAGCCTGGTGCGGTCGGGGAGCATGATCGTGATGAAGTCGAGGCCGGTGCCATTGAGGAGCGCGGCGGCGTAGGGCTGCAGGAGCGCGGTGGGGTCGGTGGCCTCGAGCGACTCGACCACGAAGGGATTGCCTGCGATCGAGGTCGTGATGGCGAGGGCGCGCTCCGCGGCATCCGCTTCCTCCCGGTCGCGGGAGTCGAGGCCGAGGGCAACGAGGGCGAGGCCCACGATCACCACGATCCCGCCGAGCTGCCAGGCGTAGAGGCGGGCGGCAAGGCTCCACCGGCGACGCCCCGTGACGACTGTGCTCATCCGTGCTCCCGTCCGGCCGCCGCGCTGCGCCGTGAATCGGCCCAGCGGACAGGCCCCAGTGGAACGGGCCCCGTGAACAGTATGAACACAAGCAGCGCTGGTCGGGGGACACCGCCCACTGTGGACCAACCAATGGAGTCGGCCACACGGATGTGCCGGACAGATCAGCGAGGATACCCATGGCAAACGCATTCGGCAGGCTGAAGCGCATAGACCGCCAGCACTATCTCTACATCTTCGTCATCATCGCCGTGATCGCCGGGACCTTCCTCGGACTCTTCGTCCCGGAATTCGCGAAGACCCTCGAGCCGCTCGGCAAGGCGTTCATCGGGCTGATCAAGATGATGATCGCCCCGATCATCTTCTGCACGATCGTGCTCGGTGTCGGGTCGGTCGCCAAGGCGGCGACGGTCGGCAAGGTCGGTGGGCTTGCGCTCGGCTACTTCGTCGCCATGTCGACCTTCGCCCTGGCCATCGGCCTCCTCGTCGGGAACATCATCCAGCCGGGCGCTGGACTCGACATCAGCGGCACGACCTACGACGCCGACGTGGCCGACTCGAAGGGCACCTCCGACTTCCTGCTCGGGATCATCCCCACCTCGCTCCTGTCGTCGCTCACCTCCGGCAGTATCCTTCAGACGCTCTTCGTCGCCCTCCTCGTGGGATTCGCGCTGCAGGCGCTCGGCAGCAAGGGCACCCCGGTGCTCGACGGGATCCGCAACGTGCAGGTGCTCGTGTTCCGCATCCTCACGATGATCATGTGGACCGCTCCGATCGGTGCCTTCGGCGCGATCGCCGCCGTCGTCGGCTCGACCGGCATCCAGGCCGTCATCAGCCTCGCGACCCTGATGATCGGGTTCTACATCACCTGTGCCCTGTTCATCGTCGTGGTCCTGGGGTCGATCCTGCGAATCGTCACCGGCGTCAACCTCTTCCGCCTGATGCGCTACCTCGGCCGCGAGTACCTGCTGATCGTGTCGACCTCGTCCTCCGAGGCGGCGCTGCCCCGCCTCATCGCCAAGATGGAGCACCTCGGTGTCTCCAAGCCCGTGGTGGGCATCACGGTGCCGACCGGCTACTCTTTCAACCTCGACGGCACCGCGATCTACCTCACGATGGCGTCGCTGTTCATCGCCGAGGCTCTCGGGACCCCCCTCGCCCTCGGCGAGCAGATCTCGCTCCTGGTGTTCATGATCATCGCGTCGAAGGGCGCGGCGGGTGTCTCCGGCGCCGGCATCGCGACCCTCGCCGGCGGCCTCCAGGCGCACCGCCCGGACCTCGTCGACGGCGTCGGGCTGATCGTCGGCATCGACCGTTTTATGTCCGAGGCCCGCGCGCTCACCAACTTCACCGGCAATGCCGTCGCGACGGTGCTCGTCGGGCAGTGGACGAAGGAGATCGACTACGCCCAGGTCGAGCGGGTGCTGTCGAGGCAGGCTCCGTTCGACGAGAAGACAATGAGCGTCGATTCGCACGGTGCGCACGAGGCGCCGGCGGTGGCGCCTGTGGAGACCCACGAGGCCGAACCGGCCGAGCTGCGTTCTCCCGCGCCGAGGCCGGGCGCTACTCCACCAGCAGAACGATGAGCTGAACCACCCCGGCGCCCGCGCCGACCCCCGACAGGACCCAGCCGATCGTGCGCAGCACGCGGCCGTCCGCCGACGGGTGGTCGAGGCGGGCGTTCTCGGAGTTGCGGGGGTCGAACCAGACCTCGACCTCGTCCCCGACACGGAGGGACTCGTCGGCGTCGACCGGAACCGGCGCCGACTGGGCGTCGCGGGTGAGGTCGATCCACCGGAACCACAGGTGGCTCGTTCCGGCGGGGGAGGGGATGATGATGCCCCAGGTCTGCTGGAACCGACTCGCGAAGGCCCGGCGCGCGTACCCGATCGCCAGGAGGATCAGTCCGGGGATGAGGCCCACCCACGTCAGCAGCTCGAGTACGAGCATGAGGGCGTCAGAGGTGGAGAGCACAACCCGATAGTAGGAGAAGTTGATGGGAGTCCCGGAACCGGCGGGTGAGCCGGTCACTGTACCTCGGGGGGTAGAGCACAGTGACCGGCTTGTTCACCGGCACATTCGGATTCGGCCGGTGGACGGTGCGGATCGCCATTGATCTAGACGGATACTAAGCCGCCTGTCACCCGCGTGTCCACACAAAGGGGGACCATTGCGCCGGGCCAAAATCTGTGAGTGAGAACGGCGGGGGACAATGGATCATGGGCGCTATGAACGAGCTGATCGACATCTCTGCCGTCGCACGGCTCCGGGCGCGGCTGGGCGTCGTGGCGACATCCGCCTTCCCGGCGCTGGCGGGGATCTCCGCGGCCCAGCTCGCCCCGCTGGCCCTCCGGGAACGCAGCGACCTCGTGACCGTCGCCCTGCTCGCCGACCTACCGGACGGGTACACGGCGCCCGCGGCGATCATCCGCAGCGCGCTCGCTGACCCGTCCTTCGAGGGCTGGGGCATCTGGCCGGTCACCGAGGCCGTCGCGACCCTCGCGATCGCCTCGCCTGGCGCGGCCGACTTCGACGACGGACTCGCGCTGCTCGCGGAGCTCACTCCGCGGCTCACGGCGGAGTTCGCGATCCGGCGGTTCCTCGCCGCCGACCTCGACCGCGCCCTGCCCACGATCCTCGGCTGGACGACCGCCCCCGATCCGCACGTGCGCCGCCTTGCGAGCGAGGGCACCCGCCCGTTCCTGCCCTGGGCGGTGCGGGTGGCGGCCGTCACCGCCCGCCCCGATGCCGCGGTGCCCATCCTCGATGCCCTGCGCCGAGACGACAGCGACTACGTGCGCCGGTCGGTGGCGAACCACCTCAACGACCTCGCCCGGCAGAACGCCGGGCTCGTCGTCGACATTGCCGAGCGGTGGCTGGGCGACGCCGACGAGCGCTCGGCCTGGGTGGTGCGGCACGGGCTGCGCACCCTCGTGAAGCGGGGGGACCCCGGCGCACTCGCCCTCCTCGGCTTCACTCCCACCGCGGTCACCGTGTCGCCGCTCGAGCTCGACGCGACCGCTGTCGAGCTCCCCGGCAGCCTCGGCTTCTCTTTCGCCGTGACGAATGAGTCAGCGGATGTCGCGCGGATCGCCGTCGACTACGCGGTGCACTATCTGAAGTCGAACGGCACCACGAGCGACAAGGTGTTCAAGCTGGCCTCCGCCACGATCGCTCCCGGCGAGACCGTGCGCTTCGCGAAGAGGCACACGTTCCGGCAGATGACCACGCGGGTGCACCACGCCGGACTCCATATGATCGAGGCCCAGGTGAACGGCGCGCGGTCAGGTGCGGCCGCCTTCGTGCTGGGCTGAGCGGCTCGGCCGCGGCGCTGACGGGCTGGGGGAGGGATCGCGGCGGCCCTACACTGGCCCGGTGATGCCCACCGCCTACCTCGCCTTCGTGGGCCTCAGCGTCGTGCTCGCCATCACCCCCGGCCCCGACAGCCTGCTCGTGCTCCGATACAGCGTGCGACGGGTGCGAGCGGGGCTCGCGACGGCTGTCGGCTGCTCGATCGCCACGGTCGTCTGGGCGGCCCTGGTCGGGATCGGGCTCGCCGCGATCATGGCCCAGTCGGCGGAGCTGTTCCGCGGACTCAAGATCGTCGGCGGGCTCTACCTGGTGTTCCTCGGGGTGCAAGCGATCCGCCACTCGACTCGACGGGCGCCGGACGACGCGGGCGCGACCCGGCGGGCCGGCATCTCCTCCGCGTTCCTCGCCGGACTCCTGTCGACGATGACCAACCCCAAGGTCGGATTGTTCTTCTTGGCGATTGTTCCGCAGTTCCTGCCCACCGACGCCTCAGCGTTCGGGGTGACGATGCTGCTCGGGCTCACCGTCGCCGTCATTGGGCTGCTCTACCTCGTGATCCTCGCCGGCATCGCGGCGCGGGCCACGCTCTGGCTGCGCCGCCCGCTGGTGGCCACGAGGATCGAGCGGGTGTCCGGCACGATCCTGGCGCTGCTCGGTGTCGGAACGGCCACGTCGGCGCTCGAGATCCCGTGAGCGCCGACACCCGCTCGACGCCGACATTCGCTTCAGGCCCACATCCGCTCGAGAAGGAACGGGCGAGGCAAGCGTGTCCTACGCCTCGTCGGCCGCAGAGAAGTTCAGGGCGACGGAGTTCATGCAGTAGCGGTCGCCGGTCGGCGTGCCCAGCCCGTCGGGGAACACGTGGCCGAGGTGGGAACCGCACTTGGCGCAGCGCACCTCGGTGCGCTCCACCCCGAGGGAGTGGTCGGGCAGCAGCTCGACGGCCTCCGGGTTGACCGACTCGTAGAAGCTCGGCCAGCCGCAGCCCGAGTCGAACTTGGTGCCGGCGACGAACAGCTCGTTGTCGCAGGCCTTGCAGGTGTAGAGGCCGGCGCGCTCCTCGTCGAGGAGCTCACCCGTCCACGCGCGCTCGGTGCCGGCCTCGCGCAGGACCGCGAACTCCTCGGCGCTCAGCTTCTCGCGCCACTGTGCGTCGTCCTGGTCGATGGTGGTGCTCATGTGTACTCCTTGATTCGTCCCGTCAACGATACCCAGCGCCGCGCGGGTGATCCGACCGCGGCCGCTATATCGGCGCGGGCGGCGGGGCAATACACTTCCTGCAACCGGAGTCGATCCGGGCCATCAGCTACAGGAGACCGCCATGCCCACTGTTGAGTCCACCCCCGCCGGAGCGCCGATCTGGTTCGACCTCTCGACGTCAGATCCGGCCGTATCGTCCGCTTTCTACGAAGGGGTGTTCGGCTGGACCGCACAGGATCCAGGGCCCGACTACGGCGGGTACATCAACTTCTTCAAGGGAGACGCCCAGATCGCGGGGATGATGAGGAACCCGGGTCTGGGCATGCCGGACGGCTGGACCGTCTACCTGAAGAGCGACGACGTGGAGGCGACGACGGCGGCGATCACGGCCTCGGGCGGCACCCTGATCTTCCCGGCGATGGACGTGATGGAGCTCGGGCGGATGGCGGTGGCGCAGGACCCGACCGGCACCGTGGTCGGCATCTGGCAGCCGGGCACGATGACGGGGTTCGAGCTCGCGCACGAGGCGTCCACTCCGGTATGGCACGAGCTGCACACGCGGGACTACGAGGGCGAGATCGACTTCTACCGGACGGCGTTCGGCTGGCAGACGGCGGTGTTGAGCGACACCGAGGACTTCCGCTACACCACCCTCACGGTCGACGGGGCACAGTACGCCGGCATCATGGACGGCGCCGGCTTCCTCCCGGAGGGCCAGCCGTCGACCTGGGAGATCTACATCGGCGTCGAGGACGTCGACGCGACCGTCGAGAAGGCGCTCGCGCTCGGCGGGTCGCTGGTCATCGAGGCGGAGGACACCCCGTTCGGCCGGATCGCGAAGGTCGCCGACCCCACCGGGGGCACCTTCAAGCTGTCGTCGCTGCCTGTGGCCGGTTAGTTTTCCCTCGGGGGTGTGATCCGCAGGATGACCCGCTCGGCCCGCCCCGACTTCGCGATCGACTCGATCCCCATCACGATCTTGAACTCGATGCCGTACTTGGCGCGCACTAGGTCGGTGAGGCGATCGCGCTCTGCAGGGTCGGCGATGATCTCCGCAGTCCCGGCTACGGACACGGCCCCGGGGGCGACCTTGCCGCTGCGCGAGCAGGGCGTCAGCTCGACGCGGGGATTGTTGCGCACCCGCTTGACCTTGCCGCTCTCCGCCCCCGTCGTGACGACCATGGCGTCGCCGTCGCGGGAGATCCAGACCGCGGTGGGCACGGCGACGCCGGACCGGCGGAACGTCGAGAGGGAGACGAATCGCTCCGCATCGAGGTCGGTGAGGGGGGTTTCTGTGGGCATAGAGGAACCATAACCGGGCAATGTCGGTGGCGCGAGGCACCATGTGCGCATGACAGCACTCAGACCCACCATCAGTGGCATTCTTCGCGCGTTCTTCGACGAGCGGATGCAGGGCACCTCCCGCACCAATCCGCATCGGCGTCCGCGCCGCAGGTGCCGGCCCCGTAGCGGCGCCGACATCCGCTGCGGTAGGAAGGGGGGCATGACACTGCGCTGGTACTCCGTCGTCATCGACAGCCACGACATCGCCGCCCTGGCCAGATGGTGGGCGACCACCCTCGACTGGAAGATCTCGTACGAGGCCGACGACGAGGTGGTGATCGTGCCGCCGCGGGCGTTGGACGCCGATCGGGACATCCCGGTCGATGACCAGGGCCCCGGGCTTGTGTTCGTCACGGTGCCGGAGGGCAAGACCGTCAAGAATCGCCTCCACCTCGACCTCGCTCCGAGAGCCGGCGATGACCAGGACGCGGCGGTGACCGCGCTCGTCGAACGCGGTGCGAGCCGGGTCGATGTCGGCCAGGACAACGAGAAGGTCAACTGGGTGGTGCTCGCCGACCCGGAGGGTAACGAGTTCTGTGTGCTCTCCCCGCGCGACTGACCAACCGGCGCAACGTCGCGGACGATTCCACCCGCGTCCGCGCTCCGTGTCATGATGCGTGGATGATCACTTTCGACGACGCCAAACGACTCGCCGACGAGGCGCTCCGCGACACCTGGGACGGCCACGGCACCTTCTACGTCGCCCCGACGGGCTTTGAGGACGCCATGGAATTCAACGTGATCGTCGGCGCGCGAGAGGCGCTCGTCGACGGCGACGCCCGCTACGTCGAGGTCGGCGGTCTGCTGGTGGTCGTCGACAAGGAGACCGGTGCGGTGTCCCGGCGGGTCTACCTCGACGACCGGGTGCGGTTCGACTCGATGGTGCGCGTGGCCTGACCGCCCCGAGCGACCGCGGCCGCACCACGCAGCCACCCGTCCTCAGTGGACCAGCGGGCCAGCACAACATCCGCTTTCGCCCGCTCGTTCGGCTCGAGGCCGGCGAGCAACGGCACGATCACGTCGGTCGCGATCGGGTCCGCGAGCTCCCGCACCAGAGCGTCGCGCAGGAACCCTTCGAGCCGGGTCAGATCGCTGCCCTTCAGCAAGCGGATGTTGGTCTGCAGCAGCACGATCGCGGCGAGCCGACGCTCGAAAACGGCCACGGCCCACAGCTCGGAGCTCAGCGCCGTGACGGCGTCGTGGTCGAGATCGGGGTGCCGCCGGGCGAGATCCCGAACGGTGCCGCGGACAGCCCCCGTCGACGCCCCGTAGAACTCCAGTCCGCCGCCGATCCTGGCACGGTCAGTGTCCGCCCGCTGCCAGGTGGCCTCGTACTGCAACGCCGCGTCGACGAACTCCCCGGCGGCCGTCACGGTCAGCCCATCCGGATGACGTTGCCGGTGACCCGGCGTCCAGCGGGCGAGACGAGGAACGCGACAACATCCGCCACCTCGTGGGGCTCCGCAACGTCGAAGAACGCGTCGTTGCCGGCGACGGCGGTGCGCACGGCGTCGGTGACCCAACCGGTGTCGGTGACGGGCGGGTGCAGGGCATTGGCGGTGACGTTGAAGCGGCTCAGTTCGAGGCTCGCCGACTGGGTGTAGTTGACGATTGCCGCCTTCGCCGCCCCGTACGACACCTCCTGGGGAAACCCCCGCTCACCGCCCGAGGTGAGCGAGACGATGCGTCCCCAATCGCCGCCGCGCGCCTGGAGCCGGCCGGCGAACTCGGCGATGAGCAGGGCGCCCGCCCGGGCATCGACCCCGAACTGCCGGTCGAAGGTGTCGGCAGTGACCGGGGAGAGCAGGCGCCCCATCCAGTCGGTCTCCCCGGCGCGGAAGGAGTCCCTCAGCGAGGCCGTCGCGTTGTTGACGAGCACGTCCACCGGTCCGAACGCTTTCTCGGCCGCGTGGAACAGTGCGGGGATGATGGCCGCGTCGGCAAGGTCGCCGGAGACGGCGATCGCCCGTCCTCCCTCCGCGGTGATGCGAGAGAGCACGGCGCTCGCGTCACGCCGGTGGTTCTCGGCGAGGGTCCCGGGGATACCGGGGTCGTCCGGCTCGTCGATCGCGAGGAAGGAGATCACGACGGCGATGCCGTCGGCGGCGAGCCGCTCGGCGATCGCCGCCCCGATGCCGTGGTTGGCCCCGGTCACGAGCGCGACGTGCTGCAGAGTCTTCACGCTCCGAGGCTAGCTGCGTTCCTCGAGCATGGTGACGAGACGGTCGATTCTCTGGGTCCTGCCGTCCCGGATGCCATTCGTGCGCCCTTCCCGCCCCATAAAAGCATCGACCTGACAGTGTCGACTCCCCACTGTGGCCCGGGAGGGTCAGGGGGCGCCGAGCAGGCGGAGACCGGCCGCCGCCGCGGCACCCACGATCACCACCACCAGGAACGGGGCCCTCAGCCAGAGGGCGATGGCGGCCACGACGAGCGCCCCCAGGCGGGCATCGACGACCAGGTCCTGCCCGGTGGCCACGGTGTTCGCCATCGTCAGGGAGGCCAGCAGTCCGATGGTGAGGGTTCCGGCGATCCGCGCGACGCGTGGGTTCGCGAGCCACTTCCGCGGCACGAGGTATCCGAGGAGCTTCGTGAGGAAGCCAGCGACACAGGCGACGATGACCCAGAACCAGAGGCTCATGAAGGGTCCTTCCCCGCGGATGTCGCGGCGTCGGGGTAGGGGTCCAGGTCCGGTTCGAGGCCGGCTGGGTCGGTGCTGGCGTCGCCCGCGGCCCCGCCGGGTCCAGCCCGGTGCCCGAACCAGCCGATCATCCCGGCGACGACCGCCGCAATGAGGATCGGGATGCCCGGGGGAACGACGGGCACGGCGAGCACGGTCGCGAGGGCGCAGACGACCGCGGTAGCTCCGGCCTCGCGGGAGCGGAGGCGCGGCCAGAGGAGGGCGAGGAACGCCGCGACGGCGGCCCCGTCGAGTCCCCACTGCTTCGGGTCGCCCAGGGCGTCTCCGGCGAGCGCCCCGACGAGGGTGCAGAGGTTCCACAGCACGAAGATGCCGACACCGGCGACCCAGAACCCGCGGTGCTGCTCGACCGGGTCGCTCTGCCCGGTGCTGGTGGCGAGAGACTCGTCGATCGTCACGTGCGCGGCGGCGAACCGGCGCCACCCCCGGGGGTGCAGCAGCGCGTTCAGCTGCATCCCGTAGACGGCGTTGCGGATTCCGAGGAGCGCGGCGGCGCTCGCCGCGGCGACCGGACTGCCTCCGCCCGCGATCACCCCGATGAACGCGAACTGGGACCCGCCGGAGAACAGCAGCAGGCTGAGCGCCATCGTCTGCCAGAGGTCGAGCCCTGAGGACACCGACAGTGCGCCGAAGGAGATGCCGTAGAGGCCGGTCGCGACCGCGATCGACAGCCCGACCCTCGCGCCGGGGGACTGGCGCAGGGGGAAGGACACCGGTCCATGTTATTCGCGTGGCACGGTGAGGTTCGCCGCCCCGGTTTGCGGCCCAGGTGCGCCCCCGTCGCAACTCGGTGAGTCCCTGTTCCCCCAGAGTGAGGCAGTCCGGTGAGGATTCTCGACGGTTCCACGTCGCCGTCCGACTTCACCGACCTCTCGGGAGCACCACGTCCAATCTCACACCCGCGTCAGTCGGCCTCGCCGATGTCGGCCTGACCTGGCCGGACGGCACCCTCGCCCTCACGGGCATCACCGGCAGCTTCGGGGCCGGCCGCACCGGCCTGGTCGGGGCGAAGGGGTCGGGTAAGTCGACCCTGCTGCGCCTGATCGCCGGGTCGCTGTCCCCGACGACCGGCACCATCACGACCACCGGCGATGTCGACCACCTGCCCCAGTCGCTGACCCTCGGTGCGGAGGCGTCCGTCGCCGACCTTCTGCGTATCGCGGACAAGGTCGGCGCGCTCCGCGCGATCGAGGCGGGCGACGTCGATGTGCGACACTTCGACACGCTCGGCGGCGAATGGGACATCAAGACCCGGGCGGATGAGGCGCTCCGCGACATCGGCCGGGGCTCCGGCGACCTCGACCGGCGGGTGAGCGACATCTCCGGCGGCGAGGCGATGCTCGTCGCCATCGCCGGCATCCGCCTGGCCCGGCACGCTCGTAGTGGTGAGCCACGACACGGCGCTCCTCGAGCTGATGGATGACACCGCCGAGCTGCACGCCGGTGCCCTCACGGTGTTCGGCGGGCCGTACAGCGCCTGGCGGCAGAGGCTCGACGGCGAGCAGGCCGCCGCGGTCCAGGCGTTGCGCACCGCGCAGCAGGCCGTGCACCGCGAGAAGCGGCAGCGGATCGAGGCGGAGACGAAGCTCGCCCGCCGGGTCCGCACCGCGAAGACCAGCAACGAGACCAAGCGCGGGTCGAGGATCCTGATGAACCAGCGTGCGTCCGACGCGCAGGTGTCGGCCGGCAAGCTCCGCGGCGATGGGGACGACCGGGTGCAGGGGGCGCAGGCGACACTCGTCGCGGCCGAGGCCCGCGTGCGCGACGACGACCGGATCAGGATCGACCTGCCCGACCCCGAGATGCCGACGGGCCGGCGCATCGCCGAACTCAGCGGGGCCGGGCGTACCCTCGTGGTGCAGGGCCCGAAGCGCATCGCGATCACCGGCCCGAACGGGGTGGGCAGGACCACCCTGCTCGAGTCGCTCGTCCACGGCGCCGCCCCGGAGCGCGCGCGACGGCCCACCGACCGCGTCGGGTACCTCGCGCAGCGGCTGGACGGTCTCGACGATAACGCGAGCGTGCTCGAGAACGTGCGGCCCGCGACATCCGCTGCGCAGGTCGGGGAGGTCAGGAACCGGCTGGCCCGCTTCCTGCTGCGGGGCGCGACCGTCGACCGTGCGGTGCGCACCCTCTCGGGCGGAGAGCGGTTCGGGGTGTCGCTCGCCCGGCTCGACCTCACCACCACCCTGGTGCTCGATACGGAGGGTGGCCTGACCGAGCGGTGAGCACGGTCGCGCCCATCCACCCCGCGCCCATGCACCAGAATGGAGTCCATGATCACTCTCCACCAGGACGCCGACGGCTTCATCCGCATGAACCGGCACTTCCCCATGCAGGTCACCGTGTCGATCACCTTCAGCGACGGCGCCGTCGAGGAGTTCACCGGCAGCCAGGTCAACGCGGTCTACGACACGGCGCTCGCCGAGTTCCGCACCCAGAACCGCCTGGACGCCAAGGGCTTCTCCCGTGCGCCGGCCAAGACCGTGCAGCCGATGTCCACCATCGAGTTCGTCCCCGTCCACCCGGGAATGGCGAGCTGACTGCCCCTGATCTCGAGCGGATGTTCGGGCCAAACTCAGCTTCGGGCGGTTGACTCGCGGGGTTCACCCCCCGAATGAAGGAGTCTCCCCATGCCCATCATCACCGTTCCTGGAACCCCCGACATTGAACTGCACTACGAGGACGCCGGCGCCGGCGCCCCTGTCGTGCTCGTGCACGGCTGGCCGCTCAGCGGCCGATCCTGGGAGGGCCAAGTGCCCGCGCTCGTCGCGGCGGGTCACCGCGTCGTCACCTATGACCGCCGCGGATTCGGCGACTCGTCGCAGCCCTGGACTGGCTACGACTACGACACGTTCGCCGCCGACCTCGACGCGATCCTCACCGAGCTCGACCTCACCGGCGTCACCCTGATCGGATTCTCGATGGGCGGAGGGGAGCTCGCCCGCTATGTGGGCACCTACGGCCAGGAGCGCGTCGCGAAGCTCGTCTTCGCCAGCGCCGTCACCCCGTACCTCTGGAAGTCCGACGACAACCCCGATGGCGGGGTCACCCCAGACCTGGCCGCCTGGTTCCACGACGGCATCACCGACGACCGCCCCAAGTTCCTGAGCGAGTTCCTCGTCTCATTCTTCACGTCGGGCAGCCCGTCGCTGCTCAACAAGCCGAAGGTCAGCGCCGAGCAGATCGCCTACAACCTCGACATCGCCGAGGGGGCGTCCCCGAAGGGAACCCTGGACTGCACCGTCGCGTTCGCCACGACCGACTTCCGTGCCGACCTGGCAAAGATCACCGTGCCCACGCTGGTCATCCACGGCGACTCCGACACCATCGTGCCGTTCGAGGTCAGCGGGAAGCGCACCCATGAAGCCATCGCGAGCAGCGAGCTGGTGGTCATCAAGGACGCCCCGCACGGGGTCACGGTCTCCCACCGCGAGGAATGGAACGCCCACGTGTTGGCGTTCCTCGCGAAGTAGGCCAATCCGACCGGGTCTCGGCACCGAACCACAGATACCCCGGATCCGCCTGACGCGGCCCACCCCACCGGCCGCGTCAGGCTTCGAGATGAAGCTGCAGGTGATGCGGATGCCGGCGATATCCTGGATCTGCTCGCGGATCTCGTCGACGGCCAGGGGGCAGCCTGTGCGGAGCGCCTTCTTCACGATGCCCTCCGGGGACTCGAGCCGCGGGCTGACGTGCTCGGTCGGGGTGTAGTCGTGGACGGCGCTGAACTCCTCCCTGAGGATGTCGATCTTCGTCATCAACTCGTCGGTCGCGCACTTGTACGACATCATGAACCGGGTGAGCTCAGTCTTGAGATCGCGCAGTGACTTGAGATCGCGCAGTGACTTGAGATCGCGCAGTGACTCGAGATCGCGCAGGTGGGCCAGCGCGCCCTCCTCCGTTGTGAGACGGTCGCTCATTGTTCTCCCCTGCGATCGAGGATCGAGTCTGGCATGCCCGGCCGACGGGTCAGGAGGGGGTCGCCAGGATGACGAGCTGCCGCGTCGCGCGGGTGATGGCGACGTAGCGGTCGACGGCCCCCGTGATTCCGGTGCCGAAGCGGTCGGGGTCGACCAGCACCACGAGGTCGAACTCGAGGCCCTTGCAGAGCATCGGGGTGAGCGAACGCACCCGGGGGCGCGGGGCGAAGGACGGGTCGCCGACCACGCAGGCGATGCCGTCGGCGTTCTCGGCGAGCCAGTCGTCGAGGATCGCGTCGAGCTCGTCGGCCGATCCGTGGGCCACGGGCACGCCGCTGCTCCGGATCGACGTCGGCACGTTCGCGTGCGGCAGCTCCGCACGGATCGCCGGCTCGGCGATCGCCATCACCTCGGACGGCGTGCGGTAGTTGACGCTCAGCGGTGCCACGTGCACCCGGTCGATACCGACCCGTCCCAGCCTCTCCTCCCACGACTCGGGGAACCCGTGTCGCGCCTGGGCGCGGTCGCCGACGATCGTGAAGCTGCCGGACGGGCAGCGCCGCCGCAGCATCTGCCACTGCGCGTCGGTCAGCTCCTGCGCCTCGTCGACCACGATATGCGCGAACGGTCCGGCCAGGAGGTCGGGATCGGCGGTGGGCAGCGCCGCCTCGTCGACCAGTGCCGCCTCGTCGACGAGCGAGTGCCGCACGTCATTGCCGCGCAGCATCGACATCAGCCCCTCGCCGTCGTCGTGCACCTGCGACTCCATGAGGTCGTCGAGCACCCGCTGCATCCGCTCGCCCTGCGCGGCCAGGGCGGCGGCCCTCGCCCGCCGGCGACGGGGCGCGTCGGGGTCGCCGATCAGCTGCCGGGCGGCGTCGAGCAGCGGCAGGTCGGACTCCGTCCATCGCCGCGCCTCCCCGCGCTGCAGCAGGCGGATATCGCGTTCCGCGAGCCACGGCGCACAGCGGCGCAGGTAGGCGGTCTCTGTGAACAGGTCGGCGACGACCCCGACCGGGTCGAGGACGGGCCAGGCGCGGGCGAACGCCGTGCGCAGCTGCGGGTTGCGCTCGAGTCCCCGGCGCAGGAGCTCGGCGGGGAACTCGTCGTCGAGCTTGTGGGCCAGGATCGATACCAGCTCGGCCCACACGTCGTCACGGGCGTCGTTGTGCGGGACGCCGGCATCGGCCACGTCGAAGGCGTCCGCCCAGTCGTCGGCCTCGAGCTCGACATCCGCCCAGTCGGTTTCGATGGTCGTCGACCGCGTCGGCGGGCGCTCGTAGTGGCGCACGGCCGCCCCGACGGCGTCGACCATGGCGGTGGTGGATTTGAGGGCGGCGACCTCGGGATCGGTCTCGGGCAGCGCGCCAGCACTCTCGGCGACCAGGTCCTGCAGGGTGCAGGTCAGTACATCGTCCTCGCCCAGGCTCGGCAGCACGTCGTCGACGTAGGCGAGAAACGCGGTGCTCGGGCCGACGAGCAGCACCCCGCCGTGCTGGCCGGTGAGACGCGCGTCTGAGTAGAGCAGGTAGGCGGTGCGGTGCAGGGCCACCACGGTCTTGCCCGTGCCCGGGCCCCCGTCGACGACGAGCGCCCCCGTCGATCCCGAGCGGATGATGGCGTCCTGGTCGGCCTGAATGGTGCCGAGCACATCGCGCATCCGCGAGGTGCGGCTGCCGCCGAGGCTCGCGATGAAGGCGGAGAGGTCCTCGAGGGCGGCGGTGGACTCGACGACGGTGTCGGTGAACGCCTCGTCCCAGTAATCGGTGATGCGTCTGCCGGTCCAGCGGTACCGGCGGCGGCGCGCCAACCCCATCGGGGTGGTGTGCGTCGCGCCGAAGAACGGCTCGGCGGCCGGGGAGCGCCAGTCGAGCAGCAGCTGCCGGCCGGCGCTGTCGGTGAGGCCGAGGCGTCCGATGAACGTCGGCTCCGCGACATCCGCTGGCAGGGCATCCGTTGGCAGGGCATCCGTTGGCAGGGAGTAACCCAGGCAGACATCGAGGCCGAACCGGCCCAGGCCGCGGAGCCGGGCGGTGAGGGAGTGGATCTCGAGGTCGCGCTCGAGCGCGTGCTGGCCGGAGCCGCCCGGGGCGAGGCGGGCCGCATCGAGGCGGGTCGACAGCTCGTCGATCGAGTCGGCCAGGGTCGCGGCGAGGTCGGCGAAGAAGCGCTCGTCGGGTGCGATCAGGGCGGGGTCGGCCTTCGCAGCGAGGCGGTCGGCGAGGTCGAACACAGTGTCGGTCATGGTGTCAGTTCCGGGTCGCTGGGTGCCGGGTCGGCTGGTACCGGGTCGGCGGGTACCGGGTCGGCGGGTCGGAGCAGGCGCAGCTCGCGCAGGCCGTCCTCGACCCGTTCCTCGCCGTCAGGCCCGAACCCGTGTCTGCGGTAGAAGGCCTGCGCGCGGGGGTTCGGGTCGGCGACCCAGAGGCTGGTCGTCTCTTGTCGGTCGACGACCGCGTGGAGGAGCTCCGGCCCGGCGCCCGAGCCGTGGTGGGCGGCGAGCACGTAGAGAACGTAGAGCTGGCGGGTGGTGTCGCCGTCCATCGGGGGGCCGGACATGGCGATGCCGATGATCGTCCCGTCCACCTCGGCCACCGTGATGCGGTTGTGGGCGAAGCGACTGTCGGTGAGCGCGGCGGTCCAGAACCTCTCCCGGGTGGCGACGAAGCCGGGGTCGTCGAGCACCTCGTCGCACATCAGGCCCCGGTAGGTCTCCCGCCAGCCGGCGACGTGCACGCGCGCCATCGCGGCGGCATCCTCCGCACGCCCCGTGCGAACAACCGATGCTGACCCCATCCTTCGATGCTAGGGGTCGTGGAGAGGCTCAGGGTCGTTGAGATGCCGCATGGAGCGAACGGACTCATCGACCCGTCCCGCACACGCCCGGGGCTCTGGCACCTCACCCTCTTCAGGCGGAACGAGCCGGGCGCGCCGCGGGTGGAGCGTGGGGAATTCGGCAGGATGGGACCATGACCACCCATGCCCCCTTCGCCAGAAAGCCCACTCTCGCCGGAGACCGCGTCATCCTCCGACCGTTCGAGACGACGGACATCGATGCGATGGGCCCGGTGCTCGCCGATCCGGAGGTCCTCATCCTCACCGGCTCCGTGCACACCTCCGCCGAGGCGCATGGCCGCAGCGCCGACCTCGATGCTGCCACCCGAGAGTGGTACGAGACCCGGGCGGCGCAGTCCGACCGCCTGGATCTCGCGATCATCGACCGCGAGTCATCGGCCTGTGTGGGAGAGGTCGTCCTCAACGAGCTCCACGTCGAGAACGACAGCTGCAACTTCCGTATCCTCATCGGACCGGCCGGTCGCGATCGCGGTCTCGGCACCGAGGCCACCCGGCTGATCCTCGACCACGCGTTCGCCACGACACAGCTGAACCGCATCGGACTCGAGGTCTTCGCCTTCAACCCCCGTGCCCAGCGGATGTATCGGGGTGCCGGCTTCGCGCTCGAAGGCACCCGTCGTGCCGCCCACCGCTTCGACGGCGCCTACGTCGATGCCGTGATCATGGCCATCATCCGCTCGGATGCTGTCAGCCAGCACGAGCTGCCAGCCTGACCGCCGCCCTCGACGCGAGGGCTGCTCGATCATCATCATTCAGGAGTTCGGCATGCCTGGGCCGCTGCCCGGACTTCATTATTCAGGAGCGTCAGCGGCTTCCCGACGGTACTTTGCGCCAGGGGAGCGGATGTGGCGAATCGCGCCATCAGTTCTCCGATCAGCGCACGTTTCTTGCGGGATGGTGCACCGGGTCATCCTGTTCCCCTGAATGATGATCGGGGCGGCGACCGGAACTCCTGAATGATGACCGAGCCGACCTGCAGCGGCGGGGCTCGGATCAGAGCTTGCGGGCCCGGCAGCCGGCGTTGGCCTTCTCGTCGTCTGCTACCGGGTGATCGCACCCGTGCTGCTCGTTCTCACCGCGGTTCGGGGATTCACCGAACCGTGGATGATGTGGTTCGCCCTTCTGGCCGTGCGAGTCGTCTTCGAGGCCGGTGTCATCCGCTTGACGCGAAGCGCTGGGGTGCCCGACCCGGAGGCACAGAGCCCGGTCTAGCTGAATCGACGCTCGAACACCCGGAGGCCGGCACCGGCGAAGACTCCAGCGCCGACGACCGCTGACGCGGCTGCCACAACTCCAATCTCGGCTGCCCCGGAGAGGGTTGCCAGTAGCCCGACAAAGAGTGTTGTCGCCGCCGCGCCGATGCCGGCAAACCACGACCGTCGCGTCGGGCTCGATTCACCCCAGTGGTCAAAGACGAGGAGCCCGACGATCGCGCCGAGCCCGGCGACGGTGGCCAGCACCGAACCCACGGCCCCGCCCACCAGGATCGCGAAGAAGGCCAGGCTGGGCTCAGTCGATTCCGACAGGTCCGGTCGGCTCGCGAGCACCAGGACCGCGGCCACGATCCCTCCGATGAGTGCACCCGCGACGATTCCCATCACGAAGAGGGCCGCCACCCGTGGCAGGGACCACCCGGGAGGGGTGACTTCCTCGAAGTTGTCCATAAGTCCAGTGTGCCCCCAGGCAGAATCGAACTGCCGCCTCTACCTCCGGAGGGTAGCGCTCTATCCCCTGAGCTATGGGGGCCCAGTGCGTGATAAGGATATCAGTCCCCGGGCGGGCTCCGATTCCACCCCGACCCGCATCTGGGATGCCTAGGGTGGTCCCATGACAGCCCAGAGCACCCGCGACCACCTGCGCACCGTTCGCCCGCCCAAGATCGAGCCGCTGGCCTTCGACCTCGACGCTGCGCCCGCCGATCCTCTCGACCTCTTCCGCGACTGGCTCGAGACGGCCATCGACGGGAATGTGGCCCAGGCCAACGCGATGACGCTGTCGACCGCGACATCCGCTGGACGGCCATCGGCGCGCACCCTCCTCCTCAAGGACGTCACCGCCGACGGCTTCTGGTTCGCGAGCCTCTCTGACGGGCCCAAGGGCACCGACCTCGCCGAGAATCCGGCCGCGGCGCTCACCTTCTTCTGGCCGGAGCAGGGAAGGCAGGTGCGGGTCACCGGCACAGCCAGACCCGGGCCGCGGGCGACGAGCGAGCAGGACTTCCTCGCCAGGCACCCCCTGGCACGGGCGCAGGCGATCGCCGGGAATCAAAGCGAGCGGATGCCGCCGGAGGCCGTCGTCGCGGACCTGGTCGCCACCGCTCAGAAGCTTCTCGACAGCGATCCGGACTTCGTGCCGGAGACCTGGACCGCCTACGTCGTGACGCCCGAGGGGATCGAATTCTGGCAGGCCGTCGGGCACGACCAGGTGCGCCTCGGCTACCGCCTCGAAGGCCGCCGATGGGTGAGCGAGCGCCTCTGGCCGTAGCGGCGGAACCGGTCGTCGCGGCATGGCAGGATCGTCGCATGCTGCGAAATGTGTCCGCCCACCTCGAGCTCGAGATCTTCGGCCAGACGAACATGGTGCTGAGCCTCGCCGTGGCCCAGAACAACGCCCTGAACTCGGAGCAGCTCGAGATCTCGCTCGACGGGCGCCGCATCGAACCGAACGAGATCACCGACCGCCACGGCACCCGCCTGCACCAGCTGGTGGGCGAGCGCGGACGCATGACCATCGACTACCGGGCCGAGATTTCTGGGGCTGCCACCACTCTCGATCCGAGTGATCTCGACCCCATCGTCTACCTCCGCCCGAGCCGCTACTGCGAGTCGGACAGCCTGACCCCCACCGCCAGGTCGGAGTTCGCGGGACTCGCCGGCCACGACCTCCTGGCCGCGGTCGGATCCTGGGTCGGAAGCAAGCTGCGGTATGTGCCGGGCTCCAGTCTGCCGACCGACGGAGCCGAGCAGACGCTGCTCGCTCGCCGCGGTGTCTGCCGCGACTACGCCCACCTGGTGATCGCCCTCCTGCGCGCGCTCGACATCCCCGCGCGGATGGTCGCTGTCTACGCGCCGGGCCTGTCGCCCATGGACTTCCACGCGGTGTGCGAGGCCTACGTCGAGGGCACCTGGCACGTCGTCGACGCGACCGCCCTCGCGCCCCGCCAGAGCCTCGTGCGGATCTCCACCGGGCGAGACGCGGCGGATATCGCCTTCCTCACCAATCACTGGGCCGACCTGATCCTGCGTGACCTCAGTGTCGTGGCCGTGGCAGATACTCTCCCCAGGGACGACGTGCGGGAACTGGTCCAACTCAGCTGAAAGAACTTCTCCACAATTTGCCCAAAACCTTCGAATCTGTGTTCGATTTTGGTAAAATCGTGGCGTGCAAAACTTCCCCCTCTCGCTTCGGGCATCGTCGGATGCCGTTGCCGGCGTGGGGGCGTCCGCGGCGGACTACGCCTGCCAGAGTGCCACCGAACTGCTCGAGTCGCTCGAGCTGATCGCCGACCTGCGGCGCCTGGCCGACACGGCGGCGGCGTGGGCGGCAGCTGCCATCGCCGAGCAGTGCCGTTACGAGCGCGGCTACGAGGGCGTGAGGGTGCGCGCTGGTTTCACCACTGCCGAGGCGCTCATCCAGTCGGTGCTCGGAACCACTCGCGCCGAAGCGGTGAAACTGATCGAGGTCGGCACTGTGCTCTCGCAGGTCGAGGCAGCGGATGTAGCACCGACCGGCCACGCGCCGGGTGCCGGTGATGCGGGCGCTGGTTATCCCGGTACTGGTTGTCCCGGTACTGGTTCAGGGTCGCTCGACCCCGACGGTGCCTGGGACGCACCGGCCGGCCCTCCGGATGGAGATTTCACCGGTGCTGTGGACGAGGACGGTCCGAATCCGGCGCCGAGTCCGGTGCCGGTCTCGACGGCACCGCCGGTGCCCGTCTGGCAGGTACCGCTCGCCCGGGCGATCAGCGGCGGACGGCTCTCCGTCGACGCGGCCGACGCCATCCGTCGCGGGCTCGGCGGTATCGACCCCGCCAACGCAGCCGAACTGACTGCCGAGCTCACGGCGGCCTGCGACCAGCTGATCCACGATGCGACGACTCCGCCCCAGGGAAGGGAGGCGGACCTAGCGGAGCGCGAGGGCCGTGCAGACACCGACCCGGCGCCCCACCGGTGGGGCGCCGGGCACACCCAGTTCATGAACGCCGACCAGCTGCTCCGGCGGGCGAGGAGGCTCCGCGACCAGGTCGACGTCGCGGGTATCGCCCGTCGCGAGGAGGAGCAGCACAAGCTCCGCTCGCTGCACACCTGGACGCGGGACGACGGCATGCACTGCGGTTTCTGGGTGCTCCCCGGCCTCGATGGACTGTTCGTCGCTGAGGCGTTCACGCAGCTGCTGTCGCCCCGCCACGGTGGGCCGCGATTCGTGGACGAGGAGGAGAAGGAGCGGGCCCGGAACCCTCTTCGGCTCCCGGCGCCCCACCGTGCGGGTGATTGTGACCGAGCCCGACCTGCCCGATACCCGCCGGCAGACCGGGGGAGACGCTTCTCACCACACGACCAGCCACGAGCCGACCGCCGACGAGCCAGCCCGCCGCGACTCCGTTGCCGCTCCCATTCCCGAGCCGGCCCCCGTCGCTGACTCCGTGCCCGCCCTCGACGCGACCGGCCGCGGCTACGGAAC
>JACMNE010000064.1 GCA_014378715.1 Microbacteriaceae bacterium
ACGGGCAGGTGGTGCACGATCATGAGACGCCCAGCTCTCGGAAGAGGACCATCGCGGCCGCTCCGCGCACGACGATGTCCTCGCCGAGATCGGTCAGGCGCAGCCGCAGGTCGCCGTGGAACTCGGCCACGGTCCTGGCGCGGATGGTGTCGGAGGCGGAGGCGACAATGACCCCGCCGAGCAGATGGGCCGGCCCGCTCAGGATGATTTCCGACAGGTTGAGCGCACCGACCACGGGGGCGAGGGCGACGCCGAGCTGGTGGCCCGCCTCGGTCAGGATCGCATCGCGCCCCTCGGGCGTGGCGGCGGTCGCCAGTGCGGCCTCGAGGTGGGGAGCCGCCAGCCAGGTCTCGAGGCATCCGGACTTGCCGCAGGCGCACAGGTCCCCGGTCTGGCGCACCACGACATGGCCGATCTCCCCCGCGGCGAATCCGGCACCGAAGTAAGGCGCGCCCGCCAGCAGGAGTCCGGCGCCCACGCCGTGCCCGACTTTGACGAGCAGGAAGTCCGCCCGGGCTTCACCGAAGCTGTGCTCGGCCAGCACGGCGACGTTCGCGTCGTTCGCCACGATCACCGGCCGCCCGAAGCGCTCGACGAGGCGCTCCTGGAGGGCGACGCCCGTCCAGCCGAGGTTGGGAGCGCTCAGCACGACGCCGCCGAGGTCGACGATGCCGGGCGATCCGATGCCGATCCCGAGCACGGGGGCGGTGGCCAGGTCCAGCAGTCCCTGCACCAGGGAGAGCACAAGGTCGACCGCGGCCTCGCCCGCCTGCATATCGAGCGGCAGGTCGATGTCCGAGAGGATGCGGCCGTCGAGATCGAGCACGGCCCCTCGGAAGCTCCGGTGGTCGCTGAGGTCGACGCCGACGATCTGGAACGCGCCGCGGTCGATGTCGAGGAGCGTCGCCGGCTTGCCGGGGCGCACCTCCCCCCGCTGGCCCGTCTCGACGACGAGTCCCTCGGCGACCAGTCCGGCGACGAGCTCGGAGATTGTCACCCGGGTGAGGCCTGTCCCCCTGGCGAGGTCGGCGCGGCTCTGACCCCCCTCGGTGTACAACATCTGCAGCACGAGGGCCCGGTTGTGCATCCTGGCGTGCTCGGGGAGCACCTTCGACGAGGGGCGCAGGATCCGGCCGAAGGGGAGCCCCAGCGTACGCAGCTGCGAATTGTCCCCTGTCATGACAACCACTCAAGAGGAATCGAGGGTCCGCCCGCCACTTATGTTAGGAAGGTTTACATATTCGTTACACGGTAAATCTCGATTGACACGTGCTGATCGGGTCGGATTCGGGGTCCCTCCTCCCCCAGCGAAGCTCGGTACGGTGAAGGGTGACCTCTTCGACACCGCCCATCGCCCGCCGCCTTCCCCTGACCCGCGTCCACCACGGGCATGAGTTCATCGACGACTACGAGTGGCTTCGGGCCAAGGCCGATCCGGCGGTCATCGCGCATCTCGAGGCCGAGAACGCCTACACGACCAGCGAGACCGCGCACCTCGGCTCCCTCACCGGGACCATCTTCGACGAGATCAAGTCGCGCACCCTCGAGACCGACCTCTCGGTGCCCGTGCGCCGCGGCACCCACTGGTACTTCTCCCGCACCGTCGAGGGCAAGTCCTACGGGATCTCCTGCCGGGCCCCGATCTCCTCAGCGGATGACTGGACTCCCCCGTCAGTCGAGGACGGCGCCCTCCTGCCCGGCGAGGTCGTGGTGCTCGACGCCAACCTCGAGGCGGAGGGCCACGAGTTCTTCTCCCTCGGCACCTTCGAGGTCTCCGCCGACGAGAGCACCCTCGCCTGGGCCGTCGACATCGATGGCGACGAGCGCTACCGGCTGCGGGTGCGCGACATCGCCACCGGGGCCCTCAGCGAGGCCGACGACATCGCCGGGACGGCCGGCGGCGCGATCTTCTCCCTCGACGGCCAGTGGATCTTCTACTGCACGATGGACGACTCCTGGCGGCCGGATACGGTCTGGAGGCATCGGGTGGGGACCGCGACATCCGCTGATGAGAAGGTCTTCCACGAGCCAGACGACCGGTACTGGGTGGGGGTCGGCCGCACCCGCAGCCGTCGTTACCTCGTGATCGAGCTCGGTTCCAAAATCACCAGCGAGGTGCGGCTGCTCGACGCCACCACTCCCGACGGCGAGTTCGCGGTCGTCTGGCCGCGAGTGGACGGGGTCGAATACGACGTCGAGCACGCCGTCGTCGGCGGCGAGGACCGCCTGCTGATCACCCACAACGACGGCGCGGAGAACTTCGAGCTCGTGGATGTCGCGGCGTCCGACCCACTCGGGGAGCGCACCGTCGTCATCGCGCACGACCCCCGCTCGCGACTGGAGGCCGTCGAGGCCTTCTCCACCCACCTCGTGGTCAGCTACCGCCGCGACGTGCTCACCCGGGTCGGAACCATCCCGCTGACCGGCACCGGCTACGGCCCGCTCGCCGAGCTCGCCTTCGACGAGCCGCTGTTCGACGTGGGCACCGGAGGCAACCCGGAGTGGACCCAGCCGACCGTGCGCCTGGGCTACACCTCCTTCGTCACCCCGTCGACCGTGTTCGACCACAACGTCGCGACCGGTGAACTGCACCTGCGCAAGCGGCAGGCCGTGCTCGGCGGCTTCGACCCGGCCGAGTACAGCCAGGCGCGCGACTGGGCCATCGCCGCCGATGGGACGCGCATCCCGGTGTCGTTGGTCTGGAAGACCGCCACCGTTCCCGACGGCATGCCAGCGCCCGTGTTGCTCTACGGCTATGGGTCGTATGAGGCGAGCATGGACCCGAGCTTCTCGATCGCGCGGCTCTCGCTGCTCGACCGCGGGGTGGTGTTCGCGATCGCCCACGTGCGCGGGGGCGGCGAGATGGGCCGCGCCTGGTACGACGACGGCAAGATGCTCCGCAAGCGAAACACCTTCACCGACTTCGTCGACGTCGCCAGGCACCTGATCGACACCGGCCGCACCACCCCGGCACTGCTCGTGGCCGAGGGCCGCAGCGCCGGCGGACTGCTCGTCGGCGCGGTCGCGAACCTCGCTCCCGAGCTGTTCGCCGGCATCCTTGCCGGGGTGCCGTTCGTCGACGCCCTCACCAGCATCCTCGACCCCGACCTTCCACTGACGGTGATCGAGTGGGACGAGTGGGGCGACCCGCTGCACGACGCGGCTGTCTACGAGTACATGCGCTCCTACTCGCCGTACGAGAACGTGCGCGAGGGCGTCGCCTACCCCCGAATCCTCGCGGTGACAAGCCTCAACGACACGCGGGTGCTCTTCGTCGAGCCAGCGAAGTGGGTCGCGCGGCTGCGGGAGGTCGGGGCGCCAGCGCTGCTCAAGACGGAGCTCTCAGCCGGCCACGGCGGCGTCAGCGGGCGCTACGAGGCGTGGCGGGAACGGGCCTTCGAATACGCGTGGGTGATTGACGTGCTCCACCCAGCCCCGACGGATAGTCTGAAACGATGACCGAGACCTACATCCCCGACGCCGGCACGATCACGATGTTCTCGACCCCGTGGTGCGGCTACTGCGCCCGGCTCAAGTCGCAGCTCAGCAAGGCGGGCATCGCGTACCGCGAGATCGACATCGAGGCGGTGGAGGGCACCGCAGAGCTCGTCGCCGAGATCAATGGCGGCAATCAGACCGTTCCGACCGTGCTGTTCCCCGACGGCTCGTCCGCGACGAACCCCTCGCTGGCGGATGTGACCGCCCGGCTGGGCTGAGCACACCGACCCGCCCCACCCGCCCCGATCTTTTAGTCCCGCCCACCCGCCCTGGCCCACGGAGGTGCCCGTGTCGATCGTCCCCGCCTACCTGTCCGACTGGATGACCGCTCAGCGCTGGTATGCGGGGAAGTCGAGGGACCCGCACTGGGAGCGGATCGGCGGCTACGAGCTGGACGATGCCTCTGGCGAGGCGCGCATCACGGTGCACCTCCTCCTCGACGTTGCCCTGCCCCCGCTGCTGTACCAGGTGCCGATCACGGAGCGCACGGAGCCGCTGGCCGGGTACGAGCACGCGCTGATCGCACGGGTGGGTGAGGGCGCGGACATCCGCTACATCTACGACGGACCGAGGGACCCCGCCTGCGCGGCCGCTATCCTCACGCTGCTGCTCGAGGAGGGCGAGGCGCTGCCCGACGACGGCGACCCCGGCATCGGGGCGCGCGGGCACAGCACGGTGCCGGCGGGCACACTCGCGGTCGGCTCGTCGCGGGTGCTGTCGGGCGAGCAGTCCAACACGTCCATCATCTTCGACATGTCCACCGCGGACGGCTCGCCGGCGGCTCCGGTGATCTGCAAACTGTTCCGGTCGCTGCACCACGGCGAGAATCCCGACGTGACCCTGCTCGGCGCGCTCGGCGGTGTCGGGTCGACCGTTGTGCCGACCTCGGTCGGGCACATCACCGGGCAGTGGCGAGACACTGGGCAGCCTGCCGGATTTGCCCACGGGCACCTCGCCTTCGCGCAGGAGTTCTTCCCCGGGGTGCAGGATGCGTGGCGGGTCGCCCTGCTCGCCGCCGAGACCGACGACGACTTCACGGAGCGCGCCCGTACCCTCGGCGCGGCGACGGCCGAGGTGCACACCGCGCTCGCGTCGGCGCTGCCGGCGCACGAGGCGAGCCGGACCGACATCAGCTCGACCATCGCGAGCATGCGCGGGCGCTTCGACCTCGCGGCCGAGGAGGTGCCGGTGATCGAGCGGTACCGTGCGGCGCTGGCCGGGGTCTACGCGCGGGCGGAGTCGAGCGTGTGGCCCCCGATGCAGCGGATCCACGGTGACTTCCACCTCGGGCAGGTGCTGGCGGTGCCCGAGGTGGGCTGGATCATCCTCGACTTCGAGGGCGAGCCGATGCGTCCGATGACGGAGCGGTCGCTGCCGGACTCCCCCCTGCGGGACATCGCCGGGATGCTCCGCTCCTTCGACTATGTCGCCGGGTCGGTTGTCCAGACCCACCCCGACGTGCCGGTGGCCGCGTGGACCTCCGACGCCCGGCGCGCATTCCTCGACGGGTATATCGCCTCGTCGGGCTACGACGTGCGGGCTGACCGGGCGCTGCTCGACGCCTTCGAGATCGACAAGGCCCTGTACGAGGCGGTGTACGAGGCGCGCAATCGCCCCGACTGGCTCGGCATCCCACTCGCCGCCATCGAGCGCCTGGTCACTCGCGCCGCCACCCCCCGCCCCTAGCGGGGCTCGGCGCTCCACCCCCCCCATGGCGGGCAGAGCCCCTCAACACTGAGTGATGGGCAGCCCGGACGCCGTCGTGACGGCCGGGCTCCTGATGGACTACTCGGCGGCGAGGGCCTCGCGCAGGAGGTGCATCAGGGCGTCGAGCTGGAGACTGGACTCGCCGGCGAGCGCCGAGTCGTCGCCGTCGAGGGCACGCGCGGCGAGCCCCGCCTTGCTGCCGATGAGCTCCGCGATCTTCGCGTCGATCGTCTGCGCGGCGATGATCCGCCACGCCGTGACGGGCTCGACCTGGCCGATGCGGTGCACCCGGTCGATGGCCTGCGTCTGCTCGGCGCTGGTCCAGCTGAGCTCGGCGAGCACCACGTTCGACGCGGCCTGCAGGTTGATGCCGACCCCGGCCGCGGTCAGCGACGCGACGACGACCGAGACCTCCGGATCGTTGTTGAACGCGTCGACCTGGGCCTGACGGAACGCGGCCGTCTGATCGCCGCGGATCGACACCGTCTTCAGCCCGCGCTTGGCGAGCGTCTGCTCGGCGATGTCCATCACGTCGATGTGCTTCGCGAAGAACACGACCTTGCCCACCGAGCGGGCGAGCTGAGCCGTATAGTCGGCGGCGAGCACGGCCTTCGCCTGCCCGATCTTGCGCACCATGGTGAACACGTTCTCGCCAGTCTTCGCGGCCTTCGACTCCTCGAGCTCCGCCTGCGCGACGAGGCGCACGAGCGCGTTGCGGTCGATGTCGTCTGGATTCTTGGCCAGCGCGATCCCGCGCCGGTACCGCTCGAGCAGGCGCCGTGACAGGGCGGCCTCTGCCTCACGGATTGACCTGCCCACCTCGTCGTCGAGCTCGACGGGCAGGTCGGCGATGCGCTTGGCCGGCAGGTCGGCGGCGACGTCCATCTTCTTGCGCCGCACAATGCCGAGGTCGATGACCGTCTGCCGCGCCGCCGCGAAGAACCCGAAGTCGGCCGGGGTGAGGCCGTTCTCCTCGAGCTCGTCCATCAGGTGCGCCGTCGGTTTCTCGCCGTCGATCCAGCCGAGGAACTGCCAGATGGCCCGGAAGTCGTCGATCGTGTTGATCAGCGGGGTGCCGGTCAGCGCGATCATCAGCGCGCGCGGCGACCGACCGCGGATGCTCGCGGCCAGCGACAGCACGTGCTTCGAGCGCTGCGACTCGCGATTCTTGATGAAGTGCGCCTCGTCGACGACCATACCCTTGAACCCGAGTGTGCGCAGCCAGCCCACGTGCCGGTCGAGCACGTCGTAGTTCACGATCACGATGTCGGCGAACGCGTCGAGGTTCTCGCCCGACCCGTGGATGACCGTTGCGGTGCGGTTCGGGGTCCACAGCTCGACCTCGCGCGCCCAGTTCATCTTCACGACGTTCGGGGCGACCACGAGGAGGGGATAGGAGCTCGAGGCGGATGCTGCGAGCAGAGCCTGGGCGGTCTTGCCGAGTCCCGGCTCGTCCGCCAGCAGGAAGCTGCGATGCCCCTCGCGCACGCTCGCGACGAACGCCGCCTGGTGGGTGAACAGGTCGAGGCCCTTCGGCACCCGACGGTCGATCGCGGCGGGCTCCGGGAGCTCCATGCTGGCGACGTTGCCGCCGGAGCCGTACTCGAACGCGCGGAAGAGGGGCTCGAGGAGCTCCCAGTTCGCCAGCCGGCGGGTGGTGGGCTTGGCCTTGACCGGCTGGCTGAAGTCGGGGGCGAGGAACGGGTTGGAGAGCTGACGGGCGACGACCGACTGGGGCACCACGTGCTTCTCGACGGCCGGGGAGACCGCGGCCGGCTCCTTCGCGATGATCAGGTCGTCGGGGCTCAGCTCGTTGCCGCTGGCCATCAGCATGTCGCGGCGCAGCACCTTCGCGGCGTCGGAGATGACGGCGTCCTCGCCCAGAAGCTGGATGAGGGAGGTGTCGCGGGCCGCGGTCTTCGCGAGGATCGTGGCGACCCCGTCAAGTCGCTTGAGCACCTCGGCGCGCTCGGCGTCGGGGACCGTGAGGTCGGTCTTGGCCCTCGCGCGCTCCTCGCGCATCAGCAGGGCGACGACCTGGAACTTGATCCGGTTCGACGGGCCGACCTTGCCGCGCTCCGCGGCGGCCTCGATCTCTCGTACCGCGCGGGCGAGCACCGGGATGAGTCCGGTCTCGTCGCCGTGGCGGGTGCGGCGCTGGGTGCGGCCGGTCGACTTCTTTGCCGGTTGTCCGCGTTGGGACGTCTTCGGCTGGCTTGAACGGGCCATGTTCCTCCTGAGCTGGCGAATTGCTACTGCCCTCGCCCACCGGCCGGGCATCTCGTTCGATGCCGACGTGATCGCGGTCTCGGGTGGAGGCCTGTCACCGATCGGGGGGCACTGAATCCAGACACGAGCAACTCGCCACCGGGATCATCGTGCGAACACCATCCTGGGAACAAGGTCGAGCGGAATACGGATTCGTCGAGCGCTATCGCAAGAATACTCGCGGGCGACGAGAAATGGGCAATCCGCCGCGGCGGATCGGGCGAAATCCACAGGATGTCCCCCGGTTGGGGGGCCGACTCTCCGCCCGTTGTTCACCCGTTGGCAAGGTAAAGATGCTCTGATAGACGCATGCCCGGTTACACGGCCCAGTTCGCTCGGCCCGACCATTTCATCCTGCACGTGAGCGACACCCACCTCGTGGCCGGTGATCACCTCTACGGTGCCCTCGACAGCGAGGCCCGTCTCCGGCAGATCTTCACCGAGCTGGAGGCCTCCGGCTCCCGCCCCGAGGCGATCGTCTTCACCGGCGACCTCGCCGACAAGGGCGAGACGGTGGCCTATGAGAAGCTCCGTGCGATCGTCGACCCGGTCGTCGAACGCCTCGGCTGCGAGGTCGTCTGGGTGATGGGCAACCACGACGACCGCCGCAACTTCCGGAGCGGCCTGCTCGGGGACGCGCCCACGTCGAACCCGGTCGACCGGGTCTACGACGTCAACGGGCTCCGGATCATCGCCCTCGACTCGACCGTTCCCGGCGAGCACTACGGCAGCGTGACCGACGCGCAGCTCGACTGGCTGGCTGAGGAGCTCTCCGTGCCGGCGCCCCACGGCACGATCCTCGCCATGCACCACCCGCCGGTGCCCGCCGTCCTCGACCTCGCTGTGCTCGTCGAGCTCCGCGACCAGTCCGACCTGGCCGAGGTGCTGCGCGGGTCCGATGTGCGCAGCATCATCGCCGGCCACCTCCACTACTCCACGACCGCGACCTTCGCCGGAATCCCCGTCTCCGTCGCGTCCGCCACCTGCTACACCCAGGATCTCAACGTGCCGGTCGGAGGAACCCGCGGCCGCGACGGCGCCCAGTCCTTCAACCTCGTGCACGTGTACGACCAGACCGTTCTGCACTCGGTCGTGCCGATCGGCAACTACCCGACCGTGTCGAAGTGGGTCGACGCCGACGAGACCGGACGAATCCTCGACGAGCACAACGTGAC
>JACMNE010000065.1 GCA_014378715.1 Microbacteriaceae bacterium
CAGGTTTTTCAGCCCTCACCGGAATGCAAAAATCTGCCTCTGTCTGGATGCCCTCCCTTGCCCCCCTCGGGAGGGCGTCCACTCAAACTTTCGCGATTCTCTGAGTACTCGAATCTCTGAGTATTCATAGTCTTACCGCTAAGACCACGGTCGGTCTACCCCTGTCGTTCCTCTTCTGAGCGGATGTCGCGCTGCAGCTCCCTCAGGGCTGAGCGCAACGCCCGTTCCGCGTCCAGCCCGGCCCCGCGCGCGGCAGCGACGATGCCCAACAGCGACCGACCGAGCTCCGCCTCGTCCGCCATCGGAACGGCGTCCGCGTCCCCGGACACCTGCACGCCGACCCGCTCGGCGCGCCCGATGACCTTGTCCGCCAGCAGCAGCGCCGGCATCGACTGCGGGATGCCATCGAGTGCGCTAGTGCGGTGCGGCTTCTCGACGGCCTTGAGCTCCTCCCAGCGCACCGAGACCTCCGCCGCGGTGTCCGCGGTGGTGTCGCCGAACACGTGCGGGTGGCGTCCGACCATCTTCGCGGTCATCCGCGCGGCGACGTCGTCGAGGTCGAAGGGGTCGTTCTCGCGGTGCGCCCCGATGTCGGCGTGGAAGATGACCTGGTAGAGCACGTCACCCAGCTCCTCGATGAGCTCGTCGCGGCTGCCGGACTCGATCGCGTCGACGAGCTCCCAGGTCTCCTCGATCAGGTGCCGCACGAGCGACTCGTGTGTCTGCTCGCGGTCCCAGGCGCAGCCCCCCGGCGCGCGGAGTCGGGCGAGAACGGCGACGAGCTCGTTGAGGCGGGGATTCTGCGGGGAGTCCATGGGCCCATCTTTCCACCAGCGCGACCCGCGACATCCGCTGACCGGAAGGACGCACCCATGCTGGGCTGACACTATGGGGGTATGGAACGAACAGGAGGGGACGAGTAGTAGTGCTGTCCCCCGATTCCGCCTCGAGCCCGCTCCTGCTCGCCCTCACGCTGCTTGCCCTCGTGGCCCTGCTCGTGGTGCGCGCGCTGCGCAAAGACCGCCTCGAATACCGGCGGTTCAAGCGCTACCGGAGCAGCCACCTGAGACAGCGGATGTATCGGAAGTGGCTCGTCGACTCGGCGCTGGTCTTCGGCGGCTCGGCCGCCGTCACCCTCGCGCTCGCCTGGCAGTACGTGCCCCTGCTGCTGGCCGACGTCGACAGCCCCCCGTGGATCGCCGCGGCCCGGGCCGCGTTCTCCGGCACGGGGGCGCTCGGTGTCGGCATCGCGACCGGGGTCGTGGTGGCACTGGTCGGCGGCTCGGCGCTGGCGATCTTCGCCGCCCGGCACTCCGAGGAGGTGCCGTCGATCGGCGACATCCAGTCGCTGCTGCCCCGCACCCGCGCTGAGCTGCGCTGGGGCGCCGCGCTGTCGGTGAACGCGGGGATCGTGGAGGAGCTACTCTTCCGTCTCGCGGTGCCGGCGATGATCTACGGACTCTCGGGCAACGCGATCGTCGCGATCGCCGGCAGCCTGCTGCTGTTCGGGGCGCTGCACGCCTACCAGGGCGTGGCCGGCATCATCGGGTCGACGGTCATCGGGGCCGCCCTGATGCTGGTGTTCCTGGCGACCGGCAGCATCGTCGCCGCCATCGTCGCCCACGCCCTGATCGACCTGCGCTCCCTCGTGCTGATCCCGGTCGTGGTCTACCGGGTGCACCGCTACACCGGGAATATCGTCGGCGCCGGGATGGTGCGCACACTCCCGACCCCGACCCCGGCCACGCAGCCGACCGACCCGCAGGCAACGTCGGCCGCCACGCCGACTTCTACGCCGACTTCTCCGCCGACCGATCTGCGGGCTCATCTCGAATGACCTCGGCCCCGAAGATGGAGACCAGCAGTGAGCTCGTCCACTCCACGAGGGCGGCGTCGCCGAGCGGTTCTCCGTGGATGCGCGGCATCGGCACCGACACCGACTTGGTCTGCGTGAAGTAGCGCGCCCCCGGGTACAGGCGCTGCAGGCGCACCTGGATCGAGTCGGCCAGCTCCGCGGTCGCCACGCGCAGATTCGGTCCCATGGTGACGACCTCGCTGAGCCCGGTCTTCTGCGCCATCCGGCGCAGGCGGGAGACGGCGATCAGGTTGTGCACCTGCTGCGGCGGCTCGCCGTA
>JACMNE010000013.1 GCA_014378715.1 Microbacteriaceae bacterium
AGCCAGGTGCCGAGGTCAGCCGCGCGGCAGGATCGTCTCGTCGTCCTCGAGACCGTCGTCGCTGCCCTCGTCCGGCAGGTCGATGTCGTCGGCGTGGATTGCTGCGTGGCGGTCCCATTCGTCCATCAGGCGCTGCACGGCACCCTCGAAGCGGGCCGTCGCCGCCCCGGGGGTCGTGTCGCCGAAGTGGTGGTCGACCCAGTGCTCGAGTCGGTGACGCGACTCCTCGCTGGCGATCGCCCGGTCGATGACCTCGACGACGTCCTCCGCGTTCTCGGTGGTGAGCCACTCGGCGTCGCCCAGGTAGCCGTCCAGATCGATCTCCGCGTCGTCGCCGACCGGATGCGTCACAACGATGGGCTTTCCGGTGGCCAGCCGGTCGTAGACCATGGCCGAGATGTCTGTGATCGCGACATCCGCTGCGACCAGCTGCCAGCCTAGGGTCGGCCCGTTGTCGAAGATGTGGTGCGCGGTCGGGTCCTTCGCGTTCGCGGCTGCGATCGCGGCGATGATGGCGCGGTTGGCGCGGTCGTACTCGGGGTCGACCACCCCACTGCGGGGATGCGGCCGGTAGATGACCCGGTGCTGCCCCGTCGCGAGCAGGGCGGTTACCGCATCGACCCCGTGGCTCTTGACGGAGCCGTAGGCGGCCGTGGCGCGATCGCCCTCCCAGGTGGGCGCGTAGAGCACCACGGTGCGCTCGTCGGGGGTGTAGGGCAGGGCGCCGGCGAAGTGGTCGGCCTGCGGGCGGCCGATCTCGATGGCGCGGCGGTCGAGATCGAAGTCCCAGAGCTTGTGGCGCAGACGGTCGAGGGCGGCGCGGCCGGCGACGAAGCTGTAATCGTAGGCCTTGAACTGGTTGGTGGTCATGTACATCTTGTCGCTCTCACCGTGGTTGATGAAAACGTGCCACATGCGCCCGTAGCGCATCATCTGGAAGTTTCGGGCGTTCTGGTTCACGTAGAACACCACGCGCGGGCCCTGCTCGGCGAGGAACCTCTCGAGGTCGACGACCTGCCTCAGGTATAGGGTCGGCACGGGCGCCTCGTCGAGCAGCTTGACGGCCGCGTCCGGGGATCGCGAGATGATCGCGACCGGCCAGGTCTTGGCAAGGGCGGCCAGGGGCGCGTACCACTGGCGGATCTGGTACATGTTCACGGCGGCATCCGCGAAGTACACGGCGACCTTGATGGTGCCGGGGGTGATTCGGGGTACAGAGCGCAACCGCTTGGCGATCGCGTTCCGGTCGGACCGCGAGCGCAGCAGACCACGGGCGAGCCGCTTCACCGTTCTCAGGTCTTTGAGCAGTGGCATGCGGGTGACTCCTGAAGCTTGTGCGGTAAACGTCAATCAAATCAGGGGTGGACGGCCGAGCCGGGACATACGCCACACCGTTACCCACCTGATACTCCGCCGCTCGCCCGGCGACTCGCGCCAGCCCGCCCACCAGCCGCCGAACCAGGCACGGAGGGCGGCAGGGTTCCTGGCCCAGCGCAGTACCTGGATTCCGGTCCAGCTGCCCACATAGAGGGGGACGAACACAGCGGGCAGGTTGCGGCGGGCGAGCCACACACGGTTCCGCGCGTTGAGGCGATAGTAGTACGCGTGCCGGGTCGGTTCGATCGCCGGATGGTTGGCAACGAGGTCGCCGGCGTACCAGACCCGCTTTCCCTGGTCCCAGACCCGCCAGGCGAGCTCGATGCCCTCGTGGGCGTAGAAGAAGGGGTCGGCCCAGCCTCCCGTGCGGTCGAAGACGGCACGGGGCATCACGACGGCGCCCTCCCACACCGAGAAGACGTTGCCGGAGTCGGTTGCCTCGCCCTTGCGGATCCTGGGCACCCAGCGGCGGGGGTTCGACACCCCGCTCGGGTCGACGACGCGGGGCTGGATCAGGCCGATGGTCGGGTCGGCGGTGATCTTGCCGATCGCATCGGCGAGGAAGGTGGGGCTCGGGATGCTCGCGTCGTCGTCGAGGAAGAACAGGTACTCGCCCGTCACCTGGTCGACCCCGTGGTTGCGCCCGGCCGGGATGCCGAGGTTCTCGGTGAGGGCGAGGGTGCGCACTACTGCAGGCAGCCCGGAGGGCTGCCATCCGTTGCCCACAACAACAACATCGATCTTCACGCCCGCCTGGGCGAGCACACTGTCGATGCCGCGGGCGAGGTCGTCTGGGCGCTTTCCCTGGGTGAGGAGCACCACACCGACCGTGGGCGCTTCTACTGCCGCAGGAGCCACGGTCAGACGCGCACGCGCTTCGACGCCATGATCGCCACGAAGTGGCCGATGAGTGCGAGGAGCGCGAACGGGAGCAGGACAGTGACGAGGATGCGGTCGGCGAGGGGTTCGCCGATGATCAGGCCGACGATGGCCGTCGCGAACGCGATCATCGTGAGCTCGACCGAGTGGTACAGGCGGTGGAAGGGCACGAACCTGGCGAGGCGCCGCAGGCGGGCGATGAGTGCCTGGCTCGGCTCCGCCTCCTCCTTGCGATCGGCAAGGCGGGTCAGGCCGGCGTTGGCCCTGGCGACGTGCACCATGTCGTTGAGCGCCTTGTTCAGCACGATGACGAGGGCGAGCGCGAAGCCGATGGTGGTCCAGAGGTAGTCGGTGGTGCCGTCGAAGGGGTAGCCGGCCGCGCGGATGCCGAGGGCCACGGGGATGAGGGCCTCGGTCGTGTAATGGCCGACCTTGTCGAGGAACACCCCGGCCGGGGAACTGCTCGTGCGCCAGCGCGCGACCTCGCCGTCGCAGCAGTCGACGAGCATCTGCAGCTGGCCCATCACGAGCGCGAGGGCCGCTCCCCCGATGCCGGGGATGAGCAGGGCGGCCGCCGTGGACCAGCCCACCAGGATCATCAGCCCGGTGACCCCGTTTGCCGAGATCGCGGTGCGGAGGAGGAGCCAGGTGAGGTACGGCGAGATGTCGCGCAGGTAGAGCGAGGCGGTCCAGTGCTCGGCGTTGGCCCGGAGGCGGACCTCGGGCGGCTGGGTCACATCGCGCAGCTGCGCGATCGTGGCCGGGCGACCGGCGGGGTCGTGCAGCGACAAGTTGTCACCTTCCCGTATGTGCCGTGATGTTTCTCGTCAATTGGAGAAAACCGAGCACGAATCCGATTCCCCATCCGAAGTGGATGCAGGGCAAGACTACGAGAAACCAGCTGGCGCTGTGCGCGCCGTCGGTCTTCACGACGGCGGCCGAGGCGACGACCACAAAGGCGGTGTACAGGGCGGGAACCGCGAGCGCGGCGGTCAGCCAGGCGCCGGCGACGCCGCCCACGGCGAGTCCGATGACACCGAGCACCAGCCCGGCGGTCACCCCGACCACCATGGCGGGCGGTACGAAGTAGCGAACGGAGTTCGACCGGGGGAAGCGGCGGGCGAGCTCGCCGCGCCAGATGCCGGTCGCGACGAACTGGCGCACCAGCCGTCTCAGGCTGGAGCGCGGTCGGTAGACGACCACGAGTTCCGGGGTGAACCACACTGTTCCCCCGGTCGCCCGCAGGCGCCGGTTGAGCTCCCAGTCCTGCCCGCGCTTGATGTCCTCGTCGAAGAGTCCGACCTCGACCAGGCGGTGGCGCTGGAACACCCCGAGATAGGCGGTGTCGGACGGACCCTCTGTGCCCCCGACGTGGTGCGGTGTTCCCCCCAGGCCCACCCGTGCGCCATAGGCGCGGGCGACGGCCCGCTCGAACGGGGATTGCCCGACGGCCTTCATGATCCCGCCGACGTTGTCGGCGCCGGTGCGCTGCAGGGTGGCGACGGCGATCCGGGTGTAGTCGGGAGGGAGCACGGAGTGGGCGTCGACCCGCACGACGATGGGGTAGCTCGAGGCGCGG
Source organism: Microbacteriaceae bacterium (assembly GCA_014378715.1). Classification (GTDB taxonomy): domain Bacteria; phylum Actinomycetota; class Actinomycetes; order Actinomycetales; family Microbacteriaceae; genus Marisediminicola. The sequence continues at coordinate 3,836 of JACMNE010000013.1, forward strand.
ATGGCGGCGTTGAGCCCGCCCGGCGTGGAGCCGAGTTCGTTCTCGATGCGGCGGATGCGGGGATCCTCGCGGGCCAGGGCGTCGATGACGGCGTTGGTGCCGTCGACGCTCGGGCCGAGGGCGAGCACCACCTCGAAGGGGCCGGCGTAGTCCTGCGCGGTCAGGCTCAGCACGGCCGACTCGATGTGGTCGACCTCGTTGAGCACGGGCATGACGTAGGACACTCCGGGGAGAGTCTCACTCATGCTCGCCATCGTGTCCCGTCGTGCGCTCGGGGTCGGGTGCGCGTGACATGTCGTCCGGGCATCACGAGCCTAACAGCCCGCCTCAGAGCGAAGCGGGGGCCCGGTCCGGCCCCCGCTTCGCTCTCGTTAGCTGGCGCGGTTTGGTCAGCTCATCGTTCCGAGCGTCACGTCGACCGTGCTGGACGAGCCTTGGCGCTGGTAGGTGATCTTGGCGTCGGATCCGCCGGCGAGCGCCCGCACCTGCGCGGTGAGGTCGGTCATGCCAGTCACGGGGAGCCCGTTGATGGCGGTGACGACGTCGCCGGCCTGAAGGCCACCGGCCTCGGCCGCTCCGGAGGGCGAGATCTCCTTGATAAGCGCACCGACGGTGGTGGCGGTGTCACTCGTGACATCCGTGACCGAGGCGCCGAGGAGCCCATGGGTTCCGGTGCCCGTCGCGATGATCTCCTTGGCGATGCGCTGGGCGAGGTTCGCCGGAATCGCGAAACCGACGCCGATGCTGCCAGCGCTGGACTGCGTGGACCCCGATCCCGCGCTGGCGATCGCGACGTTGATCCCGATGACGCTCCCGTCGGAGTCGAGGAGTGCGCCTCCCGAATTACCAGGATTGATCGCGGCATCCGTTTGGATCACGGTGAGGGCGATCGTGGACTGGGCCGTGGTGGATGATCCCTGGTTCGGGGTGTCGAACTGCCAGAAGTCGAACGGGCCCTGGCTGCCGTCACCGTTCGGGTTGGGGGTGCTGTCACCCGAGGTGTCGGGGGCAGCGGATGATGCGACGGTGATGCTGCGGTTCAGCGAGCTCACGATGCCGTTGGTGACCGTGTTGGCGAGACCCAGCGGGGCGCCGATGGCGACGGCGGTGTCTCCCACGTTGAGCTTGCTCGAGTCGGCGAATTTGGCCGCGGGAAAGTTCGTACCGCCATCGATCTTGATCACGGCGAGGTCGGAGATCGGGTCGGACCCGACGACGGAGGCCTTGAAGAGCTGGCCGGTGCTCGTCTGCACCGAAACGGTGGGGTTGGCCGTGGCGCCGTCGAGGGTCACCACGTGGGAATTGGTGAGCACGTAGCCGTCGTCACTGAGGATCACACCGGATCCGGTGCCCGCGCCGGTCGCGTCGGAGACCGAGATCGTGACGACGGAGGGGCCGGCCGCGGCCGCGACGGCGGTGATCGTCGTCGCGTTGGCCGGGTCGTTCACCGTGATGTTGGTGGGGGTGCTGCTGGCGTTCGTGGACTGCCCGGCTTGGTTGTTGCTCATGACCGCGGCGACGACCCCGGCTCCGGACACTCCGCCGACGAGGGCTCCGACGGCGAGCGCCGCAATGAGCCCGACGGTCGCCGCGCGCTTGGGGCGGGGCGCCTTCGTGGCGGAGACCTCGCTCGGGGTGGGCGCGTAGGGGTTGTAGGTGGATGCGGCTGGCGCTTGGCCGAACGCAGGGGGAACGGATCCCGGCGTTGGCGGTGCGTAGAAGGCTCCGTTGGGGGTCTGGCCGATCAGGGGCGCCGGGTTCTGCCAGGCGCCGGACTGAATCGTGGGGGCCTGAGCGGTCGGAGCCGGTGCGGCGGCGGGAGGAGCAGGGTACGTCGGTACGGTCGGTGATCCGTCGGCGGTCGGGGGCACCGGCGGGGTGGGAATCGCGGAAGCGGGGGTGGCGGAAGGGGTGGTCTCCCCGTGATCGGGCCGGTCCTCGGGTGAAATGGCGCGATCGTCGCGGTTCTCGGGGGTGTCGGTCATGGGAATGCTCCTTCCAAGCGTTGACAGCCTTCACCGTCAACCTGAGCATTGTATTGGCCGGGCCTGTGAGGGCGCCCGAGCGATTTCCGACGGTGTCGGGTACAGATTTCGGGGGCGCGGAGGCTAATCGGCGCCTGCCAGCACCGCGCTCAGCAGCCCGGTCCAGCCGGACGCGCGCGGCAGTCACCGCCCACAAGGACCGTCGTCGCGTGTCCCACCTGCACGGACTGTGCTGCGGTCGGAACCGCGAGAGTCCCCTCGACCGGGATCCAGTCCGGAGGCCCGAAGCTGTACTCCGCCCGGAACACGACCGACATCGTCACGGTGTAACTCCCTGGCGCTTCGAACGCGTGGCTGGTCCCGGTCGGATCGAACTCCGACACCTTCAGCGCATCCCAGCTGCTCCCTCGAGCGGATGTCGTCGCTCCCGACCCATCGCCGTAGGACCACTGATACGCCACCGGCGTGAACCGCACCCACGTCGGCAGCCCGACCAGCTGCCCCTGCTGGACCTCGGTCTGCGCGGTCGCGAAGAAGTTCGTGTCCAGACCGACGATCGACCATCCATTGGGCTCCATCCGCTGAGTCCCCACGGTGGGCCGGAAGCTCACGAGGTCTGCCCAGGTGATCGGACCTCTCCCCTGCAGAGCGGATGTCACGGTGTAGTTGTCCTTGCAGAGCACAAACCCCCCGCACACCTTGGGTGTCGTGGCGCCGGTCCCGGCGCCGGATCCGGACTTCGAGTCGGTGCCTGATCCGTCCGTGCCGGACCCGCCCGTGCCCGAGCGGGTTTCGGGGCTGTAGCCAGCGTTGCCACCGTTGGCCCCGATGCCCACCGCGCCCCCGCCGATACTGGCAGTGGGGCATGCTCCGTTGAGATCATCCCAAAACCCGCACGGGTCCGAAGTTTGAAACGAAGCGGCTGACGATATTGGTATGACCGTGAATACGGCCGATGCCCATACGAGCGTGCTCAACAAAAATCGTCGTTTTGCCATGTCGTTGAGTCCGTCACGAGAAGGGTGGATGAAGGATCGGCGTCCGGGTTGGGTTCAAAGGACACCACCAGCGGGCGTCGCGTTGTTCGGCCGACGGCAACCGTCGATTTGCCGGTCACATCGACCACGTCCGTACTGGAGGTATCCAGACAGAGGTAGAGGGATACGTGCCCAGCACCGTCAAATGTCTGCACGGACACAGTGTCATAGGTGGGGGCTCCGACGCCCCGTTCACCGCGCTCCTGCAAACCCTGAAATGCGCGCAAAGCAGCGAGATAAGCGTTCCCCTGGGTTGCCGCGGCTATCCGTTCCGCATCTTTTCCTCCTTCAATTGCGATCGCGGAGGAGAGAAGGGTGTACGCGGCGTAGGCATCGGTCGCAGCCTTGAGTGCCTCCTCCTCGCTCGCGAACACGCGCGACACTGACGGTGACACCGACGGATCCGCGGCCGTCGACGGGTCGACGCATCCGCTGAGCATCGCCGCGACACCGATCGCCACCGCCAGTGCCAGTGTCCGCCGTGCTCGCGTCATCCCCCGAAGCTAATCCGTTCCGACATCCGCCGCCAGAGTTATCCACAACAAGTTGTTGCCGGTGCGCGCGGGAGGACATAGGACCTCAACTGGAGCACGACTCGGGTA
>JACMNE010000014.1 GCA_014378715.1 Microbacteriaceae bacterium
CGGACGACTGTTCCACGGGACGAAGGCTCAACTCGTGGTCGGCGACCTGCCCATGGCTGGCCGCCGGTCGAACTTCGGCGGCGGACGCACGGCGGGTCACGTGTATGTGACCGGCACACTGGACGCCGCCGCGTGGGGTGCCGAGCTGGCCGTGGGGCCGGGGCCGGTCGCATCCGTCGGGCTCATCTATACCGCGGCGAGCCTGGCGCACGCGATCGGGGCAGACGCGATCGGGGCAGACGCGATCGTCGCGAGCGTCGATGCGCTCCCGCCGACCACGCGCCGGGAGTCCATCGCCGCGTACCTCGTGAACGAGTCGCGGTGCGCCTCCACCGCCCACGTGCAGGACACCCGCCTGGATCGCCGACCTCGGCGGGCAGATGTACGACGAGGGCTGGCACGCCGCCGGCATCGAACAGCAGCTGCAGGAGATGATGTCGGTGCCCGACCGCACCGAACACGCCCGCAGCCTCGCCGCCCTGACGAACCTCATCGCGGGACGGTCGATCGGCTCGTGGCCCACGCGGCGTCGCAGGACCTGCACGAGCTGATCCCCGGCTCGACGTACACGCTGTTCCCCGGCATGGGGCACAAGCTGCCGCGGGAGCTGTGGCCCGGCCTGGTGACGCAGCTCGCCGAGAATGCGGCCCGGGCGGTCTGACCGCGGGCGGCGACATCCGATCGGTTCTCTGTGTCACGCTGAGGACATGGACCTGGAGGTGTCGCCCGCGCTCACCATCCCCGCCGCCGAGCTGGGGTGGCGCTTCTCGCGGTCGTCGGGGCCGGGCGGGCAGCACGTGAACACGTCCGAGAGCCGGGTCGAGTTGTTCTGGAGTGTCACCGGGTCGCCGGCGATCTCCGAGGGGCAGCGGATGTTGCTGACCACCCGCCTCGCCCGACGCCTCGTCGACGGTGTGGTGACGGTCAGCGCCTCCGAGCAGCGTTCGCAGCTGCGCAACCGCGAGAGCGCTCTGGGGAAGCTCGCGGCGATCGTCGCGGCGGGACTCGCACCTGACGCCGCGTCCCGCCGCCCCACCCGCCCGACGCGCGGCTCGGTGCGGCGGCGGGTCGCGGCGAAGCAGGAGCGCTCGGCGACGAAGCGTCAGCGGCGGCGTCCCGACGGGGAATAGCGCCGACGGGGAATAGCGCCGACGCTGCCGCGCTTGTCACACAGCGAAACCATCAAGCTTCGTCGCTCCGAGGTGAAATACCCTGCTCTAGGCATCCGTGACCGGACGTCGCACCGGGCACCCAGCACCCAGCACCCAGCACCCAGCACCCAGCACCCACACGAACGAGGTCGCATCATGTCCAACGTCACCAGCCCCCTGGTCAGCAACCGGCCGGGCAGCACCCGTCCCCCGCGCCGGACGGGACTCATCGTCGGGATCGTCGCCGCGGTCGTGGTCATCATCGCGGCCATCATCGTCGTCCCCCGCCTCGTCGCCCCAGCACCCTCGCCCGACGCGGCCGGAGCGCAGTACAGCCTCGTCACCCCCGGCACGCTCACCGTTGCGACCGAAGGCACCTACAAGCCGTTCAGCTATCACAACGAGACCGGCGACCTGGTCGGGTACGACGTGGAGGTAGCGAAGGCGGTCGGAGCCCAGCTCGGGCTCGACGTGACCTTCGAGGAGACCGAGTGGGCCGCGATCTTCGCGGGGCTCGAGGGCAAGCGGTTCGACGTGATCGGCAACCAGGTCTCGATCAACCCGGAGCGCCAAGCGAAGTACTCGCTCAGCGACCCCTACACCGTCTCTCCCGGAGCGCTCATCGTGCGCTCCGACGACACCGACATCACCGGCTTCGCCTCGCTCACCGGCAAGACCTCCGCCCAGTCGGCGACGAGCAACTGGTACGCCCTGGCCGCCTCCTACGGCGCCAACGTCGAGGACGTCGAGGGCTGGAACGAGTCGGTATCGCTGCTGCGCGACGGCCGCATCGACTTCGCCCTCAACGACAAGCTCGTGGTGCTCGACTACATCACCTCGGTCGGCGCGGACGACATCAAGATCGTCGCCGAGACCGACAACCCGTCCCTCAGCGCCTTCGCCCTGACCAAGGACAACACGACGCTGACCGCCGACATCAATACCGCCCTCGCCGAACTGGGTGCGGACGGCACCCTGGCCGAGATCGGCACGAAGTACTTCGGCACCGACGTCTCGAAGTAACGTGAGCGTCGACTGGGAGCTCTTCGCGTCGTCGTTCTGGCCGATCCTCCAGGGCGCCATCATCGGCACCATCCCACTGACACTCCTGTCGTTCACCTTCGGGCTGTTCCTCGCCCTCGGAATCGCGCTGATGAGGCTCTCGCACTCACGGGTGCTGCGGAGCATCGGCTGGTTCTACGTATCGGTCATCCGGGGGACCCCGCTGCTCGTGCAGCTGTTCTTCATCTTCTACGCCCTGCCGAACCTCGGCCTGCTGGTCGACCCGTGGCCGAGCGCCGTGCTCGCGTTCTCACTCAACGTGGGTGGGTACGCGGCGGAGGTCATCCGCGCCGCGATCCTCTCGGTGCCGCGCGGGCAATGGGAGGCTGGCTACACGATCGGCTACTCCGACACCCAGACGCTGTGGCGGGTCATCCTGCCGCAGGCGGGGCGGGTGTCGGTGCCCCCGCTGTCCAACACCTTCATCTCCCTGGTGAAGGACACCTCGCTGGCCTCCGTGGTGCTCGTCACCGAACTGTTCCGGGTGGCGCGCCAGATCGCCACCTTCACCTCGGAGTTCGTGCTGATCTACCTGGAGGCCGCGCTGATCTACTGGCTCATCTGCCTCGCGCTCGGCGGACTCCAGGGTGTGCTCGAGAAGAGATTGAGTCGTTATGTCGCCCACTGAGCCCACCCTTCCCGCCGAGCCGGCCCCGCTACTCGAGGTGCGCGGGCTGCGCAAGAGCTTCGGAGACCACCACGTGCTCCGCTCGATCGACCTGACAGTGCGCCGCGGCGAGGTCGTGACCATCATCGGCCCGAGCGGATCCGGCAAGACCACGGTGCTGCGGGCGCTCAACGGTCTGGAGACCCCGGACGGCGGCGAGATCCTCTTCGACGGCGGCCCGGACATCGACTTCCAGTACCCCGTCGGCAGCACCCACCGGTACGCGCTGCGCAACCGCTCGGCCATGGTGTTCCAGACCTACAATCTCTTCCCGAACAAGACCGTGCTGCAGAACGTGACGGAGGGCCCGATCCGGGTGAAGGGCACCCCGAAGGACGTCGCGGTGGCGGAGGCCGAGGCACTCCTCGACCGGGTCGGGCTCCTCGAAAAGCGCGACGCCTACCCGTTCCAGCTCTCCGGCGGCCAGTCCCAGCGGGTCGGCATCGTGCGCGCCCTCGCGCTCAAGCCCGACCTGCTCCTGTTCGACGAGCCGACGAGTGCCCTAGACCCCGAGCTGGTCGGCGAGGTGCTGCAGGTGATGGGCGAGCTCGCCGCCGAAGGCTGGACGATGATCGTGGTCACCCACGAGCTTTCCTTCGCCCGTCAGGTGTCGGACGAGGTGCTGTTCATCGACGGCGGGGTGGTCGTCGAACGGGGTGCCCCCGCGCAGATCTTCACCGCGCCGACGCAGCCGCGCACCGCCCAGTTCCTCGACCGGCTGCTCCGACCGTTCCACTGATCTGCGCGGCACGGCGCTGCGCGACAGCTACATCGCGTCGCCGATGTAGCTGTACTTGACCGAGACCTCCGAGGCGATCCCGGCCTCCTCGAGCACCCCCTGCACCGCGGAGAGCATGTACTTCGAGTCCCACCCCATGTAGAGATAGCGGTCGTCGGCGAGCTCGTGCCACTGCCCGTTCCATGCCGTCGCTTCGAAGATCGGGCCGCCGCGGCGGGCGCTGAAGGCAACGACATCCGCTCGGGAATCGGCCCAGAGCCGCTTGAAGACCCGGTCGAACAGGTATTTGATGTCGGGCACCTCCCAGTGCTCGCCGCGGTACTCGACATACTCGAACTCGCGTTCCCAGCCGCGCGGCCAGCCCCTCCGCTGCTGCGCGTCGAGGATAGGTGTGAGCCCGTCGTCGTCGATGCCGACCGCAGCCGGGCGCACCCAGAGGCGCAGAAACTCCGCCGTCAGCTTCGCGGTGCGCTCGGCGATCGCCGAGGTCGCCCAGGCGCTGGTGTCGGCCAGCTCGCGGGTCAACGCGATCGCGCTGGCCGCGTAGACGGCGCGCTTCTGCGGGAACGAGGCGTCGAACGCCCGTTCGGCAAGCGGATGTTCGAGCAGCGCGAGATTGCCCAACGATTCGACGAGGGCGCGGTGGCTGTTCTGCTCATCGTCGCTGTAGTCCGCCCAGGCCCGCACACCGTCGCCGCTCCAGGCGTCGCCTGGCGTGAGAGGGAAGACGTGCTCGACTCCGACATCGGCGGGGTTCGCGACATCGGCCAGACGCCCGAGGATGTAGGCGGGGTGAGGGAGCGCGCCGTACTTGAGGGCGACGCGCACCCGTTCGTCGGAGGGGGTGATGCGGGCGATGGCGCCGGCGAGCTGGCCGAGCGCGCGGGCTCGGCAGAGGCGAGCGACGAGGCGCTCGGAGGGGAGCCCCACGACGGTGCGGCGAACGAGCAGCGACTGCACCTGCTCGAGGGTCGCGATCAAGGCGGCGCGATCGGTGAGGGCGATCTCGTGGTCGCGGTAGGCGCGCATCACGAGTGGGTACATGCCCCGCCCGAAGACGTTGATGTGGGCGAGATGGCGGGCGACCGCGACATCCGCTTCGGAGGTGGGATCGAGCAGGGTGCGGTAGACGGCGGAGAAGGCCGACCACTCGGCGGCGTGGATGCGCAGGGTGGAGATGTCGAGGCGGGGGAACTCGTGCCGGAACGCGTCGTAGACGCCGCGGCCGCCCTGCAGGTCGATCTCGCGGCCGGTCGTCATCATGAGGTAATGGCGCCAGAAGGAGGCGATCGCCTCTCCGGTGTTCAGCTCGATGGGCAACCAGAAGTCGCGCTCGATCTCGGTCTGCTCGGCGTGCGAGAGGCCCATCAGCACGTAGTTGTGGATGAGCTCGTGGTCGAGGAGGGGCGCTCCGGTGGAGTTGAGGCTCTCGAAGATCTGCTGGGCGTTGGCGTCGGGGCCGAGGGTGATCGCGACGTGCTCGAGGCGCCGGAGTCCGGCCCACACGCGGGGGACCTCGTCGGCGGGGACCTGGCTGCGGAAGAACGCGTAGTTGTCGTCGAAGCGGGAGTCGCGCTGCTCGTCGTCGCGGCGGTCCAGCACCACGCTCTCGAAGGTGTGCGCCCACGCGCGGTGAGGGCGGAGCTTGGTGCGGGACGGGTCGTCGGCGTGCACGAGCACCTGGCTCAGCTCGGCGGCGAGGTTCCGGTCGCGGGTCCCCTCCGGCTCCTGGAGCACGGTGTGGTGCAGGGCGGCGACGAGGAGCATCAGCGTGGTGATGCGCTGCTGGCCGTCGATGAGGACGAGCTCGTTGTGGTCTGCGGTGTCGCTTCCGGTCGAGAGGATCGAGCCGATGAAATGGGTGTGTCGGTCCGCAGCATCCGCCACCGAACGGACGTCGGCGAGCAACTGCTCGCAGCCGCCGATGTCCCAGCGGTACTGGCGCTGATAGACCGGGACGACGATGGTCGTCTCGGCGGCGGAGAGCCAACGGATCGTGTTGACGGCGGTCGCGTCGATGTTCGTGGCAGTCGCCATGGAGTCGGTGGCCCTTCGGTCGGTGCGAATTCAGTGTATCCAGACGCCGCCGGGGCCAATCCCGCGCCGGTTCAGGGCCGGAAGGTAGGGTTACCTAAGTTGGGCCTGTTAAAACGTGCTGGCCCCTGATGAAAGGTCATGGTTCAGATCATGGGATACACCAAGTCCGCCGCTCTCGAAGAGACCGGCTATGTCGTACTGGATCGCTACAACCAGGAGCTCGACCCCCAGGAGTGGCTCGACATCGAGTACGTCGACTGGAAGTCGTCGGGCGAGACCCGGTTCGCGCCGCTCGCCAGCGCCTTCGGCGAGATCGAGGTCAACGGCTTCTGGAACCACAAGCCGCCGCGCACCGACAAGGACGGCGTCTGGATCGACTCGCAGGTCGAGAAGGCCCCGAACCTCACCCGCCGCGCGCAGGAGCCCGGCTCGAACGTCGGCCGCTGCCGCGTCATCGAGCTGCTGCCGAACTCCTACGCCGACTGCCTCTACAACCTGCACCAGGACGACAACAACCGCCTCAACCCCGACGGCACCGGCTGGGTCGTGCGTGGTTTCTTCAACCTGACCGACGACGAGACCAGCTACTTCGTACTGCGCGAGAACCGCACCGACCCCGGTGTGGAGTACCGCATCGCGCTGCCGGCCGGAGCCCAGCTGATCATCGACACGCAGCGTCTCTGGCACGCCGCCACCCACCTCGGCACCGACCCCCGCTACTGCCTGATCACCTCGTGGGAGTCGGGCGAGCAGCTCGACGAGTACATCGCCAAGCACAACGGTGTGAGCCGGGTGCCCAACGTCGAGGTCGACCAGGACGTGCTCGACGCCGGCCAGGCCGAGCAGGCCCGCCGGATCGCGGCCCGCGCCGCGTATTACGCCGCCAAGGGCAAGGCCGAGGTCACCGCGATGAGCGAGGCCTAGGCACCGTTCCACTGAACAGCACGTCCGCTTCGGCGGGCGTGCTGTTTTTTTGTGGACTGGTCCGGCACCGGGGCGACAGAATGCCGGCGTGGCGATCGAGGTGCGGGCGGCGGACGTCGTCGCGGATGTCGCCACCATGGTCGGGCCGAAGCGGCCGGACGCGAACGTCTGCTGATGCCTGAGCTACCGGATCCCGTCGGCAGAGAACCGGGCGCTGGCGGGGCCGGCCCGCGGCGAGCGGGTCGCGAAGCTGGTGCGGGAGGATCCGCCGCCGGGGGTGCTGGCGTGTGACGGCACCGAGGTCGTGGGGTGGTCGGCGGTGCATCCGCGGGCGGACACGACGTTCGCGCGGAACCGGCGGATTCCACACGTCGACGATCTCGACGTGTGATCGCTGTAGTGTGTGCGCGTGCGGCCGGGGCACCGCGGGGTGGGGATTACGAACGAGCTGATCGCGGGGGCTGTGGAGTTCGCGCGCGCCCGGTTCACGAAGGCGGCCGACATCGGTTCCGTGCTGAACGGCTTCCCCCGGGTGCTGATGCGCCTCGCCCTGCACTAGGCGGTCCGGCTGGGCATCATTCAGGAGTCCGGTGGCGGGCGCCTCTGCATCATTCAGGAGTTTGGTGCCGGCCATCGCCGATTCTTCGGTGCTCGGCCGTCTTCACCGTGTTTACTTCGCTGCGATCTCGGATTCTCCGTCGATCATGCGGCCTGCTGCCGACATCCGCTGGGATCTCCTGAATGATGGCGGGGCGCTGAGGGCCGAACTCCTGAATTATGATCCTCTGATGACGGACACCGGCGCACGCGCTCAGCTCGCGGCGCTGTGTGGGCGGGGATTCGACTGGGCGGTCGACCCGTCGCGCATGCTGATCGACCCCGCGCTGGCGCGCCCGGCCGCCGTGCTGGTGCTGTTCGGGGTGCTCGACGACCTGCCGTCACGGGCCACGGGGCCGGTCGCGCGCGACCTCGACGTGCTGCTCCACCGCCGGGCCGCGACGATGGGGCATCACCCCGGCCAGATCGCCTTCCCGGGCGGGGGAGTCGAGAATTCGGACGCGGGCCCGGCCGCGGCCGCCTTGAGGGAGGCGGTCGAGGAGACCGGCCTCGACCCGGACGGGGTCGAGATACTCGGCACGCTGCCCGCGCTGCCGCTGCCGGTCAGCAACAACCTCGTCACCCCTGTGCCCGCGTGGTGGACGCGATCCTCCACGGTCGCCGCCGTCGACCGGCGGGAGGCCGTCGAGGTGTTCCGCGTTCCCGTGGCCGACCTGCTCGATCCGCTCAACCGTGCCAGTGTCGTCTTCTCCGTCGCCGGGCGCGCCCTGAGCACCCCGGCCTTCACGCTCGAGGGGGTGCTCGTCTGGGGCTTCACGGCCATCGTGCTGTCGCGGATGTTCGACGAGCTGGGCTGGGCGGTGCCGTGGGACCGGTCGCGCACCATCGAGCTGCACTGAAGGACAGCTGCCATGACGGACACCTGCACAGGCGGGTCGCATAGCTTCGCAGGGTGCCTGCTGCCCGGACGTCCCGCCCGCTCGACCACGTCGTCGCCGTCTCGGGGAGCGTGCTCGTCGTCGCCTCGCTCGTCATCATCTGGGCGGCCCGGTCCACGGTGCACCGCCCCGCCTATGTGAGCGAGCTCGGGGTGCTGGGGGAGCCGACGGCGCAGTGGTTCGAGATGGCGCTACTGCTGCTGGCCGGCGGCGGGAGCGCGATCGCGTGGGCGGCGCGCGACATCCGCTCGACAGCCCCGATGATCGGGAGATGGTCGCCGGCCGTGTCGCTCTGGGTGGGGTGCGCGTTCTTCGTGCTCGCCTCGCAGGTGCCGTGCTCGCTGGGCTGCCCGCTGCCGTACGGGTCGACGTTCACCGGGCCGGACCTCGTGCACACCCTCGCCGCGGTGGTCGCGTTCGCGGCCGCGTGCACCGCGATGCTGCAGGCCGCGTTCACGACCGGGTACGGGGTGCTGGCGCGGGTGTCGCTCGGAGCGGCGGTGCTCGTCGCGGTGATCGCCGGGGCCGGCGGCCTGCTGTCGGTGCTGCGGTTCGGCACCGACTTCGGCACCGTGTTCGAATTGGTGGCGACGACCATCGCGATCGGGTGGCTGGTCGCGTTCGGCGGGGTGGTGGCGTGGAGCCGTCGACCACCGGCGCGGAGGCCGGAGCTGTCAGGCGCGACGGCACTTCTCTGAGCAGTAGACGACGTTAGGCCAGTTGGCCGCCCACTTCTTGCGCCATTCGAACGGGCGCCCGCAGACGGGGCAGGTCTTCGGCGTGAAGCCGTTCTTGGTCTGGGCGGTGCGGGTCTGGGCGGAGCTGGGCATACGCCGAGCCTAGGACGGGCGGCTGGGTGCTCGCGCAGGCCCGAACGGCTGGGGTGCGACATCCGCTCGGAAGACAGCGCATGACCGCCCGCCGCGGGGTCGGGCGGGTGACCAGCGCGAAGCCGGCCGCCTCGAACGCGCTGACGCTGCCGACGTGGAGTTCGCCCCAGGTGATGACCTTGCCCGGCTCGGTGAGCATCGGGTATCCCTCGACCGCGCGGGCGCCGCGAGTGCTGGCGTGCTCGAGGGTGGCGGCGGCCAAGGTGTGCATCGTTGCCGAAGACGAGGCAGAGGCCGTCCCAGCTGGCCTCGTTGGCCGGGACGATGCGCAGGTCGCTCATGGCGAACATTATTCCCCGACCCGCGGGTGCGCGCAGCTCCGATGATGGCGCCCGCTCGCCCGCGGGTCGGGGAGAGGCTAGTCGCGCGGGCGGCGCGGGGGGCGCTCGTCGCGGTCGCGGCGCACGGGGCCGCCGCTGTCCGGACGGATCTCGATCAGCTTGCCGCTGATGCGGGTGTCCTTCAGCTTGGCCAGCACATCGCCGGGCAGGTTCGCCGGCAGCTCGACGAGCGAGAAGTCCGGCAGGATCTTGATGTGGCCGAAGTCGTTGCGGCTGAGGCCGCCCTCGTTCGCGATCGCCCCGACGATCTGACGCGGCTCGACCATGTGGCGCTTGCCGACCTCGATGCGGTACGACGCCATCGAGCCGTCGTTCGCGCGGGCCCGCCGCTCCGGACGCTCGGCGCGTTCCGGACGGTCGCCCCGGTCCCAGCGGTCGCCAGAGCCCGACCCCGTCCCGGCGCCGGACGCGGCGTCCCGCGCCGCGCGCTCGGCGCGGTCACCGCGGTCGGCGCGCTCGGGGCGCTGGAATCGCGCGTCATCGGGGGAGAGCAGCAGCGGGGTCTCGCCCTGGGCGACGACGGCGAGGGCGGCCGCGACATCCGCTTCTGGCACATCGTGGTGCTCGACATAGTGCGCGATGATGTCGCGGAACCGGCTGATGCGGTCGGTCTGGCCCAGGGCCTCGGTGATCGCCTCGTCGAAGCGCGCGAGGCGGGTCACGTTGACGTCCTCGACGCTCGGCAGCTGCATCTGGGTGAGCGGCTGGCGGGTCGCCCGCTCGATCGCGGTGAGCAGGCGACGCTCACGCGGGGTGACGAAGCTGATCGCCGCGCCGCTGCGTCCGGCGCGTCCGGTGCGCCCGATGCGGTGCACGTACGACTCGGTGTCGATGGGGATGTCGTAGTTGACGACGTGGCTGATGCGGTCGACGTCGAGGCCGCGGGCCGCGACATCCGTTGCCACCAGGATGTCGAGCTTGCCCGACTTCAGCTGGTTGACGGTGCGCTCGCGCTGCGCCTGCGCGACGTCGCCGCTGATGGCCATCGCGGAGTAGCCGCGGGCGCGCAGCTTCTCGGCGAGCAGCTCGGTCTCGTTCTTGGTGCGGACGAACACGATCATGCCCTCGAAGTTCTCGACCTCGAGGATGCGGGTGAGCGCGTCGACTTTCTGCGGGTACGAGACCATCAGATAGCGCTGGGTGGTGTTCGCCGAGGTGGTGGTCTTGTTCTCGACCGTCACCTCCTCCGGGTCGTTGAGGTACTTCTTCGAGATGCGGCGGATCTGCGGCGGCATGGTCGCGGAGAACAACGCGACCTGCTTGTCGTCGGGGGTGTCGGCGAGGATCGTCTCGACGTCCTCGGCGAAGCCCATCTTGAGCATCTCGTCGGCCTCGTCGAGCACGAGGTACTTGAGCTCGGAGAGGTCGAGGGTGCCCTTGGCGAGGTGGTCCATGATGCGACCGGGAGTCCCGACGACGATGTGCACCCCGCGGCGGAGCGCGGAGAGCTGCACGCCGTAGGCCTGGCCGCCGTAGACCGGGAGCACGTGCACACCACGCATCCCGGAGGCGTACTTCTCGAACGCCTCACAGACCTGCAGCGCGAGCTCGCGGGTCGGCGCGAGCACGAGTGCCTGCGGGTTCTTCTGGGCGAGGTCGAGGCGCGACAGGATCGGCAGCGCGAACGCCGCCGTCTTTCCCGTGCCGGTCTGGGCCAGGCCCACCACGTCGCGTCCGGCGAGCAGGGGCGGGATCGTCTTGGCCTGGATGGCCGAGGGGTTCTCGTATCCGACGTCCCGGAGTGCCTTGAGTACGGCATCACTGAGCCCGAGGTCGGAGAATGTTGTCGCTGTGCGGGCAGTATCTGCCTCGCCCTGCGGTGTTGTGTCAGCAGGCGTCATGGTTCAACGGTAGTCCTTCGAGAGGGGGGTACAGTGCGGCGGAATCATAAAGAAAGCGGATGTCGCCTCCCACCGCCATTCCGCACACCCCCTCATGAGAGAGTTGCACTCTCAAACGGGAGAGGGGTACGCCATGGTTGACGGGTCATCGCAGGTCAGCGCGGAGGTCGTCGAGGGCGTCTTCGAGCTCGCGCGCACCGGACAGACGGGTGCTCTCGGCGAGATGCTCGACGCGGGGGTCCCACCGGGAATCCTCAACGCCCGCGGCGATTCACTGCTCATCGTCGCCGCCTACGCCCAGCACGCCGACACGGTTGCGGAGCTGCTGCGACGTGACGTCGACACCTCGGTCGTCAACGGCATGGGGCAGACGGCGATCGCCTGCGCGGTGTTCCGGGGCAACGAGGAGATCCTGCGGTCGCTGCTGGCGGCGGGCGCCGATCCGCTGCTCGGGGCGAATTCCGCGGTGCAGATCGCCGACCAGTTCGGTCTGCCCTCGATGCGTGCCGTGGTGGAGGAGTACCCGCGGGAGTGACGCGGGCCGTCCCCGGGGTGCGGTACTGCGCCACATCCGCTGCGCTCGCCTCTTGTCAGATATCCTATAGGTTCGACTATTGAGAGTCCGCGCTCATAGGGATCGCGACGGCAGGCCCCGACCCACAAGGAAGTGCGTCATCGCCATCGACACCGAAAAAAAACACCCGTCAGAGAGTCGGCCGGGCGGCGGACGATCAAGAACCTCCGGTGGTGGATCCTCGGCTGGGCCCTCGTCGCCGGCATCGTCAGCTCTATGGACCACAGCGCCATCGCGATCGCCGCCCCGTAGCGGATGTACGGCCGGCAGGCGCATAGACGTGCGAGCTGGAGAGAGTGGCCGTGGGGGGGAACG
>JACMNE010000066.1 GCA_014378715.1 Microbacteriaceae bacterium
AGTCCGGGCCCACCAAGGTCGGGGCCGCGCTCGTCGACGTGGTGACGGGGCTGCACGCCACGGTGGGGATCCTCGCCGCGCTGCGCCACCGCGACCGGACCGGCGAGGGCCAGCGGGTCGAGGTGAACCTGCTCTCCTCGACGCTCTCCGCGCTCACCAACCAGTCCTCGACGTACCTCAACACCGGCCAGGTCCCCACTCTGATGGGCAACGAGCATCCGAGCATCGCGCCCTACGAGGTGCTGCGCACCGCCGACCGGCCCCTGGCGGTCGCCGCGGCCAACGACAAGCTGTTCGACCGGCTCGCCCAGGGAATCGGGCGGCCGGAGCTCGCCGCCGACCCACGGTTCACCACGAACCAGCAGCGGGTCGCCCACCGCGAGGTGCTCGTCGTCGAGCTCGAGAGCGTCCTGCGCGAGCAGCCGGCCGACCACTGGTTCACCGAGCTCTCAGCGCTGGGCGTCCCGTGCGGGCCGATCAACGACCTCGGCCAGGCGTTCGACCTGGCCGAGCAGCTCGGGCTCTCCCCCGTCGCCACCATCGCCGCGGGCGACCGTGCCCATCCGGTCGCCACTGTCGCCCACCCGATCCGGCTGTCGGCGACACCGGCGACCTATCGTGTCGCTCCTCCGCTGTTCCTCGAGCCGACCCATCGGGAACGGCCGTGAGTGCGTTGCGCGTGGCGGTGGTCGGTGGCGGCATCATCGGTACGGCGGTCGCCCGCCACTTCGCCTGCCACCACGACGCGACAGTCACCCTGCTCGAGAAGGAGGACCGGCTCGCCGCGCACCAGACCGGCCACAACAGCGGTGTCGTGCACGCAGGGCTGTACTACGAACCGGGCAGCCTCAAGGCCACACTGTGCCGTCGCGGCGTCGACCTGCTGCACGGGTTCGTCGCCGAGCACGACATCGCCTACGAGGAGTGCGGCAAGGTCGTGGTCGCTCTCGACGACCGGGAGTCGACCCGGCTCGACGCGCTCCACGCCCGGGCGGTGGCGAACGGTGTACCCGACGTCCGCGTGGTCGGGGCCGACGAGCTACACGAGATCGAGCCTCACGCCGTCGGCGTCCGCGCGATCCACTCACCGCACACGGCGATCGTCGACTTCCCCGCGGTCACCGATGCGCTCGCCGGGGAGCTGACCGCGGCCGGTGGCACGGTCCGGCTCGGCAACGAGGTGACCTGGTTGGATGACCGCGGAGGCTCCGTGCGGGTCGGCACCGCGCGGGGCACCGACGAGTTCGACCTGGTCATCGTGTGCGGCGGGCTGCAGTCCGACCGCCTCGCAGCCCTGCTCGGGGAGCCGACGGACCCGCGGATCGTGCCGTTCTACGGCGACTACTTTCTCGTCCCCGAGAGTCAGCGCAACCTCGTCCGGGGCATGGTGTACCCGGTGCCGGACCCGCGCTACCCCTTCCTCGGTGTGCACCTGACCCGCCGGGTGGACGGCGCGCTGATGCTCGGCCCCAACGCGTTCCTCTCCCTGGGTCGGGAGTCCTACGAACGCCGCCGTGTCGTGCCCCGCGACGTGCGCGACGCGATCGGCTTCCCAGGCTTCTGGCGCTTCGCCGCACGCAACCTGCCGGCCGCGGTCCGCGAGACGCGTACGGCGGTGAGCCCGGCGCGGTTCGTGGCCGAGGCGCGCAAGTACGTGCCCTCACTCGAGACCGACGGCGTCGTGCGGGGCCCGCGGGGTGTCCGCGCCCAGGCGATGGACTCCCGCGGCCGGTTGGTCGACGATTTCGTGATCACCGGCACCGACCGGATCGTGCACGTCCGCAACGCCCCCTCGCCGGGGGCGACATCGGCCTTGGCCATCGCCGAACACATCGTCGCGGAGGCGCTGCGCCGCCGCGGCCTCATCCCGGAAGGACCCGCTGACCGATGACCTCCTCCCCCCTGCCCCGCGGGCTTTGGGGCGTGCTGGCCACGCCCTTCCACGGGCCCCGGCTCGACGTCGACACCAACTCGCTACAACGCGAGATCGACCTCTACCTCAGCGTCCCCGCTCACGGCCTGGTCGTCCTGGGTGTCTTCGGCGAGGGTGTCGCCCTGGACGCAGCCGAGCAGGCCGCGGTAGTCAGCGAAGTCGCCAAGCGCGCCGCCGGAACCCCGCTGGTCGTCGGTGTCTCGGCGCGGACGACGGCGGTCGCGATCGAGCAGGCACGGACGGCCGTCGCGTCGGCCGGCTCCGACCTGGCCGGCGTCATGGTCCAGGCCAACACCACCGACCCGGCCGTGCTGACCCGCCACCTCACCGCCGTTCACGAGGCCACCGGCGCCGGCATCGTGCTGCAGGACTACCCCGAGACCTCCGGCGTTCGGATCACATCGGACCAGCTTCTCGACGTCGTCGAGCACTGCCCGTTCGTGGTCGCGGTGAAGTCCGAGGCCCCGCCGACGAGCGCCGCCGTCGCCCGGCTGACCGCACGCACCGACGTACCCGTCTTCGGGGGCCTCGGCGGGGTCGGCCTCCTCGACGAGTTGGCGGCCGGCGCAGCAGGGGCGATGACCGGCTTCTCCCACCCGGAGGGGCTGCGAGCCGCGCTCGACGCGTGGGAACACGGAGGGTACGCCGCAGCGCGGGACGCCTACGCGCCCTGGCTGCCGCTGGTGAACTTCGAGGCCCAGCCCGGGATCGGCCTGTCGCTGCGCAAGACGATCCTGCGCGAGCGGGGCCTG